>DATLQW010000099.1:0-33712 GCA_035535035.1 Acetobacteraceae bacterium
AACCCAGGAAGTCGAACCGGTCCTGCCGTGCATCGCACAGCCGGGTCTTCGTCCGGTTCAGGGTCAGTCCCAAGCGCGTCATCACCCGGTCCGTCCACGCCAGCGCCTCGGCCGCATAGCCCCGGCTGAGAATCAGGCCGCGAAGCGGACTGATGTCCCGGAAGGCGTCTGCCGGACTGACGAAGTCGTCCGCATAGTTGATGATGTGCGCGTCCCAGGCTTCCCCCTTGCCGCTCCGGCGCCAGTATTTCAGGAAGCGGTTCATGGTGAGGTTCGCGACCAACGGACTGATGACGCCGCCTTGCGGCACGCCCATCCGGCTAATGGCCCTTGGTCCGCTTCGCGGCCCAAGCCTGCCATCCGCGTCCCCAATCGGTGACATCGGCCGCCGCGATAGTGTCCGGATTGCCCTCGGGGACGAAGATCGCTCGTAACTTCAGTGAGTCGTAGCCGAACGGGCTGTCATCGTCCACGGTCGGGCATCCTATATTATTATTAATATCTAACATGAATCACCCGATTCTGTCAACCGCTGCGGTACCGCGGGCAGGGGGATCGTCCTGGAAAATGGCGTGAAACCCGCCACGACCTCGGTGTGCCTGCCCCCATCGGCGCAGCCAGGCCGCGGTGCCCACCCTGGCGCGGTCCCCGTTGCTCTGGAGCCGAACGGGTCGGGTTGTTGTTGGTGGTTTGCCCGTGCGGCGGCGTAGCAATCTTCGGGCGTGCATGGCCGCCGGGCGGCACCTTGCTCCCGGAATCGGCACCCGGCCGGCCTCGCGCCGCCCGGCGTCGCGCGCTAAACCCCCCGGCATGGACACCGTCGCCTCCGCCCTCGTCTTCCCACATCCCCAACCGCCCGCGCCCGGCACCGTGACTCCCATCGCGCCAGGGGTGCTGTGGTTCCGCCTGCCGCTGCCCTACCGGCTCGACCACGTGAACATCTACCTCATCGAGGACACCGGCGGCTGGGCGGTGCTCGATACCGGCCTGGCCACCGCGGCGTGCCGGGCGGCCTGGGACGCGATCCTCGCCGGGCCCCTGGCCGGGCAGCGCCTGACTCAAATGATCGTGACGCACTACCATCCCGACCATGTCGGCCTCGCCGGCTGGCTCGCATCGCGCTTCGGCCTGCCTTTGTCGATGCCGCGCCCGGAATACCTTTACAGCCTGGCGCTGCAATACGCGCCCGGCGACCTCGGCGCCGAGATGGGCCGGCCGTTCTATCGCCGCCATGGCCTGTCGCCGGAGGTCACCGAACTGGTGCTCGGCCGCGGCCACGAATACCTGCGGCGCACCTCGGGCGTGCCGACCAGCTATCATCGCATCCAGCACGGCGATGCGTTGTCGATCGGCGCGCGGCGATTCCAGGTGCTCACCGGAGGTGGCCACGCGCTGGAACAGGCAATGCTGGTGCAACCGGACGAAAAACTGTTCTTCGCGGCCGACCAGGTGATCGCGCGCATCTCGCCGAACGTCAGCGTGCATGCGATGGAGCCGGACCTCGATGCGCTGGGTATCTATCTGCACTCGCTGCGCGCTTTGCGCGATTCCGTGCCGGGCGACATGCTGGTGCTGCCGGGGCACGGGCTGCCGTTCTATGGTCTGCACACGCGGATCGGCGCGCTGATCGAGCATCACGCCCAGCGCTGCGGCATGATCGCCGATGCGTGCCGGCAGCATCCGCTGTCGGTAGCGGCGTTGGTCCCGCTCATCTTCGATCGCGAACTGGACGAGCACCAGACCGGCTTCGCGTTCGGCGAAGTGCTGGCGCATGTCAACCACATGCTGGGTGCCGGCGCGCTGGCACTGGAGACCGACGCGGCAGGGACGGATCGTTACCGCACGACGTAGTTGCCGCGCGACACAAGCTCGACTTTCAGGATTTGCCGGCGGCGTTGAGCAATTGTGTCGGGTATCCGAAAATGGTCGAGCCGCGGCGGGTGAGGCGATCGACGTAAACGAAGGCCGGGCCCTCGACGCGGTATTCGCCGGGCCACGCGATGGCGAAGGTCGCATCGCTTTCCTCGATGTCGATTGGTTCGGGCGCACCGTCGCGGGCGACCCGTGCGGCGAGGCGGTCGCCAGGGTCGAGCACCCACGCATCGCCGCTCTCGGTCGAGAACAGGACAAGCTGGCCGATGGCAACGACCCGCCCATCGCGCGCAGCCGCGCGACGCTGGATATAACGCACCTCATCGGCCACGCGAAGCTGCTTGCGTTCGCGTCTGCGCGTGCCGAATCCGGGCCGGATCGTCCGTCGCCCGGGGGTGGTCCATGGCCGCCTTCACCGTATTGCTCGAAAGCCTGCTGGCCGCTTTCTACCACCGTTTGCCGCATCACCAAGCGTCCTGGCCGGGCGGCATGCTCGCGGCCTGGCGCGTTGCCCGCCATCCGCGGCTACCCCCCGAGCACGGCGCCGGAGGCGGCCGCGGTGGCGCGCTGTGCCGGCGACAGCTTGCAGGCGAACAGTCTGGTGCCGTCCAGCACGACGCCGGCGAGATCGACCCCCGTCAGGTCGGCGCAGGACAGGTCGGCGCCGTCCAGCAACGCTCCGTTCAGCCGGGCCCCGGCGAGGTTGGCGTGCCGCAGCCGGGCCCCGGACAGGTCGGCGTGGATCTCCCGTCCCTCGCCGAGCCTGAGCGAGCGCAAATCGGCATTGCGCAGCGAAGCGTTGTTCAGCCTGGCACCGGCCAGGTCGATGCCGCGCATGTCGGCCTCGTCCAGGCCGCAGTCGCGGAAATCGGCCTTGGCACACTTGGCCGCCTGCAACGCGGCGCGCGACAGGTCCAGGCCGTAGAACACCGCGCGCCGCGCGGTCGCCATGGTCAGGCAGGCGCCGGCCAGCGATGCGCTGTTGCGCAGGTCGAAGCCGCTCAGGTCGAGCGGCGCGCCCTCGGCGCCGTTGCTGCCGATGAAGGCGACGTGCCGGCGCAGCAGTTCGTCCAGGCCGAGCTCCAGTTCGGCGATCAGCCGGCCGCCGGGCGCGTCGGACAGGGTGTCCCGCATGTCGGCGCCGGCGATGTCGGCGTAGGTGAAATTCGTGCCCGCCAGCACCGCGCCGCGAAAGCAGGCGCCGCGGGTGTCGGCCTGGCCGAAATCGGCGCCCGCCAGGTCACAGCCGGTGAAATTGGCGCCCTGGACGCGCGCGCGGGTCAGCTTGCAGCCGCGCATGATGGCGTCGGAGAAGTCGGTCTTGATGGCGATGGCGCCCGACAGGCTTGCATTGGTCAGGTTGGCGCCGGAGAAGTCTGCGCCCGAGATCGCGGTGGGATTGCATGCCCCGGGGGTCAGCGT
Organism: Acetobacteraceae bacterium; assembly: GCA_035535035.1. Classification (GTDB taxonomy): domain Bacteria; phylum Pseudomonadota; class Alphaproteobacteria; order Acetobacterales; family Acetobacteraceae; genus JASHVB01. The sequence goes on from DATLQW010000099.1 coordinate 3,295, forward strand.
GTGGAATTCGCCTTTACGGTCGCGCGAGACATGCATGCCCTCACGCAGATCGGCCGAGAACAGGTTGGCGCCGACCAGAATGGCGCCGGCGAAATGGCAACCGCGCAGGTCGGCCCGGATCAGGCTCGCGTTCTCCAGGTTGGCCTGGCGGAAGTCGCATGCGAACAGCGTCGCGCAGTCGAACCGGCAGCCGGCGAGGTGGGCGCCATTGAACGACGCGCCGGTGAAATCGGCATGCGACAGGTCCTGCCCGGCCAGGTCTCGGCCGGACAGGTCCACGCCGGTGAGCACGGCGCGGCGCCCGCCCGGACGGGAGTTCCGGAACAGGTCATGCCGCCGGAACATCTCGCCGAGCTCTGCCTCGGGGAGCCGGATCTGCTCTCGATAGGTCGGACCAGCATCCACGCCAGCGCGTCCATGCGTTGCGGCTGACGATAGTGCGGCGGTTTGGTTAATGCTTCGTGCAGACGCGGCGCCGCTGGCCTGCCCTGCTTCACCGGGCGAAGAACATCTCGGTCAGCACGTAGTCGAATGCCAGGATCAGGATGGAGGCGCTGACCACGGCGCCGGTGGTGGCGGCGCCCACGCCCTGCGCGCCGCCCCGGCTGTTGTAGCCCTGGTAGCAGCCCATCAGCGCGATGATGAAGCCGAACACCGCCGCCTTCACCAGCCCGGAGACCACGTCGCCGGTTTGCATGAAATTCATCGTGTTGGTCAGGTAGGTCTCGGGGTTGAACCCGAGCTTCAGGGTCGAGACGATGAACCCGCCCAGCACGCCGAGCACGTCGGCCACCAGCACCAGCGCCGGAAGGGCGATGACCCCCGCCAGCAGGCGCGGCACCACCAGATATTTCATCGGGTTGGTGGACAGGGTGGCGAGCGCGTCGATCTGGTCGGTGACCCGCATGGTGCCGAGTTCGGCGGCCATCGCGGCACCGACGCGGCCCGCCACCATCAGCCCGGCCAGCACCGGCCCGAGCTCGCGGGTGATCGAGAGCACCACGATGTTGGGAACGGCGCTCTGCGCGGAGTAGCGCGAAAAGCCGGTGAACGACTGCAACGCAAGCACCATGCCGGTGAACACCGCGGTGAGTGCCACCACCGGCAGGCTGAAATAGCCGATCTCCAGCAGGGCGCGGCCGAACAGCCGGGCGAAGAAGGGCGGGCGCACGACATGCGACAGCCCGGCACCGCCGAATATCGCCACGGCGCCGGTGCCGCGGGCGGCGCCGATTACGCCGCGGCCGATCGCCGCCAGGAAGTCGAGGAACCGGTTCACGCGGGGTGGTAGATGCGCTGGAAACGGCGGCCGAGCGAGGTCAGCACCTCGTAGCCGTTGGTGCCGGCCGCCCGCGCGACGTTGTCCGGCGTCTGCGTCGGTCCCAGCAACTCCAGCCAGTGTCCCGGCTGTGCCGCGGGAGTGTCGGTTACATCGAATGTCGTCAGGTCCATGGAAACACGGCCTACCAGCGGCACGGGGGTGCCGTCAAAGAGAGCGCTGCCGCGGCCGGACAGGCTGCGGTGCCAGCCGTCGGCGTAGCCCACCCCGACGGTCGCGATGCGGGACGGCCGGGTGGCGTGCCAGGTGGCGTTGTAGCCGACGCTCTCGCCGGGGTTCACCGCCCGCACCGCCAGGATGCGGGCGGTCAGCCGCACCGGCTGGCGCATCGGGTTCGGCCGGCCTTGTGTCGGGTTGATGCCGTACAGCGCGGCCCCCGGGCGGGCGAGGTCGGAGCCCCAGCCGGCGCCGAGAAAGATGCCGGACGAGTTGGCGAAGCTGCGCGGGGCCGGGGGCAGCCCGGCGCAGGCGGCGACGAACCGGTCGCGCTGGCGATGGTTGGTGGGGTCGTCGGGGTCTTCTGACGCGACCAGGTGCGTCATGACGTAGCGCAGGTCGATGCCCGCGAGCAGACTGTGGTCGGCCTGGAGTATGGCCAGTTCGCGCGGGTCCAGGCCCAGCCGCGCCATGCCGGTGTCGATGTGCAGCAGGGCGGGGAGGGGGCGCCCGAGGCGGTGGGCGGTCGCGGCCCAGGCGTCCAGCTCGGCGAGCGAGTTCAGCACCGGCGCGAGGTCGTGCGCGGCGTAGTCCGGTTCCGAACCGGGGAAAAGTCCGCCCAGCACGGCGAGCATCGCGCCGGGGAGGCTGGCGCGGATGGCCAGCGCCTCGTCGGGCAGGGCGACGAAGAAGTGGCGGCAACCGGCGGTGTGCAGGGCAGGGGCTACGTGTCGGGCACCCAGGCCGTAGGCGTCGGCCTTCACCACGCCCGCGACGGGGCCAGAGGCGTGGTGCCGGCAGAGCAAGCGCCAGTTGGCGACGATGGCGGCGAGGTCGATGTCAAGGATTGCGGCGGTGGAGGGCATTTGCGGTCGCTCGGTCCTGCCAACGTCATCGGATTGCCCTCGCCGGCTTGGGGGAGAGGGTTGGGCACGGGTGCCGCGTGCGGCGGCGTTCATCGCTGGCGGTACCCTGCCGCGCCAGGCGGCTGGGTCAAGCTCCACGGGCAACCCGGATGCGCTGGCGTGGCTCCGTTGTCCGGCGCTGCTGCCGGAACCCGCCGGGACGCTTCCGTCGGTTCGCGGTTGCTGACGGTGCATGGGGTGCTGCCACCGGTTCGCCACGGGCGCTCGCCGGCGCCTGGTGCGCCGGGATTGGGAGAATTGGTGCATGGGCTTCTGGCAGCGCCGCCAGATGGGCCGGTGGCTGGGCACTGCTTGTGCCGTGTGAGGCGTGGTTTGGTGCGTGGGTTTTGCCGCCAGTCCCGCATGGGCGCCCGCTGGCGCGGGTTGGGACGCGGGCTGCGCCGGGGTTGGGGGAATTGGTGCATGGGCTTCTGGCGGCGCTGCGACGGAGGCGCCAGGCAACGCCGCCGGGGCGGGGGTAGCCGCGCGCGCCGGGTCGGTTAGGCGGTATCCATACAGGTGCAGGGGGTTCCGGCTGACGCGGAGCGGCCGGACCTCCTTGCGGCAGGGTGCGACGCAGGGGGAAGCAAGCAAGAAAATTCGCCACAGATGCACACAGATGCACGCGGATGGGACAGGGGCTACCGCGGTGGCGCGGCTCATCAGGTTCGGTCGGGCGGTATCTGCCGCGAACGAGCCTGCCGGACTCCGCCGCATCAGCGTGCATCTGCGGCGAATTGTCTTGCTTGCTTTGCTGCACGGCGCACCGTTCCGCCAAGGGGAGGCGCGGCACAAGCGCGGGCTGCTCGGCGGCGTCCGGCTGATTGGTGGGCCGCCGCGGCTGGCCGGGTCGCTGCCGGGGCGGTGGACGGTGCTTCGGGTCGCGGTACAGGTGCGTGGGGTTCTGGCTGGCGCGCAGCGAACGTTTGCCTCGGCGGCTGGGTTCCGCCCTGTAGAGCGCCTGCATCGCGCGACACCGGGTCGTGGCGCGGGCTCCTTACGTTGCATGGGCGGCTGTCGCCATGATCGCGCTTGCGGCTGGCTGGCGGCGGGGTGCTTTCGCCAACGCGATCGTGGCGGCGGGAGGTGGACGGGGAGGGAAGGCATGGCTGCAAGCCTGGTCATTGGAATTCCTGGTGGCGGACGATGCGGGGAAAACTGCAATCATACCGTACGTTAGTTTTTCTGTCATGGTAATTACGTAGGCGGATGATTGGCTTTGGCTCCGCTGCCCCGGGAAATGTGCCGGTCGTGTGCCGCTCTTTAACACCGGCTTGATTGCGGGCCGTCACCGGCGCCCCTCGGAGGCAGCCGGGCGGGGAGGCAAAGCCCGCCTGGCTTGCCGCGCTGGCTGCAAAGGATCGCTTTCGGGACACGCTCGGCCTGGCGTGTGTCGCAGAATCGGCTCTATGGTTAGTCACCTGATCCGCTTATTCCGTCCACAGAATGCATCCCAAATGACCGACCACATTCACTGGACGACGCGAATTCCTAGCCTGTTTCGCTCTTTGCGTTGTTCATCTAACAGCCGGCGCTATGCCCTCTACTGCGTTCGACGCGCTGGATAAGGGCCGAGAAACCGAACACCGTTAAAGTGAATGAGGTGGGTCGGAGCATCGGCAACCCAGACCTCAGTTTCCCACGCGATGTCAGAGAGGTAGCGGGCCATGACAGCGCGCGACGGAAACGCGGTCACATAAACCAAGCCCGCCTCGGAGCCGCCAAAGAGCGTCATCAGTTCCTCGTGCCGCTTACCATCAACCGGTCCATGGCTGGTGACCGACTCAACGAGCAACAGCCAATGTCTGTCGGGACAATACAGCACGACATCCGGCATCTTGCCGTGGCTATTAAACCGCACGCCAAGGCTCTCTAATTGGCGGCGATCAAAATATCCCATCTTTTCGCCGGTATCGCCCGCATAGACGAGCTTCCCTCCGGGCACGAAGAATTCCGCAAATTCTTCGATGATGGCCTTGATTAAAAGACTATGTTCGCCAGGGCTGATGTGGATCACCTGGCCCTCGGCAATCGTCACTGGCACGCGCTGCAGATCCCGTGCGCCGGCATAGCGCGCCGCCAAGCCCTGCTGCTCACTCATGTAAGCCGCAAGCTTCACATCCCACTGCGGCGTCTCGAAAACGCGTATGAGGCTGAGGGCTTCGGGACTGACCTGATAGACCGCACGCGGGCTGTTCACCGGGCGCAGCGGATCATCGGGATTGTAGAGGACCAAGCCCGCTTGCATGAACTGGTGCATCGTCTGGCGACGCACCGTCTCCCGCGTATTGGGTGCGTATTTCTTGTCATAATGCTGCGCGATCCAATCCATGATTGGCGTGATGCCCATCAACGGATTGCCTGCAGCCTTCCAATCTTTGGTCGGGATCATGTCGAGAGCGGCCAGCAAAACAAGGCCCGACCGCTCGTTTAGCTGCGCGCGCGGGAATCCTAGCTGCCTCAATATGTCCAAGGCGGATCTAATAAGCGGGCGTGTCATGCGTGTCTTCTAATAGTCTGGTCGATAATCTCCTGTGTTGCAATCGGGTTCTTCTTCGACCACTTCCCAAGTTTTATGAGTGTGTCCCGGTCTGGGTATTTCATTTGGCGCAGGTCTGTGGCGTTGACCTGCGTATGGCCGTTGAACCGCCTAAACAATCGATCTGCGCCGGTTCCGTTCAGAAAGACCGAGAGGCCGCGCGCCACGAGTTCCGGCAATGGTTGCCGCCCTTGGTGAAAGACATTGAGATGGTTTTCAAATCCCAGCACCTCGCCGGGCAACGCTCCCGGGTCAACAACACTCGCGATAATGCGGCGCTTTTCCTCCTTCGACGAAAATCGGCGCACGACCGCATAAAATCCGTTGGGGTAAAGCCACTTTTCAGTGTCAGAATTTCGCCTGATTGCGTTTGGCTTTTTCAGCGTCGGTATCGGCCATGCTACACCCGCGGCAGAGAAGTGCCCCGAATACAGCAAGGGGACCGTGCCACTTTCCGGCATTTGGCACAGCCAATCGCGGAGCCGAAAATCGACAACCGGCCCGGTCGATACCTCGATCCCCAGATCGCTTAGCCCGGCACGGAAAACGCCAAGGTTCTCGGCATCTGCTTCCATGCTTGCGGTTGGTATGTGAATGAATTTCTCAGGATCATCGTCAAAGACGATCTGGTTAAAGGGGTAAATCTGCGTGCTGTAATCCGAAAACGTGTCGTCGGTGCTTGTTGATATCGCCACATCGGCCTGTGGGGCGTCGCGCTCCAAATGAATGATTACGTTTTCCTGCAGCACGTCGTCGGCCTTAAACGCCTTGCTCCGCGACTTAAACAGGTGAATGTGCCGGATCGCAGAACGCGCCGCCATAAACGCACGAAATGGTTTATAGTAAGGTCCGTTGCAAAAACTCCTTGGTATAATTGCAACCGCCTGGCCGCCTGGCTCCAGTAGTTCGATCACTAGGGCAAGAAATCCCGTGTAGAGATTGACGGTTTCGAGGCCCACTGCCCGCAACCATTGTCTGTGCTTGGAATCGTTGTTGATTTTTTTGTAGGGTGGATTCAGGATCGCGTGGCTATAGCGGGGGCCACGGTGAAGGCGGATCATCGTGGCTGCAGTCTCGATGAAATCGCCGCTAAAAATCTTTGTCGAAACCCCGCCGATCTTCTCGCATTCGGTCAGAATCTGGCGCAGCTCATCCGTGACGGTTTCGTCGTATTCGTAGGCGTGAGCCTCTAGGTTCTCAGTTATATATGGTACCCAGCGTTCGATAAACGCGCTGGTAAGCGCCGCGCGTCCTGCTCCTGCTTCAATGAGACGCACCCTTGATGGCATTGATGGCGAAAAAAGCCCGCACATAAATCGCGCTATGCTGGGCGGTGTCATGAATTGGCCTAGATGTGCCTGCCGCGATACGGGCTTGCTGTCTGCTGCCTTCTTTCCTTTTACCGCTGGTTCGAAGGCCAGAAGCTCGTTCATGTCGGATTGCACGTATTCAATCTTCCTCATGGCGCGGCCTGGGGTTGGAGCCTCGAAATCGTACTATGACTGACGCTGTAGCTGCGCGCGATCTCGCGCAACGTCTCGTCGCCACGGTCGCGGCGCTTGATCGCCTCCTTCTGCTGGCGCGGCGTCAGCTTCGGCTTGGGGCCGAGCTTCACGCCGCGCGCCACGGGCGGGCGCGGCCTTCGCTCGCTCGCGCGCGGATCAGCGCGCGCTCGAACTCCGCCAGTCCTCCCAGCACGGTGAGCATCAGGCGGCCGTGCGGGGTGGTGGTGTCGGCCCAGGCGTCGCCGAGGGATCGGAACCCCGCCTTGCGGTCGGTGATGGCGGAGAGGGTGTTCAGCAGGTCACGGGTAGAGCGGGCCAGGCGATCGAGCCTGGTCACGATCAGCACGTCGCCGGCGGCGAGCTGGTCGAGCGCACGCCGGAGGGCGCGGCGGTCGGACTTCGCCCCGCTCGCCATTTCCCGGAACACCTGGCTGCAACCAGCGGTGCGCAGCTGGACTACCTCCGCCGTCACGCTTTGGCCGTCCGTCGATACCCGCGCATAGCCATATTTCATGGTGCGAATATGCACCTAATTCGTGCACCGGGAAAGCCCCATGATTTCAAGGCTCCGGTTTTGGCGCATAATTCTTGTGTTCTGCACGGAGTTGCCCGGATCCTGGGGCCGCCGGACGCCGCGAATGCGGCGCACCGCTCTCCCCGCCCAGGCTCACCTCCCATACTCCTCATGCACCAGATCGAGATCGGCGAACCGCGTGAACTCCGGTTCGAAGAACAACTGGATGCTGCCGGTCGGTCCGTGACGCTGCTTCGCTATGATGAGGTCGGCCTTGTTGTGCGCCCGCTCCATGTCCTGCTTCCACTTGTCCACCGACCCGTGGAACTTCTCGTCATTATCGAACCGCGCCTGCTGCGGCTCCCGCTGCTCCAGATAATACTCCTCGCGATACAAAAACATGACCGAATCCGCATCCTGCTCGATCGTGCCCGACTCACGCAGGTCTGAAAGCTGCGGCCGCTTGTCCTCGCGGCTCTCCACCGCGCGCGAAAGCTGCGACAGCGCCAGAACCGGCACCCCCAGCTCCTTGGCGATCGCCTTCAGCCCTTGCGTGATCTGGCTGATCTCCAGCACGCGGTTCTCCGGCTTGGTGCCCGCCGCCGGCCGCATGAGCTGCAGGTAGTCGATCACGATCAGCGCCAGCCCCTTGGTGCGCTTCAACCGCCGTGCCCGCGTGCGCATCGCCGACAGCGTCAGCGCCGGCGTGTCGTCGATCTCGATCGGCAGGCCGGCGAGCGTGCGGCTGACCTGCACGAACCGATCAAAATCTTTTTGCTGGATCTCACCCTTGCGGATGCGGTCGCTGGACACCTGCGCTTCTTCCGACAGCAGCCGCGTGGCCAATTGTTCCGAACTCATTTCCAGCGAGAAGATCGCCACGCAGGCGCGCGGTACGGCGTTGGCGTCCTTGGCACGCGCCTCTGCCAGCAACGACTTGGCCGCACCGAACGCGATCTTGGTGGCGAGCGCCGTCTTGCCCATGCCAGGCCGCCCGGCAAGGATCATCAGATCCGACGGATGCATCCCGCCGGTCTTCGCATCCAGGTCGCGCAGGCCGCTGGTGAGGCCGGCGACATGGCCCGACCGATGGAAGGCGCGTTCGGCGCCCTGGATCGCCTCGATCAGCGCGCGCTCGAACGTTATGAACCCGCCGCCGGTCGATCCGCGTGTCGCAAGGTCGAACAGCGACTGTTCCGCCGATTCGATCTGCTGGCTGCCGGCCAGTTCGGCGTCGGCCCCGAAGGCGTTGTTGACCACCGTCTCGCCGATGTCGATCAACTGCCGGCGCAACCAGGCGTCGTGCACCGCGCGGCCATACTCGCCGGCGTTGATGATGCCGACCATGGCTGTCAGAAGCTGCGCGAGATAGGCGGTGCCGCCGACTTCCTCCAGCACGCCGGAATGCTCGAATTCAGCCTTCAGCATCACCGCATCCGCAAGCTGCCCCGCCTCGACCCGCCGGATGATGGACTGGTAGATGCGGCCATGGATCGGGTCGGCGAAGTGTTCCGGCGCGAGGAACTCCGAGACGCGCTCATAGGCTTTGTTGTTGGCCAGCAGCGCGCCGAGCAGGGCTTGCTCCGCCTGGATGTTGGCGGGGGGGAGACGCTGGGAGAGGCCGAGGAGGGGCGAATCGATGGTGTTCATGCCAGCGGCAGCTTACGCGCGCCACAGCCGAACCGCACGCTGTGAACAGCGGGGATAAGCGAGGATAGCGGGGGTGGAAAGGCGGAAACCTCTCCTGCGCCGCACGCCGGAGAGGTTTCTCGCTCAATCGCCGTCTCCGCTGTTGACCATCTTTCGCCGCGGGTGCGTGCTCGCCGGGCTTTCCGCGGCAGCAATGTAGTCCCGCGTCAGCGGCACCGCGCTCTGGTCGTGCGCAAGCTGGATCTGGAACACCATGCCGTCCTCGCGGCGGAACGACAGTTCCGCGCCGCACAGGTAGAACTCCCACATGCGGCAGAACCGCTCGTCGTACAGCGAGGCGATGGCGTCGCGATTGGCGGCGAACCGCCACCGCCAGTGGCGCAGCGTCTGGGCGTAGTGCAGCCGCAGGATCTCGATGTCGGTGGCGACCAGCCCGCTCCGCTCGATCGGCGGCAGCACCTCGGACAGCGCCGGGCAGTAGCCGCCGGGAAAGATGTATTTGGCGATCCACGGATTGGTGGAGCCGGGCCCGTCGCTGCGGCCGATCGCGTGCAGCAGCGCGACGCCGTCCGGGTTCAGGCAGCGCGCCACCGTGTCGCAGAACGCGCGATAGTAGCCGACGCCGACATGCTCGAACATGCCCACCGAGACGATGCGGTCGAAGCGGCGGTCCATCGCCCGGTAGTCGAGCAATTCGAACGCTACGCGGTCGGCAAGCCCCTCGGCCGCGGCGCGGTTGCGCGCTTCCGTGAGTTGCTCGGTGGACAGCGTGATGCCGGTGACGCGCGCGCCGTAGTCGCGCGCCAGGGTCAGCGCCATGCCGCCCCAGCCGCAGCCGATGTCCAGTATCGACAGGTCGGGCCGGTTCAGGCACAGCTTAGCGGCGATGTGCTGCTTCTTGGCGGCCTGCGCCTCCTCCAGCGTCTCGTCGCCGCGCGGGAAATACGCGCAGGAGTATTGCCGGTCGCGGTCGAGGAACAAGCTATAGAGCCGCCCGCTGAGGTCGTAGTGATGCGCCACGTTGCGCCGCGCCTTGGGGGCGGGATTGTATTGATCGATGCGGCGTTTCACCCGGCGGAGTGCCGACAGCAGCCGCGCCACCGGAAGGCTGCTGGCGTTCGCCGTCAGGTTGGCAACCATCACGTCCAGCGCATGGTAGATGCCCCGGGCATCGGCGGTCAGCGTGCCGTCCATGTAGCACTCGCCAACCGCGAGGGCCGGGTTCAGCACCAGCCGGCGGACCGCACTCCGCGTGTGGAGGCAGATGCCGCCCTCCGGTCCCGGCCGGCCGGCGTAGCTTTGCAACCGGCCGTCCGGCCATCGTACGGTCAGGCGTCCGATGGTGATGAACCGCCTGAGGATCGCATCCAGTGCTGCCTGCATCGCTCCGACCCCAATCCGTAGAACCAGAGATGTGACAGGATGGCGTAACAAGGAGGCTACGTCAAAGTCCGGGTTTCGCATTGCCGGGAAGCTGGACCGGGCGCGCTGCTTCCCGGCGCGATCCCGGCCGTTCGCCGGCGTCGCCAGGGCCGCCGTTATTGCCGCGACACGATCGCGACTGTCTTGCTGGAGCATTGTGGAACCGATGAAAACCCTGCTGATCGTGGTCCACTCGCGCACCGGCGGCACGCGTCGGATGGCCGAGGCCGCCCGGCGCGGTGCCGCGGCCGAAGCCGAGATCCGCGTGCGGCTGCTGTCCGCTGCAGCGGCGCGGGCCGGGGACGTGCTGGCGGCCGACGGCTATATCTTCGCGACGCCGGAGAACCTTGCGGCGGTGGCCGGGCAGATGAAGGAGTTCTTCGACCGCACCTATTATCCGGTGCTCGACCGCATCAACGGCCGGCCGTACGCGATGCTGATCTGTGCCGGCTCCGATGGCGAGAACGCCGCGCGCCAGATCAGGCGCATCGCCACGGGCTGGCGGCTGCGCGCCGTCGCCGATCCGCTCATCGTGTGTACGCGCGCGCAGACGCCGGAGGCCATCCTGGCGCCGAAGCTGATCGGGGCTGGCGATCTCGGCCGCTGCGCAGACCTGGGCGCGGCGATGGCCGCGGGGCTGGCGAGCGGGATATTCTGAAGCGCCGCCGCGCCGTGCGTGCTGGCGGTTCAGCACGCTGCGGACATGGTGCCGGCGCCTCGGCGGCCGGGCAGGCGTTGTTCGGTATTTTCAGTATTTGCGTATATTCCAATTATTCGGACATTTTGAGCGAACCCGGCGTGATCAGAAGCCGATTCTGACACTGTTTTGTTACCAGTTCCACGATAGCGTCCAAATAAGTGATATTGGTGTCAGGCATGATCCGGTCCGAACAACGATGTGGAGCGACGGCGGCAACCGCCGAGTGGCCGGAGCGAGCGGCGCGGCTCATCGGCTTCAGCCGCATGCCACGATGGCACGTGAGCGCGCAAGCACGGCCGCCAGGCAGGTGCAACGGCGCCATCAGGCGGTTTGGCCATGGCCTTCGCCGCTGTCGGCGCGGCGTGGCGGCGCTTGAGTTCGCGATCCTGGCAACCCCGCTGATGCTGCTGATTTTCGGCTTCATCTCGATCAGTTCGATCTTCTACACGATGTCGGCCATGCAAAACGCCGCGCAATACGCCGCCAGTTTGGTCGCCACGGGCCAAATCACAAGCCTGAGCACAGGTCCCATCACGACGACCAATACGACCGCGACGGTCAAGTGCGGCAGCACGCTTACCGCCACCGAAGCCGAATATTACGCATGCACGGACCTGCCGGGCTGGGCCAGCTTCACGGTGACCACAACGGAGAATTGTGCGACGCCCAGCGTGGCCGTCAGTCTCTCGGTTGACGCATCCGCGGCCGCGATCGTGGACATGTTCCAGATGTTCACGGGAAAGACGCTGGTAGGCAATGCAGTCGTGATGAAGGAAGGGCAATGTCCTTAGAGCCGGCATCTCAAGCTGCCGAGACAACCTGTTTGGGCCGTCCGGTTCGCGACGATTGGCACAAGACCGCGTGTCGGCATCATGCCGCGGCGGCATGAGATACGTATGCACATCTCGGTTCAGGACAGGCGCAACACCATGATGAACATTCAACGCGGCGACAGGACCAGGTACTGGCACAAGCTGTTTTTCGAACGCAAGGCTATGATCGCTGTCCTGCTTGCCGTGATGTTTCCGGTCTTGCTTGGGTTTGGGCTCCTGGTTTCCGGCACCAGCTACATCTATTATCGTGATCTCCTGCTCCGCCAGACGGTGAATGCGGCGGCCCTCGCCGCGGCCACCGAGCTGCCCACGTATTACACGTCGAGCAATAACTCGACCACCACAATCGTCTCCACCGCGCAGACATTCGCACTGGCAAACGAGCCGAGTCAGACCTATGGGACCGCCGTTCCCGCCTCAAATGTCGTTGTCGGAAACTGGAATTCCACAACGTCCACCTTCACCAGCCTTGCCAGCAGTGGCGGCACTGCGCCGAATGCTGTTCAGGTCACCGGGCTGAACACGGTGGCCAACGGCAACGCGGTTCCGGTGTTCTTCGGCGGTCTGTTCGGCGTTCCGACCGAAGACCTTACGGCTACCTCGGTCGCCAGCTATGCAACCGGCCAGAACTTCGACACGATCATCGTCAACGACTTGTCCATGTCGTTCAGCTCGGAGATCGGCCAGCAACGGGCGGCTGACCTCGCCGTACTGAACTGCGTCCAGAGCTCATCGAGCAGTGCGTCGAATTTCGGGATTACGACGATCGACGGACATTCGAGCATCTACCAGGCGCTGCTCCAGGTCGGCGCCAATATGGCCGCGCTCCAGACCAAGATCAATGCACTGGACTATTGCGGCACGTCCGGCATGCCATCCTGCAGCGGATCGGACATCGCGGCGGGACTCTACTCGGCGATCCAGCAGTTCAGCACCGTGTCATCGACCAACACGATCAAGAACATCATCATCATCACCGATGGCGTGCCGAACGTGAGTCACGGAGTCATCTATACGACGGCGGACGGGATTTATCCCACGCCCACTTCGCTGGTGCCCACCTGCAGCGCACTGCTTTGCACGGACGCCAATCTGCTGACGATGGCGCAAAACCAGGCATCCGACGCCGCTGCGGCAGGGATTTCGGTTTCCACAATCTACTATTCGGGCGACACCAGCAGCTCCCAACAAGCGTCCTATGCGGCTTCTCTCGCCGCTTTGACGCGCGGAACGGGCGTGGCATTGACAGCACCAACATCGGCGACGATCTCGACAGTCCTGGGCGGTTTCTGCGCGACGATGCCGTCGGCGCTGAAACTTGTGGACTGACCAGGTGCCGGTGTGAAAAACCGGGGGTCGGGTGCAACAGCGGCCGGCGACCGCGGCGATGCAATGGCGTGCGATGTCCTGTCGGAGCAACCGGCTGACAGGATTCGCGCAGGACGGCCACGCAAGTTGCCGGCGGAGGCCCGGTCAAGACCATCAAGGCGACGATCGGTGCGGCATGGCGCCGGCGAGGAGCCGACCTTCACCAAACCTGACGGAAATCTTCATCCGCGCTACTCTGGCGGCTGCAACCGGCAGGAGCGCGGGATGAGCAGTTACGAAGCAGGTCAGCCAGCAGAAGATCGGCGGGCCCCGGTGGCGGCAATGGTCCGAGTGCCGGCGGCGCGGCGTGAAGGAGCCGTAGCCGTCGCCGCAACAGCGATGGGCGCGCTGGCACTGGGCGCACTCGCGGTGGGCGCGCTGGCTATCGGAAAGCTGGCGATCGGGCAACTCGCCATGGGCCGGGCAAAGCTGCGCAGTGGCCGGATCGATGAGTTGCGGATCGCGCGCCTCACCATCGAAGAACTCCGGGTCGAGCGTGTGCTGGGGAACCGATAGGGCTTGCACCAGCGATCATGCATTGCCGCCTGCGGCGGTGACTTGCAAGTGTTCGACGCTCCACACGCCGATCATCGGCCGACCGGGGCCCGGTAACCCAGGGGCCAAACCGAGCGGTCGCCTTGGCGTGCAATCCGCCACCCTGTAACGTCGCCGTGGCCCGGAAAGCCTCGTCCGGAGCGATCGTCTTTCCGCTGGTCGCACACGGTTCACCGAGGCCGGTTTCCAGGGGCGATATGGCGGACAAGATCCGGCTGGGCCTGATTGGCGCCAGCGTCGAAGGCACCTGGTCGGCCCGCTCTCACCTGCCGGCGCTCAGCCTTTCCTGTGGACAGAGCAGGATTTGGGGGTTGCGGCGGTGCACGGGCACAGCACCAATCCGGCGCCGGTGGTAATGGCGAACCGCATCGGTCTCGATACCGGCGCGGGCAATGGCGGCAAGCTGACCTGCGCTGTGCTGGAGGAGGATCGGGTGGCGTTCCTGGCCGCTTGAGGTCGGGCGCCAGGAGGCCGGCCAGACCGGACCACTGTCGCGGAACAATAACGCTGGCTGCCTTGCTATCGGGAAATAGTTGTTTTAACGATACGTGATCGTTCGGTTGATCGCCGCAGGGTAGCCTGGGGCGTCCGCCGGACCTGTCGGGTTTGTGCCCTGGAGCAGGCGGCACAAACGCGCATGTGCAGCAGAAGGCCCTCCGCGCCATGACCAATCCGGCAACGGTTCTGCAGCAGCAAACGATCGGCGACACGGCAACCGACTGGTCGCGGACGATCCTGTTCAACCAGTCCGACCCGTCGCAGGGCACGCTGGGGAGCATCAATGTCGGCCTCACCGCCGACCTTGCCGGCAGCGTGTCCGTCGAGAGTCTGGAGGCCGCGCCGTCCAACGTCAGCATATCGCAATCCGGCAATGTTTCCGTGTCGGCTCCTGGTCTGTTGCTCGCGGGCGAGATGCCCACCGCCTATTCCTATGCCAATCTTGCTGCCTATGACGGCATTACCGATTATGCCGGCCAGTCCGGCACGATTGTCCCGCTCGCCGTCACCGGGACGGTGGTGACGACGCTGTCGGGCAGCACCGAGCTCGGGCCGTTCATCGGCACCGGGTCGGTTTTGGTAACGGTTGACGCCAGCACGGTTCTGGACGTAACGGGGCCAGCCAATCTGCAGATCGACTCGCAGTCGAGCACCGGAGCAACGGCCGATCTGCAATTCAATTACACCACGTCTGCGGCCGGCCTGTCAGGCGGCGGCGGCGTTGTCACTACCCTGGCAAACACGTCCATCCTGGGGCCGTTCTTCTCGAATGCCGTCACCACGGCGCCACAAATTCTCACTCTTGCGGACAGCACCACGGGCTCAGGACATCAGGTCGCTGTCAACCAATTCAATCCGGCGCTCGGGACCCTGGTGGGGATCGACCTCACACTTTCGGGCGACCTGTCCACCAGTGTCGCGGCCGAGAACGAGGATGCAACCCCTGCCGTCGTCTCGGCCACGCAAATCGCGACGGTAACGCTGGCGCTTCCCGACGTGACCGAGACCGCGTCGGCAGCCATCGATACCTCGGTCGCGCTGGGCGGTTACGACGGGACGGCGGATTATGCCGGCACGTCGGGCACGATCGTCCAAAGCCAGACCCTGATCCCGACCACGACCGATATGCTGACCGACGCAACCGATCTGGCCGCGTTCACCGGCACAGGAACCGTCGCCGGGACGATTTCATCGGCCGGAACATCCGGTCTCGAGGGCCCCGGCAACCTGCTGGCGCAACTGCTCGCCCAGGCCGGCGCAACCGCCACGGTCAGCTACGAGTACGTGCCGGCCGGGGTTTCCGTGGACGCGGTCGGCTGGGTAAACCAATCCGGTGGCGAATGGACAACCGGGACCGATTGGGTCTCCTATCCCAACCCACCCGCGTCAAGCGACGATGTCGCGATCACCCTCCCTGGCACCTATACGGTGACACTCAATGTCGCGGAGTCGATCCATTCCATCGTGATCGATTCGCCGGACGCCACACTCGTGCTGGATTCGAACCTGACCGCCGCAGGGAGTTTCATCCTCGACGCCGGGACGATCGACTTCAACGGCGGCACGATTTCCGCCGACAACATCACGATCAACGGCGGCCTGATCACCGGCAATACGGTCGATATGAACGCCGCGGGCACCATCGCGCTCAATGGCGGTAGCGTGGTGGCGACCGATCTGGTTCAGCTCAGCACCGGGGGCGGATCCATCTCTACCGGACCCGTTACTCTCGCGGCCGGCAGTCTCGTCGCCGGCGCTCCAGGCGCTCCAGGTTTCTTCACCACCGGGGCAGAGTGCTTTGCCCGCGGCACCCATATCGCCACCCCGCACGGTGCGGCGCGGGTGGAGAAACTGGCAGTCGGAGACATCGTCCTTCTGGCGTCGGGCGGCACCGCGCCGATCACCTGGATCGGCTATCGCGACGTCGACTGCCGCCGTCACAAGCAGCCGTGCAAGGTCTGGCCGGTGCGCATCAGCCGCAACGCCTTCGGCGAGGGCCGTCCGTATCGCGACCTGCAACTCTCGCCCGATCACGCGGTGTTCGCCGACGGCGTCCTGATCCCGGTGAAATATCTGATCAACGGCGCCACCATCCGCCAGATGCGCTGCCATAGCATCGCGTATTTCCACATCGAACTGCCGCGCCATGACGTCGTGCTGGCCGAGGGACTGCCGGTGGAGAGCTATCTCGACACCGGCAACCGCGACAACTTCGCCAACAACCGCGGCGCGGTTGCACTGTATCCGGATTTCGCGTCGCTCGTGTGGGAAGCCGAGGGCTACGCGCCGCTCGTCGTCACCGGTCCGGAGATTGCCGCGGTGCGACGCAAGATCGATGCGATTGCGTTGATGGCAGCCTGACGGCCGCTCTACTCGCCATCCCGCTCGCGATATTCCCGCACGTTGAAATACACCCACACCAGGTTCACCAGCAGCAGCCCCGCCGTGACGACGAACACCCAGCGCAGCCCGAACGATGCGGCAACGGCGCCACCCGTCAGCGGCCCCAGCGAATTGCCGATGAACATGGCCGACGCCGACATGCCGTAGATCAGCCCGCGCTCGGAGCGCGCCACCATGCGCCCGATCAGTGCGTTCGCCGCCGGCAGGATGCCGCCGATGAACAGCCCGACGCCGAATCGCTCGGCGGTGAAAGTCCAGTAGCTGCCTGCGAACCCTTGTGGCAGGCTGGTCAGCGTGGCGCCGAGCAGACAGATCAGCAGCACCCGGCGATAGCCGATCTGGTCGCTGCGGCGGCCGAGCAGAGGTACCGCGACCATGCCGGCCAGGCCGGTGACGGAAAATGCCAGGCCACCCAATGTCGCGAGGTCCGACCGCGGCCCGGTCAGCTCCTCCACGAACAGCGTCACCACCGGCTGCACCGCGCGCGTGCTGAACTGCGCCATGAGCAATACGCAGAACAGCGGCAGCACGCCGGCCGCGCCGATCAGCCGCCGCATGTTGCTCCACGCCGAGCCTTTGCGGCTTCCCGCTGCCGGCCGCACGAACTGCTCCCGCACGCCCAGCCAGACCATGGCCAACGCGATGAAGCACACCGCCGAGGTGCAGTAGAACGGGATGCGGTAGCTGTCGGTGAGGTCGGCGAGCACGCCGCCGATCACCGGTCCGACCAGCGATCCGACAAGCTGGCCGGTGGACAGCAGGCCGAGCGAATAGCCGAGCCGCCCCTCCGGCACCTGGCTCGCCACCAATGCCATTGCCGTCGAGGAGAAGCCGGCGAACACCCCCATCAACGCGCGCGCCGCGAAGAACTGCCAGACGGTCTGCGACAGACCCATGACGGCGGTGAACACCGCGATGGCACAACTCGACCGCAGCAGCATCAGCTTGCGGCCGTGCTGGTCGGCGAGACGGCCCCAGATCGGCGATGCGAAAGCGGCAACGAACGACGTAGAGCCGCTCAGGATGCCGGCCCACAGGTCAATCCCGGCCTCGGTATGCACGCCGAGCACCGGCAGGAACAGCGGCATGATCGGGGTGAGGAAGCTGAACGACATGGTCATGATGAACTGGATGCCGACCATCGCCCACAGCGTGCGCTGCCAGTTCGTGGCGGCTTGCAGGGTCGGCTGAACAGCGTCGCCCGCCGCTTCGGCCGGCGCGGCCGCGTCATCGGTTGCGATTTCGGTCATCGTTGTGCAGGGTGGCACGCCGCGATCGTTTGAGGAACCGGGCTGGGCGCCGAGCCATGAAGGTGTCGGGCCCGGCCCCGGGGCCTGCCACGCCGCGTTGGCAGCGCGTGCGCCCGATCCTCGCCGCGGTTGCCGCGATGCGCGGGATGACGGTGCCGCCTGCCGACCCGATCATCCTCGGCGCTCGCGCGCCTCGACCTCTCCCGCGCGGCGGGAGAGGTGAGTACGGGGCTACGCTTTTATGAAGGGGCAGCCGCCCTCGCTCAGGGGTCGCCATGCCTGCGCCGGCGGAATGGTGGCCACCAGCTTGCAGAAATCATATTTGTACTTCGCTTGCGCCGCAGGCTTGACCTGCCACAGGTACATTACGTGCATCACCCGCCCGTCCTCGCGGATTTTCACGTTGGTGTTGTAGAAGTCGTTGACCGGCGTGGCCTTCATCTTCGCCACCACCGCATCCGCGTCCAAGGTGCCGGCCGCCTTGACCGCCTTCAGCCAATGATGAGCGGCGCAGTAGCTGCCGGCGTGCAGCATCCCCGGGACCATGCCGTTCATCTTGGCGGCCCAGCGCTTCGACCAGGCACGTGTCCTGGGGGTCATGTCCCAATAGAACGAGTCGGTGTAGATCAGGCCCTCGCAGGTCTTCTGACCCAGCGAGTTCACGTCGCTGATCTGCATGAGCAGGGTGGCGATCTTGACGCCGCCGCTGGTCAGGCCGAATTCGGCCGACTGCTTGATGCAATTCTGCAGGTCGGTTCCCGCATTCGCGAAGCCGATCACCTCGGCGCCGGAGGACTGTGCCTGGATCAGGAAGCTGGAGAAATCCGGGGTGCCCAACGGCGCCCGCACCTTGCCCAGAACCTTGCCTCCCGCCTGCTCCACCGCGGCAATGGTGTCGCGTTCCAGCGCATAGCCGAATGCGTAGTCGGCGGTGATGAAGAACCAGGTTTTTCCGCCTGACTTGGTGAGCGCGCTGCCGGTGCCGTGCGCCAGCGCGTACGTGTCGTATGAGAATTGGATACCGTAGGGCGAGCACTGCTTGCCGGTAAAGTCGGACGAAGCGGGACCGGTGATCAGGTAGATGCGCTTCTTCTCGCGCGCGATCTGCTGCACGGCGAGGCCGGCCGAGGAAGCGGCGCCGTCCGCCAGGACGTCCACGCCCTGATCGTCGATCCATTCGCGCGCCAGCGAGGCAGCGACGTCGGGCTTGTTCTGGTCGTCGGCCTGCACTATCTCGATCGGGCGGCCCAGCACGGAGCCGCCGACATCCTGGATCGCCAATTCCGTGGCGACCCGGTTGCCCGGCCCGCCGACATCCCGGTATGGGCCGCTCATGTCGGACAGCAGGCCGATCTTCACTGGCTTCGACGTGCTCTGGGCACGGAGGATGCCGGGCCTCGCCAGTGGTGCCGCCGCAAGACTGCCCAGCAGCAAGCGGCGCGAAAACTTCGTCATCGAGTGCGTCTCCCTTTGGACTGCGCCGGTTGTCGCAAGTTGGCGCGCCGGCAGTTTGCCGGCTTCGCGCGTCGCAGGGAAGCGCCGCGACGCGGGATTATGGCGGAGCACGGCGTTGCGCTATGCACGATGCGCGGGCGCGGGAGGCAACCCGGCATGCCGGCGAGGCTGGCGGTTCGCCCATTGTCGCGACGCGATGAAACTGGGTGTCGGGAACGAACTCTGCGACGTGGAGCGTTGCGTCGATCCGGGGAGGCGGTGGTGGAACATACCGGTGGCTGTCATTGCGGGACGTTGCGTGTGCGGGTGCGGTTGAGCAAACCGCCACTGGAGACCATGCTGCGATCCTGCGCGTGTTCGTTCTGCCGCGCGCACGCGACACGGACCGTGTCGGATCCCGCCGGACTCTGCGAAGTCTGGTCGGAGGACTGGTCGCTGGTGGAGCACTACCGGTTCGGCTCCCGCACCGCGGATTACCTGGTGTGCCGCCGGTGCGGCGTTTACATCGGTGCGGTCTGCGAAACGACGGCGGGGACGCGCGCGGTGGTCAACACCAACTGCCTGGACGACCGCGCCGCCTTCGCCCAGGACCCGGCGCGTCCGGACCATGACGGCGAAGCGACCGAGGCGCGGCTGGCGCGGCGCGCGGCGAACTGGACGCCGGCCGTGCTGCACCGGTGATGCCTGCACCGGTGCGTCCGCGGTCGCTCGATCAGGCACCGGATGGATCGGACAATATCGTGCCGTTACTCGAACAATGAGAGGCAGCACTTGCCAGGGCAATGGCAATGCGAGGGTAATGCGGGGTGACCCGATCGCTGTTGCCCGCGTCGCGTCGCGACCTCTCCCGCGCATGGCGCGGGAGAGGCGTACGCCTACCGCAGGCTTGCGTTCAGCTTTTCCAGCACCGCGGCGCCGGGCACCAGTGCCGCCTCGTCCAGCTCGTTCAGCGGCGTGGTGACGGTGTTCATGTGCTTGTGCATGTCGCGCGGATCGGGATCGACATACAGCAGCCCGGTGACGATCTCGCCCGCCGCATGGCGTTCCTGCATGTAGGTCATCGCGGAGATCCGGTTGTGCACGTCATAGTCGGTGTGCAGCTTGCGCAGCCGCAGCACCGAGCCGTCGTGCTGCGTCACCATCTCGACCGTCCCTGGCGCGTAGTCCACGGTGATCGGCTCGCGCCCGGCGATGACGTCGAGATAGTTCACCGCCTCGTTGTGTTCGCGCACGAAGTCGAAACTTTTGGTGGAACCTTCGTGGTTGTTGAACGCAACGCAGGGGGAAATGCAATCGATAAAGGCGGCGCCTTCATGCTTGATCGCCGCCTCGATCAGCGGCACGAGCTGACCCTTGTCGCCGGAGAAGCTGCGCGCGACGAAGGTGGCACCGAGCTGCAGCGCCATGCCGACCAGGTCGATTGCCTCGTCGCTGTTCACCACGCCGCGCTTGGACTTGGCGCCGCGATCGGAGGTGGCGGAGAACTGCCCCTTGGTCAGCCCGTATACGCCGTTGTTTTCGACGATATAGACCATGTTGATGCCGCGCCGCATGGCATGGGCGAACTGGCCGATGCCGATGGACGCGCTGTCGCCGTCGCCCGACACGCCCAGATAGATCAGGTCGCGATTCGCCAGGTTGGCACCGGTCAGCACCGACGGCATTCGCCCATGCACCGAATTGAACCCGTGCGACGCCCCCAGGAAGTAGGTCGGCGTCTTGGACGAGCACCCGATGCCGGACAGCTTGGCGATGCGGTGCGGTGGGAGGTCGAGCTCGAAGCATGCGCGCACGATGGCGGCGCTGATCGAGTCGTGGCCGCAGCCGGCGCATAGCGTGGAGACCGCGCCTTCGTAGTCGCGCCGCGTGAAGCCCAGGCTGTTCTTCGCCAGATCCGGGTGGTGCAGCTTCGGCTTGGGGATGAAGGTCATGACGCCACCTTGTGCAGTGGGACGACTTTGCTTTGATCGACCTTTTCGGTGATCGCATCGACGATGAAGCGGGCGGTGATCGGCGTGCCGTCGTAGTGCAGCACCTTCACCAGCTTCGCCGGATTGGCGTCCAGTTCGTTCATGAGCAGCATGCGCAACTGGCCGTCGCGGTTCTGTTCCACCACGAAGACCTGGTCGTGCGCGTCGATGAATTCCTTCACCGTGTCGGCGAATGGGAACCCGCGCACGCGCAGCAGGTCGAGCGGGATGCCATGTTCGGTCAGCACCTCGTCGGCCTCCAGCATCGCCGGACTGGTGGAGCCGAAATAGATGGCGCCCAATTTGGCGGGCTGCCGGGCCGGCCGCAGCAGCGGCGCGGGCACCAGGTTGCGCGCCGTGTGATGCTTCTTCAGCAGACGCTCCATGTTCTCCTGGTAGTCCGCGCCCTCTTCGGAATAGCGCGCCATGCGGTCCTTGGAGGTGCCGCGGGTGAAGAACGCACCCTTCGTCGGATGCGTGCCGGGATAGGTGCGATACGGGATGCCGTCGCCGTCCACGTCCAGGTAGCGGCCGAATTTTTTCCCCGATTCCAGGTCCGCCGCGGTCATCACCTTGCCGCGGTCCAGCTTGCGCGAGTCGTCCCAGCCGAATGGTCGGGTCAGCCGCTCGTTCATGCCGATCTCCAGGTCCAACAGCACGAAGACCGGGGTTTGCAAGCGGTCCGCGAGGTCGAACGACAGCGCGCCGAACTCGAAGCATTCGTACGGGTCTTCCGGGAACAGCAGCACGTGCTTGGTGTCGCCGTGCGAGGCGTAGGCGCAACTGATGATGTCGGTCTGCTGGGTACGCGTGGGCATGCCGGTGGAGGGGCCGGAGCGCTGCACGTCGAAGATCACCGCGGGGATTTCCGCGAAATACGCCAGCCCGAGAAATTCCTGCATCAAGGAGATGCCCGGGCCGGAAGTGCAGGTGAAGGCGCGCGCGCCGTTCCAGGCCGCGCCGATCACCATGCCGATCGAGGCCAGCTCGTCCTCGGCCTGCACGATGGCGAACTTGTTCTGTTTGGTTGCCTTGTCCACCCGGTAGCGGCCGCACCAGCGGGTGAACGCCTCGGCCAGCGACGACGATGGGGTGATCGGATACCAGGCGCACATCGTCGCGCCGCCATAGACCGCGCCGAGCGCGGCGGCGGCGTTACCCTCGATGAAGATGCGGTCGCCCACCGCGTCGGCGCGACGCAGCCGCAGGCCGATGGGGCATTGCAGATTGGCCAGCGCCCACTCGCGCCCCATGTGCAGCGCCTGCACGTTCGCCGCGATCAGCTTGTCGCGGCCCTTGAATTGCTCCGCCAGCAGCTTCTCGATTTCGGCGGTGTCCATCTCGATCAGCGCGGACAGCGCGCCGAGATAGACGATGTTCTTGAACAACTGCCGCTGCCGCGTGTCGGTATAGGCCCGGTTGGTCATCTCGGTCAGCGGCACGCCGAGCACCGTGATGTCCTTGCGGAATTTGGACGGCGGCATCGGCTTGGTGCTGTCGTAGAACAGATAGCCACCGGGCACGATCGAGGCGACGTCCTGGTCCCAGGTCTGCGGGTTCATCGCCACCATCAGGTCAACGCCGCCGCCCCGCGCGCCGAGATAGCCGGCCTCGGAGATCCGCACCTCATACCAGGTGGGCAGACCCTGGATGTTGCTGGGAAAGATGTTGCGCGGCGTCACGGGCACGCCCATGCGCAGCACCGATTTGGCGAACAGCGTATTGGCGCTGGCCGAACCCGAGCCGTTGACGTTGGCGAACTTGACAACGAAGTCGTTGACCCGCTGGAGGGCTTCCACGCGGTCTAGTGTTTGCAGCATGCGTTCTCCGCCAGTGCCACGTCGAGCAGGAAACGTTGCATATCCCATGCGCCGGTGGGGCACCGCTCGGCGCACAGGCCGCAATGGAGGCAGACGTCCTCGTCTTTCACCATCACGCGGGTGGTTTTCAGTTCACCCGAGACGTACAGCGCCTGGGTCATGTTGTGGGCCGGCGCGTTCAGGTGGTTGCGCAGGTCGGCTTCCGCGGCATTGCCGGTGAAGGTGATGCAATCGACCGGGCAGATGTCCACGCAGGCGTCGCACTCGATGCAGAGATTGTCGGTGAACACCGTCTGCACGTCGCAGTTCAGGCAACGTTCCGCCTCGGCGTATGCCAGTTCCAGGTCGAAGCCGAGTTCGACCTCGGCCTTGATGTCGCGCAGCGCCTGCACTTTTTCGCGGTGCGGCACCTTGAAGCGGAGATCGAGCGACACGTCGTTGTCGTATGACCACTCGTGGATGCCCATCTTCTGCGACGACAGGTTCACCAGCGGCGGCGGACGGTCGTGCAGGTTTTCGCCCTGGCAGAGCTGGTGGATCGAGATCGCCGCCTGGTGGCCGTGCGCCACCGCCCAGATGATGTTCTTGGGCCCGAATGCCGCGTCGCCGCCGAAGAATACTTTCGGGTTGGTCGATTGCATGGTGATCTCGTCCACCACCGGCATGTCCCACTTGTCGAATTGCAGGCCGATGTCGCGCTCGACCCACGGAAACGCGTTTTCCTGGCCGACCGCGACCAGCACGTCGTCGCATTCGAAGAATTGCTCGGGCTCGCCGGTGGGGACCAGCCTGCGGCGGCCCTTGTCGTCGCGTTCCGCCTTCACCTTCTCGAACGTCATGCCGATCAGTTTGCCACCGGCGTGCGTGAATTCCTTCGGCACCAGCATGTTGAGGATGGGAATGTCCTCGTGCATGGCGTCCTGCTTCTCCCAGGGGGAGGCCTTCATCTCCTCGAAGCCGCTGCGCACGATGACCTTCACGTCCTCGCCGCCGAGGCGGCGGGCGGAGCGGCAGCAGTCCATCGCGGTGTTGCCGCCGCCCAGCACGATGACCCGGCGGCCGATCTTCTCGATATGGCCGAACGAGACGGAGGACAGCCAGTCGATGCCGATATGGATATTTGCCCGTGCCTCGTCGCGGCCGGGAAGAGGAAGGTCGCGTCCGCGTGGGGCGCCGCAGCCGACGAAGATCGCGTCGTAGTCTTCCGCCAGCAGGGCCTTCAGGCTGCCGACGCCCTGGCCGAGCCGCATTTCCATGCCGAGGTCGGTGACGTAGCCCACCTCCTCGTCGATCACGCTGTCGGGCAGGCGGAATTTCGGGATCTGGCTGCGGATCATGCCGCCGGCGCGCGGGTCGATGTCGTACACGACGCAGTGGTAGCCGAGCGGCGCCAGGTCGCGGGCCACGGTCAGGGAGGCGGGGCCGGCACCGACCAGGGCAACCCGCTTGCCGTTCTTCTGCGCCGCCGGCCCGGGCATCCGGCCGCTGACGTCGCCCTTGTAGTCTGCGGCGACTCGCTTGAGGCGGCAGATGGCCACCGGCTCGCGCTCCACCCGGCCGCGGCGGCACGCCGGTTCGCAGGGCCGGTCGCAGGTGCGGCCGAGGATGCCGGGGAAGACGTTGGAGTGCCAGTTGACCATGAACGCGTCGGCGTAGCGGCCGGCGGCGATCAGCCGGATGTATTCCGGCACGGGGGTATGGGCCGGGCACGCCCACTGGCAATCGACCACCTTGTGGAAGTAGTCGGGGTCCCGGACATCGGTGGGCTGCAAGTCGGAATTCCTTTCCTCCGGTCCATGGTGGCTGTGCCGCCGCCGTCAGACCCTGGGCGCGGAGGCTTCTGCGACCCCGCGCGTCCCGCGTCAATGTATTCTAGCGCCAGGGCTGCCCGGCAACAAATAGGCCGCTCGAGGTTGACGGAGGGTTACGTCCCGGCGCCGGAGCGCGAGCGTGGGGTGGGGCCAGCCATGGCCGGGTGGCGGCGGCCCTGCTCCCGGTTCTTCAGCGTCGGCAGACGATCCCGGAAGGTCGCGGCGGCGCCGCTGAGGCATATGGAGCCTGCAACGGGTCGCCCGCCCGTCCGGCTGCCTCGACCGGGCGAACCCGCCCGCCCGAGGTCTCACCCGGCGCGTCGCGCAGACCTCCCCCCCCGCGCGGCCCGCGAGAGGTCTCCTATCCCGGAGTCGGCGCCGCGGGATGCAGCAGTCCGGCATGCCGCAGGTCCGCCCACAGCGCCGCCGGAATCGGCATCGCCAGGAGTTCGACGTTCGCCTCGAACTCCGCCGCATTTCGCGGCCCTGGGATGATCGCGCAGACTGCCGGATGCGCCAGCGGGAATTGCAGCGCGGCGGCCGCCAGCGGCACCCGGTGCGCGTCGCACACCGCCTCGATCCGCTTCACTCGCTCCACCACCTGCGGCGGTGCGGCGGCGTAGTTCCACGTATCGCGCCCGGCCAGGATGCCGGAGTTCAGCGGCCCGCCCACCACGATCGACGTCCTCCGCGCCACGCACATCGGCAGCAGATCATCCAGCGGCTCCTGCTCCAGCAACGTATAGCGCCCGGCAAGCAGAAACACGTCCCAGTCGGCGAAGGCCAGCGCCTCGATCAGCACCGCCTTCTCGTTCACGCCGATGCCGATCGCACGCGCCGAGCCGTCGCTTTTCAGTGCCTGCAACGCGCGATAGCCGCTGTCGCGCAGCGCGCGCATGTGCCGCGCGTTGGCCTCGGCTCCGTGCTGATAGACGCCGATATCGTGCACAAACAGGATGTCGAGCTTCGCCAGGCCAAGCCGCTGATACGAATCCTCCACCGAGCGCATGATGCCGTCATAGGTGTAGTCATAGACCACCTCGAACGGCATCGGCGCCAGCCTGCCGTCGGTGGCGCCGCCCGGCTGTCGGCGCGGGCGCAACAGCCGCCCGACCTTGGTGGACAGCACCCATTCGTCGCGCGGCCGGTCGCGCAGCGCATCGCCCACCCGCCGTTCGGCCGCGCCGACGCCGTAGAACGGCGCCGTATCGACGTAGCGCACGCCGGCTTTCCATGCGGCGCGCACCATGTTCTCGCTTTCCTCGCGCGTCACGGGAATCCGGCTGCCGCCCATCGTGGCGGTGCCCAGACCGAGACAGGTCACCGACAGGTTCGTTCCGCCGACACGACGCTTTTCCCATTCGCCCATCCGGGGCCTCCATTCGGGATTGGCCCGCCACTGGGCTGCCGATGCCGCGGCCTGTCAACCCGGGCGGTTCGGACCCGGTCGCGGGTTGCGAAACATGCGGCACCGGCGCGGAAGACGCTGGCCGAAGTTGTTCTTTTCCCGAGCGAATCATGGCAACGCGAGCAGGTTTTACTATTGACGTACCTGGAATGAGTCGGGATAGCTATCCGGGATGGCCTTCGATGGGCCGCGCGGAGCAGGGGCGGAATGGTGAAGCCTTGGGGGGAAGCCCGGCGGTCCGGCCGGCAGTCTTCGGATGTTTGGCGCGCCGCACCGGCCTGGGCGCGACAGGGCGGTGCGGGCCTGGTGCTGCTGGGCGTGGCTTGTGCGGCAGCGCCGGCGATGGCGCAGGTTCCGCCACCGCGTCCACCGACTGCTAATCCGGTGCCGCAAGGCTCGCCGGTGCCGCGCATATTGCCGCCGGCGCCGCCGGCCAGCGCGCCCGGGTCCGCATTGCCGGCCCTGCCGCCGCCCGGTGCCGAGGTGCCCAACCGCACCGTTCGCGTCAGCGCCGTTTCGGTGGACGGCGTCACCGCGTTCCCGGCGGCGGAGATCGCGCGCTACACCCAGGGCCTCACCGGCCCGGCGGTGCCGCTGCCGAAGATCGACGCGGCGCGCCAGGCGATCTTGCAACACTATCGTTCCGCCGGCTACGTGCTCAGCACGGTGTCCGCTAACCTGGACACGGCCGGCAAGCTGCGCTTCGTCGTCACGGAAGGGCGCATCGCCAGCGTCAAGCTGGATGGCGACATCGGCCCCGCCGGCGTGCAGGTGCTGCGCTTCCTGAACCGGCTGACCAAGACGCGGCCGATCGATTCGGTCACCTTGGAGCGTTACCTGTTGCTGGCGCAGGATGTGCCGGGGGTAACGCTGCGCGCCGTCCTGCAGCCCTCGGCCGACGATCCCGGCGCGCTCAACCTCATTGCGGAAGTGAGCAGACGGGCGGTGTCCGGACTGGCCACGTTCGACAACCGGGCCTTCGTGCAGACCGGTCCGATCGAGGGACTGGGCGTGGTGGATTTCAACAGTTTCACCGAATTCGGCGAGAAGACCGAATTCAGTTACTATCACACGTTTCCCAACAGCCAGAATTTCGGCCAGTTCGCCGAAGAGATGTTCCTCGGCGGTTCCGGCCTGAAGATGCGGCTCTATGCCGGCACGGGCGAGGCGATACCGACCGGCGGCGGGACCGATGCGCTCTCCGCGGAGAACTACCACGGCACCACCACCGTCCTGGGCGGCGTGCTGAGCTACCCGGTGATCCGTTCGCGGCAGCAGACGCTGAACCTGTACACGTCGCTGGACGCCTTGGAGTCCAATGTCCGCACCGGTCCGGTCCTGACCACCACGAGCGTCGATTCGCTGCGCGTGCTCCGGCTGGGCGAGGACTACGCCATGTCGGATCTGTGGCTCGGTGCCGACCGGCCGGCCAACAACGTGGTGTCCGTACGGCTGTCGCAGGGTCTGCGCCTGCTGGGCGCCGAGACCAACGGCACGGCACCGGACGCCGCGCGGCAGAATGAGCGGAGCGATTTCTTCAAGGTCAACTTCGAGGCCACCCGCACTCAGACGCTGTTCCCGGTCGGGCCAAGCAGCAGTGTCGCGCTCATGGGGCTGCTTGCCGGGCAATGGAGCGACCAGATTCTGCCCCCGGAGGAGCAATTCTACCTCGGCGGTGCGCAGTACACCCGCGGCTACTATGCCGGGCAGATCCCTGGCGACAAGGCGCTGGTCGCCACCGCCGAACTGCAGTTCAACACCGGCACGAACCTGTCGATGTGGGGTCTGTCGGCCGACATCTCCACGCAGTTCTACCTGTTCTACGACTGGGGCGAGACCTGGCAGAACCGATCGACCGACTTCGCGACGGTGGTCAACTCGGCCGGCGGCGGCGTGCGCCTGCAGGTGACGCGCTACACCGAGGTGGATTTCGAGGCGCTGGGCCGGTTCAACCGCTACCCGACCGGGTCCGGCGCCAACGTCTCGGCGCTGAACGGGATCGGCTTGTACTGGCGCGTGCTGGGACATTTCTGAGAATGGCGAGCCGGCCGCCGCGATGGCGGTCCGGACGGCGGGGGAATGACGATGGCTAAGCCGCGGCGCAACGCGAACGTGAAACTGCTGGGGGTCGTGCGACGGCGGCGTCCGGCGTTGCTGGTCAGCACGGCGCTGTGTGCCACCTTCACGATGGTGGTGTCGCTGCCGGCCGCCGCGCAACTGGCGCCGAATGCGCATCCCACCGGCGGCGTGGTGCTTGGCGGCGGCATTGCGATCCGCCAGACCGCAAGCCAGACCACCATCAACCAATCGACGCAGCGCGGTGCCATCGGCTGGCAGGCCTTCAACGTCGGCAGCCAGCAGACCGTCCAGTTCAACCAGCCGTCAGCCACCTCGATGACGCTGAACCGGGTGGAGGGTCCCAACCCGTCGCAGATCGCCGGCCGGATCGACGCCAACGGCCAGATCATCCTGGAGAACCAGTCGGGCGTCACGTTCTACAAAGGCTCGCAGGTCAACACCGCCGGGCTGATGGTGAGCGCGGCGCGCAGCAGCAACGCGGCGGTGCGGACGTTTGTTGGCGGCGGCAACCTGGTGATGGACCAGGCGGCGCACCCGAACGCTTCGGTGGTCAACCAGGGCCAGATCACCATCAGGCAGGCCGGGCTGGCGGCACTGGTGGCGCCGCAGGTGCGCAACGACGGGGTGATCACCGCCAGGCTCGGGCATGTGGTGCTGGCGAGCGGGACCCGTACGACGCTCGACCTGTACGGCGACGGCATGCTGTCGATCGACGTCACCGGGTTGGTGAGGAAGCTGCCGAACGGCGCGACGGCGCTGGTGACCAACAGCGGCGTGATTGTCGCGGATGGTGGCACGATTCAGCTTAGCGCGCGCGCCGCCGACGGGCTGGTGCAGACGCTGGTGGACGCCGGCGGCAGGATCCAGGCGAACAGCGTCGGCGGCCGCACCGGCACCATCACGATGAACGGCGTCGGCGGCTCGATCACCGTCGAGGGCCAGCTTGACGCGATGGGCAAGGCGCCCGGCACCTCGGGCGGCACCATCGTCGTCAACACCACCGGCAACGTGACCGTGGCTTCGACGGCGCGGATCGACGCCTCCGGCCAGGCCGGCGGCGGCGTGGTGGCGATCGGCACGACGCTGGCGCGGGCCAAGGGCGGGCCGGGCGTTGTGGCGAAGCGGACCGCGGCCAACGTGACGGTGCGGCACGGCGCGACGATCGCGGCCAATGCCACCGGGAAGGGCGATGGCGGGCGGGTCACGGTGCTGTCCACCGACACGACGCAGATGGACGGCGCGATCAGCGCCACGGGCGGGCCGCAAGGCGGCAATGGCGGGTTCGTCGAGACCTCGGGGTACAATCTCGGCATTTCGGCGGATGCGAGTGTCGATGTCGGCGCACCGGCGGCCAGCGGCACGCCGGGCACCTGGTTGCTCGACCCGTTCGATGTCGCCATCACCACGGCTCACGCGAACACCGGCCCGGTGACCGCTGCGGGGACGACGACGTTCTCCGGGAGCGCCGATCCGGCGACGATCGCGAACACCACGTTGCAGACTGCGCTCGGCAGCGACAATGTCGTCGTGACGACCTCCGGCGGCGGGACTGATGCGGGCAACATCACGGTGTCGGATTCGGTCACCTGGAGCAGCAGCAATTCGCTGTCATTGCTTGCCGACAACAACATCGCCATCAACGCCGCGATTAGCGGGACCAACGGCGGCCTGACGCTGTCGGCGGGCAACACGGCCCTGAGCGGGTCGATCACCATCACCGCCCCGGTTAGCGTCAAGACGTTCAGCGCGACCGCCGGAAGTGGCGGCACGATCAATCTGAACGACGGCGCCGGGACGGCCGTAACGACCGGCGCCGGCGGCCAGACCTACAACAGTCCGGTGGTTTTGCAGGCAGCCACCACCCTCAGTGGAACGGGGGGCGGCCAGATCCAGTTCGCCAAGGCCGTTGACGGCGCCCAGAGCCTGACGGTGACTGCCGGGACCGGGACGGTAACGTTCGGCGCTGCGGTGGGTGGTGCGACGCCGCTGACGAGCCTTACGGTGACCGGTCCGACGAAGCTGCACGGCAATGTCACGACAACTGGGATACAGACCTACAACAGCGCGGTGACGATGGCCGCCAGCGCCGCGCTGGCGACGGCAAACGGGGCGATCGATTTCGTCAGCACGGTGGATGGCGGCTTTGGGCTGGCGGTGAATGCGGGCACCGGGCTGGTGACGTTCGGCGGCGTGGTGGGCGGGACGGCGGCGCTGGCGAGCCTGGACGCGACGGGCGGC
>DATLQW010000100.1:0-16530 GCA_035535035.1 Acetobacteraceae bacterium
CGTCTGGTCGAGGGGAGATCGGCTGGGAAAACACGCTCCGGGCACAGAACCGGGCCAGCGTGTCACGTGTACCGGTCCGATCCCGCTGCGTCACTGCATGGGTCATCCAGACCCCGAACGGCGCAGCGGAATCACCCGAGACAGGAGCCCGGTGCGGGAAAGCCGCACGCCGGGATCTGCGCGCGGGTCCGGCCGCAAGGCCAGTCCCTACTGCGACCGGCGCTCGCGATGACAGGTGGCATCGCAGACAGGTGGCATCGCACGGGTTTCCAGTCAGGATGGAAATGTTCTAGCGCGGTGTGTCGCCCCCCAGCGTGATCCGGTGCATTACCCGCTTGTGGCCGTGATAGTCGTTGATCGCGTAATGCTGCGCGCAGCGATTGTCCCAGATCGCCAGCGATCCGGGCTGCCAGCGGAAGCGGCAGGTGAACTCCGGTTGGATCTGGTGGCGGAACAGGAACGCCAGGAGCGGCATGCTTTCTTCCTCGGTCATGCCGTTGAAGCCCACGGTGTGCCCGACATTGACATACAGCGCCTTGCGCCCGGTCTCCGGATGCGTGCGCACCACGGGGTGCTCCGCGGTCAGCACCTTGCGTGGCTCGGCCGTGCCGTCGGAGCGGATACGGTCCTCGCGCGTGCGGCTGGCGTCCGCCTTGGCCGAGCTCGATACCCCGCGCAGGCCGCCCAGCAACCGCCGCATGGGTTCCGACAGGCTTTCGTAGGCGAGATACTGGTTGGCGAACAACGTATCACCGCCGACCGGCGGCACCTCGCGCGCAACCAGCAGCGTCGCCATCGGCGGCTGCTGGAGATAGGTGGTGTCGGAGTGCCACACGCCGCCGAAATTCACCGTTTCATCCGGCAGCTTGGCGACCGCGATGACTTCCGGATAGAAATCGATGCCCTTCACGAAGGGATACTCGTTCGGCGTGCCGAAGCGCTTCGCCAAAGCGAGGAAGCGCGCCGGCGGCAGGTCCTGGCCGCGGAAAACTATGACCAGGCGATCGAGCAATGCCTGGCGCAACGCCGCGATCGCCGCGTCCGACAGGTCGGCGGCCAGATCCACGCCGTGGATTTCGGCGCCGATCGCGCCGGCGAGCGGGTGGATCTCGAAAGGGAAGTTCTGCATGGCCGTTGCTCCGTCGCATGGTCGATGGCGCAGTCTAACGCGGCCGCGTGGAATGCCGAGACTGCCCAAGCGTGTGTCGCAGATGACCAGGATGCAAATCCTCCCGGTTCCGCTTGCGGGCGGGGGAGGATTTGAGCGGCGAGACGGTCGTTGCTCCTGCATACCCGGCGGCTTAGGATCAGGCCCGGAAGGACCGGGTGCGAAGTCCAATCGGGAGGGTGGAACGATGAAACTGTGGAGACTGGCCGCGGCCATCGTGCTGACGGCTGCCGCGCCGGCCGGTGCGATCGCCCAGACCGTGAAGGTCGGCATCATCAATACCTATTCCGGTCCATTTGCCGGCGTGGGCGAGCAATTGGACCGCGGCATCCGGCTGTACATGATGCAGCACGAGAAGGACCTGCCGGCCGGGGTCAAGATTGAGCTGATAAGGCGCGACGATACCGGACCGAATCCGGAGGTCGCCAAGCGGCTGGCGCAGGAGCTGATCACCCGGGACCACGTACAGCTTCTCGCCGGGGTTGTGTTCACGCCGAACGCGCTAGCGATCGCGCCGCTGGCGACCGA
Source organism: Acetobacteraceae bacterium (assembly GCA_035535035.1). Lineage (GTDB taxonomy): Bacteria > Pseudomonadota > Alphaproteobacteria > Acetobacterales > Acetobacteraceae > JASHVB01. The sequence goes on from DATLQW010000100.1 coordinate 1,697, forward strand.
GGCCAAGGTGCCGTTCGTCATCATGAACGCCGGCACGTCGATGATCACGACGAAGTCACCGTATATCGCCCGCGTATCGTTCACGCTGTGGCAATCCAGCTACCCGCTTGCCGCCTGGGCGTCGAAGCACGGCATCAAGAAGGTGTACTCCGTCGTGTCGGACTACGGCCCGGGCATCGACGCCGAACAGGCCTTTACCAAAGGCTTTACCGACAACGGCGGGCAGATGGTCGGCGCGGTCCGCGTTCCTCTGGCCAATCCCGACTTCACGCCTTTCCTGCAGCGGGCGAAGGATGCCAGGCCGGATGCGGTGTTCGCGTTCGTGCCTGCCGGCAAGGAGGCGACGGCGCTGATGAAGACGTTCGGCGATCTCGGGCTGCGCCAGGCCGGCATCAGGCTGATCGGGCCCGGCGACATCACCACGGATGAAGAGCTGCAGAACATGGGTGACGTGGCGCTGGGCGTGGTGACGATGTTCCACTACTCCGCGGCGGCGACCCGGCCGGCCAACGTGGCCTTCGTCAAGGCCTACAAGGCCGCGTTTGGGCCGACGCAGGAGCCGAGCTTCGAAGTGGTCGGCGGGTATGACGGCATGGCGGCGATCTTCCATGTTGTCGCCGCACAGAAGGGCAGGATCGACCCGGACCGGACGATGGCGCTGCTGAAGGGCTGGAAGGACGCCAACAGCCCGCGCGGTCCGATCTACATCGATCCGCGGACCCGCGACATCGTGCAGAACGAATACCTGCGGCGCGTCGAGGCGGTGAACGGCCAACTCGCCAATGTAGAACTCGAAACCATCCCGATGGTCAAGGACCCCTGGAAGGAACTCAATCACCAGAAGTGACGGTGAAACAACCTCTCCCGGTTTTGTCGGGGTCGGGCCGCGCGGCGGCGGCTGATTGTGCCGCGACAGCTTTCCGGTCGGGTGGTCACGGATGATCGGCAGCGTCACGTTGCACCCTCACCCGCCGTCGCGCCGCGAGCTCTCCTGCCTTGCGGGAGAGGTTTAGATGCTTGACGCCATCGTCAGCATTCTGTTCCTCGGCCTGGCCTATGCGATGATCCTGTACATCGTTTCCGTCGGCCTTTCCGTGACGATGGGACTGATGGGCTTCATCAACCTGGCGCATGGCGTGTTCGCCATGGCCGGCGGCTATGTCACCGTCACGTTGATGAACCGCTACGGCGTTCCCTTCGGCGCGGCGCTGCTGCTGGCTTTCATCGCCGTTGCCTTGCTCAGCGTCGTGCTGGAGCGTTCGCTCTATGCGCGGCTGTACGGCGCCGGCGAGCTGGAGCAGGTGCTGTTCACTATCGGCCTGGTCTTCATGTCCGTCGCCGTGGTGCGCAAGCTCTGGGGACCGTTGCCGCAACCGATCACCTTGCCGGCCGCGCTGAGCGGCCAGATCGATCTCGGGTTTCGCACGTTCCCCACCTATCGTTCGTTCCTGATAGGCTTCGGCCTGACGCTGACGCTTTTGCTGTGGCTGGGAATCGAGCGCACCAATTTCGGCGCCAGGTTGCGCGCGGCAGTGGACAATCGCCGCATGGCGGAATCGCTCGGCATCAACACCAGCCGGCTGTTCACGCTGAGTTTCGCGCTTGGCTCCGGACTTGCGGCGCTGGGTGGCGGCCTGGGCGCCGACATCCTGGCGATCTATCCCGGCTATGCCATGGAGTACCTGGTGTATTTCCTGATGGTTGTCGCGGTCGGCGGGCTCGGCTCGATCCGCGGGCCGTTCGTCGCCGCGCTGCTGCTGGGCATCGGCGACACGGCGTGCAAGTACCTGGTGCCGCAACTCGGAGCGTTCTTCATCTACCTCGCCATGATCGGCTTGCTGCTGTGGCGGCCGGCCGGATTGTTCGGGCGGGCTTGAGTGGCGGGTGCCTCGCCCGTGCAGCAGCTCATCCGCGCCCATCGCCTGCGGCTGATCGAGTTGTTGCCTTGGCTCCTGGCCGTCCTCGGCTATTTCGGGTTCGGCGACTACCTTCCGCTGGGCAGCCAGATCCTCATCATGATCCTGTTCGCGTTGTCGCTCGACCTGGTACTGGGCTACGCGGGCATCGTCACGCTGGGTCACGCGGCGTTCTTCGGCGTTGGCGCCTATGCCGCCGGCATCTATTCCGTGCATGTCAGCGGGGAGCCATTGTCCGGCCTGCTGGTCGGCGCGCTCGCCGCCGCGGTTGTCGGTCTGGCATCGGGCGCCGTCATCCTGCGCACCAGTGGCCTGACGCTGCTTATGCTGACGCTGGCGGTGACCTCCCTGCTGTCGGCGGCAGCGAACGACGCGGGCTTTATCACCGGCGGCAATGACGGGCTGCAGGGCGTTGCGATCAATCCGATCCTCGGCGCGTTCAGCTTCGGCCTGTTCGGACGCACCGCTTACCTGTACTGCCTGGCCGTGCTGTTCGTGGCCTGGCTGTTCGTGCGCCGGCTGGCGCATTCGCCGTTCGGCCGCTCGCTGGCCGGCATCCGCGAGAACGCCGTCCGCATGCACGCCATCGGCGCACCGGTCCGCCGCCGGCTGCTGACCGTCTATACGATTTCCGCCGCGATCGCCGGCGTCGCGGGAGCCTTGCTCACGCAAACCACGCAATTCGTCGGGCTGACGGTACTGAGCTTCGAACGCTCCGGCGCCATCGTCATCATGCTGGTGCTGGGCGGCGCCGGCCGGCTGTACGGCGCGTTCGTCGGCGCCACGCTCTACATGATCGCGCAAGACCAGCTTGCCGAGATGGACCCGGTCTTCTGGGATTTCTGGATCGGCCTGATGCTGGTGCTGATCGTGTTGTTCGCGCGCGGCGGGATACTCGGCCTGACGGACCGGATACTGCGGCTGATCCGGCGGCGGCGGCGATGACCGCGACGCTGGAAACCATCGGCCTGTCCAGGCAGTTCGGCGCGCTGGTGGTCGCCAACAACATCGGATTCCGGCTGGAGGCCGGCGCACGCCACGCGCTGATCGGCCCGAACGGCGCCGGCAAGACCACGTTGGTCAACCTGATCACCGGCCGGCTGACGCCATCGGCGGGGCGCATCCTGTTGAACGGTGCCGACATCACCGCGCTGCGGCAAGACCAGCGCGTGCGGCGCGGACTGGTGCGCACGTTCCAGATCAACACGTTGTTCAAGGGCCTGTCGGTACTGGAGAATGTCTGCCTCGGAATGGCCGAGCACGCCGGCGCCGGCGGCCGGATGTTCCGGTTTGTCGGTGCGCGGCGTGCCGTCGTGCAACAGGCTTTCGCATTGCTGGAACGGCTGGGCATCGCCGGCGACGCCGGGCGTCTCGTGCGGGAGCTGCCCTATGGCAGGCAGCGTCTGGTCGAGATTGCCATTGCCCTGGGCCTCGATCCCAGCGTGCTATTGCTCGACGAGCCGGCCGCCGGCGTCCCGGCCGCGGAGAACCGCATCATCCTCGATGTCATCGCGCAACTGCCGGCCTCGGTCGCGGTGCTGATCATCGAACACGACATGGAGCTGGTGTTCCGCTTCGCGCAGCGCATCACCGTGCTGGTGCAAGGGGCCATCCTGACGGAAGGCACGCCGGCCGAGATCGCCGCCGATGCGCGCGTGCGGGAAGTGTATCTCGGCGAGCGGCAGCATGGGTGACTGCCTGACCCTGCGCAACGTTTCCGCCGGCTACGGCGAGACGGTCGTGCTCGATGGCGTGTCGCTGGCGCTGGCGCAAGGCGGCACGCTGTCGATCCTGGGACGGAACGGTGTCGGCAAGACCACGCTGCTCGCATCGGTGCTTGGCCACACCACCTTGCATGCGGGGGAGATCGTGTTTGCCGGCCAGCCCATCGCTGGAATGCGGCCGTTTCGCCGCGCCCGGCTCGGCATCGGCTACGTGCCGCAGGAGCGCGAGATTTTCCCCTCGCTCGACGTGGAGGAGAACCTGACGGTGGCGGCGCGGCCCGTGCGTGGCGGGTGGACGCTGGAGCGGGTCTATGCGCTGTTCCCGCGGCTGGCCGAGCGCCGCGGCAGCATGGGCAACCAGATCTCGGGTGGCGAGCAGCAGATGCTGGCGGTGGGCCGTGCGCTGATGCTCAATCCGTCGTTGCTGCTGCTGGATGAGCCGTTGGAAGGGCTGGCGCCGGTGATGGTCGATCGGCTGCTGGACGCCTTGCTGCGGCTGCGCGCGGAAGGCGGCCTCGCGATCGTGCTGGTAGAGCAACATGCCCGGCTGGCGCTGGAGTTTTCGGCACGCACGGTGGTTCTGGATCGCGGCAAGGTGGTGTATGACGACACCTCGCGCGCGTTGCTGGACGATCCGCGGCTGCTTGCCGGGCTGATCGGGGTCGGGCGTTAGGCGAGGACCGGCGGTGCACGAACCGATCGTGTCGGTTGCGGCCTGGTCCCCGTGGGGAGGGGTGTCGGGCGATGCGCCCGAACTGTCCCTTTTGCCGAACGGAATAAGATGCGGAAAGTCGATGTTAGAGCATTTCCGCTCTGACTGGAAATGTGAGCCAAGCCACTTGCGAGCGAAGCGAAGCAATGTCCCGCCCGGTGATGCGGGATTCGGCTCACCGGGCGGGAGATTGCTTCGCTCCGCTCGCAATGACAGTGAGGCGGCATCGACCATTCCAGTCACGGTGAAAATGCTCTAGGTTACGGCGACATGGTAATTGAATCGGCGCGGGAGCGCAGTTTTTACCAGATTTATCTCGTAGCATCCAAGTGCCGGCTTCCAGACCCGCCCCAGGACCGTCAGTTCCTGCTCGGTTGCAAATGTCTGGAGGTGCAGGATGTTGGCCTGTTCCATCACATACATGGCGGGATGGCCATAGTCCCAACGCGCAGTTACCGGTCCCACCATAGCCACCGTATTGAAGATTATCGGAACACCGTTCGGATGCAACCCGGTATCATAGGCGTCAAAATATTGTAAAGGCGGAGCAACCGCAGCGTTACCGGCCTCGAAATGGCGGATCGCGGCGCCTACAGCCTCACGTACATCGTCAACAGTTGCTGTCGGCATCTCTTTACCTCCGTGCAATCAGGACACCAGCTCTTTATAAATTGCCTTTTTCCGATCGACGGAGTCAAGCGGACATTGTGAGTGTGTGTCCGGGGCGGTGACGGCCGGGCTCAGCGGCCTGTGGGGCTGCATCGCGTGCCCGGTCGCAGCCCGCGTGACGTCGCGTTGCGCCTTGGCGCGTGAGGTATCCTGGTCTCCCGCGAGACAGGAGACCGCAGGGGATGACGGAGTGCCCGCCGTCGCCGGCCCAGGCCACGGGACCCACAAGGGAGGGCACGAGATGGGCCGCCGGCTGGCGTGCCGCGCGGGATGCCGTGTCGGTGGGGCGCATGCGGCAGACGGCCCGCCGTGCTCCGCCAGGGTTGATCGGCTACGGGAAGCAGCACACGAATTCTGGACTGCCGGCCGGCGCTGTGCTTCGCTGCGGTGTCGCAGGAGCATGACCAGATGGCCCAGGGCCAGACCCGGATCGCGTTCGTCCTGGCCTCGACCTGCCACGGCACGATGATTCTCAATAGATTCGATTACCGGCCGATGGAGCCGGACAGAGCCTATGGCGTCGGCTTCCAACTGCTGGACCGGTCCAGCTACCAGCCGGGCGAGATCGCGTTGGTGACGACGCTGCTGGATCGACGGCGACGGCACTTTGGCGACGGTGTGAGCGTGTTGGACATCGGTGCGAATATTGGCGTGTTCACCGTTGCATGGGCAAAACACATGACGGGCTGGGGACAGGTGCTGGCGATCGAGGCACAGGAACGAATCTATTATGCCCTGGCGGGAAACATCGCGGTCAATAATTGTTTCAATGCCCGTGCGACTTGTGCCGCGGTCACGAACCGATGCGGCGTGATGCGCGTGCCGGTGCCGAACTACCTCGTGCCCGGATCGTTCGGCAGTCTTGAACTGCGCCAGAGCGAACAGAATGAATATATTGGGCAGCCGGTCGAGTACAACGAAGACCGGATGACCGACGTGAACGCCATGTCGGTGGATTCTCTGGCCATGTCGCGACTGGACCTCATGAAGGTGGACGTTGAAAGAATGGAGCTGGAAGTACTTGAAGGAGCGCGCGAGGCGATCAACCGGCACCATCCAATTCTGCTCGTCGAGAATCTGAAAACAGACCGGGCCGCGTTAAGAAGCTGCCTGGACAGCTTCGGCTATAAATATTTTGTGTCGGGCATGAACTTCGTCGCCATCCATCCGACCGACCCCTGCATCGAGATCGGACGGGATAATCCACCGCCGGCAGCCTGAGCAGCGGCCTGCCTTGATGGCGGCTGCAGGCCCTCCGTTTGCCTAGGGCGCCCACCCGAAACGTGGATACATCCATCCGAGTCTGCCCAGGATCGTCTCGTTCATCTCCGGCGTGAGGGTCGAGCGCCAGTCTCCGACAACACCCTTGCGGAAAAACGATCCGTCTTGCGTCATCCCCGCGGAGCGGCCGCCGGACAACGCGGCGAACGAGGTACGTGCGACACAGGACGCCACGACATCGCCGCCGTCGGCCACACCAAGAAACCGGAAGAGCCGCGCCGCAACCGGTGCCGGTGCCGCGCGCATGCCCTCATAGGTCACGTTCATGCAGTCGGACGGGAATTGCTCCGCCAGCGCCAGCATCGTGCGCGCGCCGTGATCCAGCGACGGCAACGCACTGGCAATGAATGCGGTCTTGGCCGCGACCGCGTCCTCGCCCGGCGCCGGCTTGTGGAAGAAGTGCCAGGCCGAGGTCAGCACGTCGCGCGGATCGCGCGCGATGCCGACAAATTTCGCGCCGGGAAATAGCTGCTTCATGCGCGCGAAGAAAAACACGTTCTCCGGTGTCTTCTCACCGATCGCGCGACAGGGCTTGCCGGCGCGCTGGCGCTCCAGCGCCAGCAACACGGCCGTCCCGAGCAGGACTTCGACATCCTCGGACGCCGGCAATTCATAGCCGCCGGCATGGCGGAACACGGTGTCGTTCTTGACCGCAAGCGCCTTGCGCCGCGCCGCCATCATGGCCTCAAGCGGCTCCGCAAGGTGCTTCATGAACAGCCCCTCGCCGCGGCAACAGACCTCCGGATGGCTATCCAGAAGATATTGCAGCCAGGTCGTGCCGGAGCGCGGCGCGCCGCCGACGAAGAACACCTGGCACCGCGCCAGGCGACGCAGCGCCTCCTGGCGCTCGGCCCAGCCTGGCGACACGCCCGCCTGGTTCACGCCGCCGCGCGCGCGATCGGCCAAGCCGCCGGCACCGTGTCCGCCGCGGGCAGTGCATAGGACGGCGCGGCCGCGATATCCACCTCCAGCAGGCACGCCCCCGGCGCCGGGGGCTGCGCGTGCGGCATCGGCACCAGCGCGTCCCCGTCGGTCCAGCGGCGCAGCGCGGTCGGGCCGTGCCATTCCGGCGCCCACCAGCCCGCGCCGAATGCCGGATGATCGAGCGGGATCGGCGTCACCGATTCGCCGGACCGCACGGCGAGGCCACGCAGCAGGACGCCGAGGCGGCGGTCGTCGGCGATCCAGGGTCGCAGCTCGCTCGCCACCGCCGCGCGTGAGATCAGCCGGGCCTGCGCATCGGCGCGCGGCAGCACGAAGACGTAGCGTCCTTGCGCGACGCTGGCCGGTGCCACGCGGCGCCCGTCCACCAGAAGATGCAGCGCCGGGTCGTCCGTGGTCCGCGGCTCCGGCGGCAGGTGCCATCCGAGCTGCACCGCGCGCATCGCCAGCGCGCGCCACAACGGCTCGACCCGCGCGGGATCGTCGGCGAACGGGGCGCAGGACTCCGCTTCGCGTCGTGCCTGGTCGTTGGTGAGATCGGGATGCAGCAACAACGGCTCGGCGGCATTCTCGAACAGGCCGCGATTGCCGGTGTCCAGATAGGATTCCGCCGGCAGGTTCTCGGCCAGCAGGATGTCGTGCATTTCCAGTTCGACATGGTAGTAGGTGACCGCGCGGGCCTCGGTCTCGCGCAGGATGCTGGCGCCGTTCATCAGCAGGCGGACCGGGATCAGAACGTTATCGTGCAGCACGGCATGGTCGGGCGAGAGGAACAGGTCGCGCCGCGGCACGGCGTCGGCGAAGGCGTCGGGGCGGATGCGGATGGGCCGCACGCGGTCCGGGTCGGGATGGCGGGTCAGGTCGAAATGCCGGTAGCCGATCCAGCGGACCGGGCGGGCCGCGCCGGCGCAGGTGAGGATGCGATCGCCGATCCGCAGCGCCTCCACCGCGACCTCGCCGCGATCGGTCAGCAGGCGCGTGCCGTGGGCGAAGCACGAGGGGGGTTCGACGGTGACGAGCGTGCCGCCACCCAGCAGCGCGTCCGATGCGATCTGGAACGTATCACCCGTGTAGGTGCCAGACAGGGTCTGCGTGTAGGTGTTGGCGCCCTCGGTGACCGACAGCACGTTCCCCGCGCCGATGGTCGTCGTGGCGCTGCTGACGAAGCTCAGCGCGGCTGCGTAGATCGCGCCGCCGATGTTCAAGGTGGTGCCGGCGACCGATGCGTTGGCGTTCACGACCTCGGTGCCGCCGCTGTCCACGATGGTTGCGGTGGCCGAGCCGAACGCGGACACGACCTCGTAGCCGCCGGAGTCCACGATGGTGCCGCTCGCCACGCCGCCGACCTGCACGTCCTCATGGCCGCCGCTGCTCACCGTGGTGAAGTAGGCCGTGGCGCTGATGATGTTCTCGGTGCCGCCGCTGCTGACGATGGTTCCGCTGGCCGTGCCGGCCACACGCTCGGTGCCGCCGGCCTTTACCGTGTTGCTGACGGCCCTGCCGCCGGAATAGACGAACTCGGTGCCCCCGCTCACCGTGGTGAAGCTGGCCGCGGCGCCGGAATATACGTTTTCGGTGCCGCCGCTGACGACCGTGGTGCGGATGACCGTCCCGCCGGAGTACACGTAGTCGAAGCTGGCGCGACCCACCGTCGTGCTGCTGGCGACGCCGCCTGACAAGACGTATTCCGCCGCGCTGGGGCCGCTTTCCTCGAAGAAGCTGGTGCTGAGGACGACGCCGGTGGCGGTAATCCCGTAGGCGCTGACGCCCGACCCCGGATGATAGGCTACAACGCCGGTCGAAACGACTTCGCCGCCCGACGATACGGTGCCCGTCTGTGTGGCGCCCGACAGCACGACAAGGTAGCCGCCGGTGCTCAGCACCGTGCCGGAGGCCGATGCGCCGGAGGACAGGAACTCGGCGCCGCCGCTGCTGACGGTGGTGAAACTGGTCGTGCCGCCGAGTGCGGGGGCGGCCAACACGAACTCGACGCCGCCATTGGTCACCGTGGTGCTGACCACCGTGGTGGAGGGGTCCACGTTCTGTAGCCCGCCGCTGGAGACCGCGGTGCCACTGGCCGTGCCGCCGGACAGCACGTCCTGGGTCCCGCCGCTCGACACCGTGGTGCCGCTGACCGTGCCGTACACATCCTCCGTGCCGCCGCTGCTCACCGTGGTGAAGCTGGCCGTGCCGCCGGACGTTATGTTCTCGATGCCGAAGTTTCGCACCGTGGTGCTGACCGCCGAGCCGCCGGCGGACACGATCTCCTGGCCGCCGCTCACCGTGGTGAAGCTTGTCGTCCCGCCGGAGGACACCACCGTAAAGCCGCCGTTGCTTACCGTGGTGAAGCTGGCCGTGCCGCCGGAGGACACCACCGCGGAGCCGCCGTTGCTTACCGTGGTGGAGCTCGTCGAGCCGCCAGCGGATACCAACTGGGTCCCGCCTCGCAACACCGTGCCGATCGCCAGTCCGCCGACCCCCCCCACATCGTCCACGCCGCCATAGGACACGTTGGTGTAGTTGGCCGTGGCGCCGGCGCCCACGTCGTTCGTGCCACCGTTCCTCACCATGGTGGCGTAGGCGGAGCCGCCTGCCTCCACGTAGTTCTTGCCACCGTTGCTCACCACGGTGTAATTCGCCGTGCCGCCGCTGATCTCGGCGGCCACGCCGCCAAAGTTCACCGAGGTGTTGTCCAGCACACCGCCGGACGCCACGATGCCGTAGTTCACCACCGCGCTGACGGCCGAGCCGCCGGCGAAGACGTTCTCCGCACCTCCGTTGTCGATGGTGGCGTTGCTGGTGGTGCCGCCGGAATAGACGATCTCGTCGCCACCCGCGGAGATGACCGAGCTGATCGCGGTGCCGCCAGTCAGCACGTAGTCGGTCACGAAGGAGCTGACGACGGCGCCGGTGGTGGACGCCGCCCCCGAAACCGTCAGGATGTTGCGCGACAGCACGACCACGCCGGTGCTGATCACCGTGCCGGCGTCGCTTGCGAAGGTCACGGCCGCACCCGGCAGCACGACCACCGTGCCGCCGGCGTTCACCGTCGTGTCGCTCGCCGTGGCGCCGGAATAGACGAACAGCAGGCCCCCGCCATCGACCACGGCGCTGCCGGCCGAGCCACCCGCATAGACGAATTCGCTGCCGCCGGTGCTCACCGTTGCGCTGCTGTCGGTGCCGCCGGACGACACCAGCGCCGAGCCGCCGTTGTCCACCGTGTCGAAGCTGGCCGAGCCGCCGCCGTTGACCGACACGGCGCCGCCGCTGCTCACCGTGGTGGAGACGGCCGTGCCGCCACTCCAGACCTCCTCGGTGCCACCGCTGCTCAGTGTGGTGAAGCTGGCGCTGCCGAACACGTTCTCGTAATCGCCGCCGCCTTCCACCGTGGTGCTGACGGTGGTGCCGCCGGAGAAGACGTTCTCGTTGCCGCCGGAAATCACCATGCTGGAGATGGTGGTGCCGCCGGCTGACACGTTCTCCGTGCCGCCGCTCATTATGGTGGCGGTGGCGGTGCCGCCGGTGAACACGGTCTGCACGCCGAATTGGCTCACCGTCACGCCGTTGGCCGCGCCGCCCGAGTAAACCAATTCGTTGCCGTTGGCGTCGATCAGCGAATCCAAGGCCACGCCGCCCGGCAACACGTATTCGGTCTCGCCCGCGGTTACGCCGTCGGTGGCCGATCCGGCCGTATCGGAAACCACCGCGCTGCTCGAAATCACCACCACGCCGGCGCTGAAAACGTAGCTTCCCGCTCTATAGTTCGGGCTGTTTGCCGCGCCGCCCGGCAGCATGAACACGATGCCGCCACTGCTCACCGTCGTGAAGCTGGTCGTCCCGCCGGACGACACGAACTCGAAGCCGCCGCTGTCCACCGTGGCGGAACTGGTGGTGCCGCCCGCGCCCACCTCCTGCGTGCCGCCGCTGTCCACCGTGGTGCCGATTGCCACGCCGCCGGCCACCACCTCGTAGCCGCCGCTGTCCACCGTGGTGCTGACCGCGGAGCCGCCGGATTGCTCGAACTCGCCGCCGCCATAGCTCACCGTGGTGAAGCTGGTGGTGCCGCCGTTGCCCGCGGTCTCATGGCCGCCGCTGCTCACCGTGGTGCTGGTGGTCGTGCCACCGCTGTACACATCCTCGGTGCCGCCACTCAGCGTGGTGAAGCTGGCGGTGCCGCCGGAGACGATCTGGAAGCCGCCGCCATCCACCGTGGTGCTGCTGGCCGTGCCGCTGAGATAAACGAACTCGCTGCCGCCGCTGCTCACGGTGGTGAAGCTGGTCGTCCCGCCGGAATACACGTTCAGGAAGCCGCCGTTGCTCACCGTGGCACTGATGGTCGCCCCGCTGGCGTAGTCGGTCTCGAAGCCGCCGCTGTTCACCGTGGTGCCGGTGGTCGTGCCACCGGAGGACACGGCCTCGCTGCCGCCGCTGCTCACCGTGGTGAAGCTGGCCGTGGCACCGCTGCCGAGCAGCTGCAGGTAGCCACTGTTGTCCAGCGTGGTGCTGACGGTCGTGCCGCCCGAATATACGAACTCGGCGCCCCCCATGAGCATGGTGAAGCTGGCCATGCCCCCAGAAGACACGTTCTCGTAGCCGCCGCTGCTCACCGTGGTGAAGCTCGTCGTGCCGCTCGAGTAAACATACTCGTTGCCGCCGTTGCTGACCGTGGTGCTGACGGCAGAGCCGGCGCTGTCCACGTTCTCGGTGCCGCCATTGCGCAACGTGGTGCCGCTGGCCGTGCCGCCGGAGAACACGCTCTCGGTGCCGCCGCTGCTCACCGTCGTGAAGCTCGTCGTGCCGCCCGAGTAAACGTACTCGTTGCCGCCGTTGCTGACCGTGGTGCTGTCGGCCGTGGCGCTCACGTCCACGTTCTCGTTGCCGCCCTTGCTCACCGTGGTGAAGCTGGTCGTGCCGGAGAACAGATTGGCGGTGCCGCCGCTGCTCAGCGTGGTGAAGCTGGCCGTCCCGCCTTCAATGTTCTCGGTGCCGCCGTTGCGCACGGTGGTGCTGATGGTCGTGCCGCCGCTGTACGCGTACTGGTAGCCCCCGCTGCTCACCGTGGTGAAGCTGGCCGTGCCGCCCGAGTTCACCGTCTCGGTGCCGCCGCTGCTCACTGTTGTGCTTGTGGCGGTGCCGCCGGCGTCCACGTAGTCGGTGCCACCGTTGCTTACCGTGGTGCTGACGGCAGAACCGCCCGATATGATTTGCCAGGCCCCCGCGCCCCTCAGCGCGGTGTCATCGGCTCGGCCACTGGAAAACACGGCCTCGATCCCGGCGGCGCTGACCACGGTGAAACTGGCCACGCCGCCGGACGATATGGAGTCCTGGGCCAGGCCGCCCACCACCGTGGTGCTGCTGATCACGCCGCCGTCATAGACAACGAGGTTGCCGTGGGCGCTCACCGTCGTGCTGACGGCCGAACCGCCGGAGGAAACGTATTCAAAACCGCCGCTGCTGACCGTGGTGAAGCTCGTCGTGCCGCCGGAATAGACGTACTCCTGGCCGCCGTTGCTGATCACGGTGCCGGAGACCGTGCCGTAGTCGTACAGGACGTCGCCGCTGCTCAGCGTGAAGCCGCTGGACGTGACACCGTGGGAGATCGTCGTCGAGGTGCCGGGAGGCAGGCTGCTCATGGCGTAACGTCCCTTGTCTTGTCAGCTTCGGTCGTGGGTGCGACAGCCCCGGTCGCGGCCGGCCGGATCAGTCCCGGTATGCGTTGCAGTGTCGCGATCACCTGGGCGGGGGTGATCAGCCGCGTGCACTCGAACTGCCGTGGCGTGCCGGCATGGCGCGGGCACCACAGGTAGTCCTTGTGGTCGAACCGCAGCCGCACGTCATTCCAGCACGAGTTGCAGGCGTGCCAGTTGATCACCCGGTACGGCGTGGTGAACTCGTTGGTCGGATGGGTGAAGCCGCTGATCAGCACCACCTTCGTGCCCGCCGCCCAGGCGAGCCAGGACAGACCGCTGCTCAGCCCGACGAACGCCGCGGCGTGGCGCAGCCAACGCGCCCGTTCCAGCAGAGGGCGGTCGCCGGTCTCGTCCTGCGTGCCGTGCGGAATGTGCGTCCAGACCATGCCCGTGCCGTGCACCGGCTTCTGGTCGATGCAGACCACCCGGTAGCCGCTGGCCTTCAGGAACGCCACCACGCCGCGCCAGCCATCCGGGTTGTTCCAGGTCTTGCACTGCGTCGAGCTTTGCACCGCGATGCAGACATAAGGCTCGGCGATCGGCGGTCCGTCGTCCGGCAGCGCCAGGCGCGGCGCTTCCTCCGTCGGGTCAACCCCCAAAATGTAGCCGGCGGTGCGGTGCAACCCGACATGGCGAAAATCGGTCGGCTGGAAGACATGCTCCGCGTCGTCGAAAAACAAGCCCAGGCAATAGGTGGCATAGGCCGTCTCCGCCAGCTTCTGCTCCGCCAGTTCCTCGTGCGTGACGAAGCGGATCGCCGGATAGGCGTCGCGCAGCAGCGCAATGAGCAATCCGGACATTGCGCAGGTCAGCCGGCAGCCATGCAGCTCGCCGAACCGGGCGGCGTAGGGAAACCACGCCAGGATGTCGCCCAGCGTCCCGACGGGGAACTGGATCAGGATGTCCCGGCCGCGCGCATCGTACTCATGGGCCAGAACCGGCGCAGCCTCTCCCGCCTCGTCCAGTGCCCACACCTCGACGCCGAAGCGGACGAAGTAGCGCTTGGCGGAGCTTACGAAAGCGCCCTGGTTCTCGCTCTGGAACAGGATGTTGCCGGTGTCCAGGTCGCGCAGCCGGACGCGCCATTTGCCCCCTGTCCGGCCGGGCAGGACGACTCGTGCGCCGTGGTTGAAGTCGAACCGGATGCCCTGCGGCCCCAATTGGGTTGGCGCGCTGGCCGGCGGTGGGTAGGGCCGCTTCTTGTCTGGATCGGCGGGCGCCGCCACGGCAGTCGGAACCGACGCGTTGGACGGCAGCGGATCAGGTTCCCCCGAAGCGGCAGAAAGCGTCTGGTCCTGGATGATGGATGTTCCGTCCATCGGAATGAGCGTTCGCCGGTGCTACGCGAGGTTGCTGTTGAACGTTACCCGCCTTGACCTACGCGACCGTCTCGGACGGCCGGCGCCGGGCCTCGCCGTCGTCACGACCCGCAACGCGATGGGACAGTGGTTCGCGCGAACGGCGTGGTTCTGCGACCATCTGCAACCTCTTGCTTCTGAATAGATGGACATTGCAACCACCAATCCCGTCTCTCCACGGCGTTTCCCAAATTTCAGCACCGGCCGCCAGCCGATGGGAGCTATCGGCTCGGGTTAGTCGCGGCACAAATCGCCAAGAAGCCCGATACTACACGATTATGAGAAAATCCCGCAACATTATCGATCGCTACCGGGCGCTGCGCATAAAATAGACGTTGGACGGAACGGCTTCGCCGAGGGTGGCGGGTGGGCGGTCGGGGTGGTTGTCAGGCAGGTGTATCCTTTCTGAGCCGGCGGGCATGAGGCGGCCCGCCGGAACATCAACGACCGGAACATCAACGAAAGGCGACCACCCCGTCACCACGGCATACGCGGATGATGGAGGATATGACCCTGGCCGGGCTGGCCGTGGGGACACAGCA
>DATLQW010000101.1:0-24076 GCA_035535035.1 Acetobacteraceae bacterium
CGTCTGGTCGAGGGGAGATCGGCTGGGAAAACACGCTCCGGGCACAGAACCGGGCCAGCGTGTCACGTGTACCGGTCCGATCCCGCTGCGTCACTGCATGGGTCATCCAGACCCCGAACGGCGCAGCGGAATCACCCGAGAAAGGAGCCCGGTGCGGGAAAGCCGCACGCCGGGATCTGCGCGGGGGGCCGGCCGCAAGGCCAGTCCCTACCGCGACCGGCGCTCCGCTTTTCGCGATGACAGCGGGACGCGGCTTCTCCCAATGCCAGCCTGGCGTCGCTCCTGCCGGTCGCCGCCGCGTTCACCCGCCCAGCATCATGCCCGCGGGCAACCGGTGGCCGCGCAGGAAGGCCTCGGCGGACATCGCGGCGCCGCCGGCCAATTGCACGCGGGTCAACCGCAGCGCCCCCGCTCCGCAGGCGATCGCGCACCCTTCATCCAGCACGAGACCGGGTGCGCCGGCGCCCTCGGCCGGCTCCGCCGCCAGCACCTTCAGCACCGCGCCCCGTACCGTGGTGAAGCTGCCGGGCCAGGGGTCGAAGGCGCGCACTTGCCGCTCGATCGCGGCGGCGGCGTGCGTCCAATCGATCCGCCCATCCTCGCGCGTCAGCTTCGGGGCATAGGTCACCCCCTCGGCCGGTTGCGGCACCGGCGGCGGGTCTTCCGCCAGGGCGCGCAGGATCAACCGTGCCCCGAGCAACGCCAGCATGTCGTGCAGCGCGCCGCTGGTGGTCCGCGGCCCGATCGGCACCGCTTCCGAAAGCAGCATCGGCCCGGTGTCCAGCCCGGCGTCCATCCGCATGATTGTCACACCGCTTGCCGGATCGCCGGCCAGGATCGCCGCCTGGACCGGCGCCGCGCCGCGCCAGCGCGGCAGCAGGCTGGCATGGATGTTGACGCAGCCGCGCCGCGGCGCATCCAGCATCGCCGGCGGCAGGATCAGCCCATACGCCGCGACCACAGCCGCATCCGGCGCCAGCCCGGCGAAGGCCGCCTGCGCCGCCGTGTCGCCGCGCAGCCGCGGCGGAGTCCGCACCTCCAACCCAAGCGCGTCCGCGGCGCGATGCACCGGACAGCGCCGCACCGCCTGCCCCCGCCCGGCCGGACGCGGCGGCTGGCAATACACCGCCGCGATCGTATGCCCCGCGACGTGCAGCGCATGCAGCGCCGGCACCGCGAAATCCGGGCTGCCCATGAAGGCGAGGCGCATCGGCGCGCCTATTTCGCCTCGTTCTTCTGCCGCTGCTCTTTGGCGAGCCGGCGCATGATGATGTTGCGTTTCAGGGCGGACAGGTGATCGACGAACAGAATGCCGTCAAGATGGTCGATCTCGTGCTGCAGGCAGGCGGCGAGCAATCCGTCGGCCTCGACTTCCCGCCGCGCGCCGGTCTGGTCGAGGTAGCGCAGCTTCACCCGGGCGGGCCGCGTCACGTCCGCGTACTGGCCCGGCAGCGACAGGCAGCCTTCCTCGCGGGTGGCCCGGTCTTCGCTGAGCGCGAGGATCTCGGGGTTGATCAGCGTCAGCGGGGCCGGCTTGTCGTTCGGCATCACGTCGATGGTGATGACCCGCAGGCTCTGGCCGACCTGCGGCGCGGCCAGGCCGATGCCCGGGGCGCAATACATCGAGGCGAACATTCGCGGCACCAGCGCACGCACCGCTGCCGCGTCGGCCGGCCCGACCGGGCGGGCACGTGCCTTCAGCAGCGGGTGCGGCGCGATCAGGATCGGCAGCGTCTCGGCGCCGGCTCCCGGGGAGGCCCCGGTCATGGCCTTGCGGGCGGCCCCAGTGGAGGTCCCAGTGGAGGTCCCAGTGGAGGTCCCAGTGGGGATCGTGGTGATGGGCATTGCGTCCATGGTGCGCATGTAGCTTTCCACCTGCCCCAGATCAACGCGGCACCGCAACCGGATCCGCTCGGCGCGACGCCGCACGCATCGTTCGCCCCCCTTGCAACCGGTCGTCCGGCTGCCAAGATGTTCCGCAGTCGGGATGCCAGCAAGGGTTCCGGCCAACGCTTCGCTCTGAGGAGGGGGCCATGACCACCAGGTTGTTCACGTCGCCGCTGTTCCTGGGTTTCGACCATCTCGAGCAGATGCTCGAGCGGGCGGCGAAGACTTCGTCCGATGGCTACCCGCCGTACAACATCGAGCAAACCAGCCCGACCGGGCTGCGGATCACGCTCGCGGTGGCTGGCTTCACCATGGATGAGCTGCAGATCACCCAGGAAGACAACCAGTTGGTGATCCGTGGCCGCCAGACGGACGATGCGCAAGGGCGCGTGTTCCTGCATCGCGGCATCGCCGCGCGGCAGTTCCAGCGGGCCTTCGTGCTGGCGGAGGGGATCGACGTGAAGGGCGCCTGGCTCGATAACGGGCTGCTCCATATCGACCTCGCCCGGCCGCAACCGGAGCCGCGCGTCAAGACCATCGAGATCAACCGGAGCGGCGCGGCCGGCGGAAGCAAGACGAACGGCAACGGCCGCGGAAGGATGGTCGAGACCGAAACGGAACAGGGTTGAGGATTCAGCACGCGAGTTCGCGATCAATGACGCCCGGGAGCCGCAAAAGCGATCCCGCAGACACCACGACGGGGAGGGTGCTCACGGAGGCCCACCGCCGGAGAGGAGAAGAACCATGAATATGAATGCATCCGATCAGATGAACAACCCGAACGACAATGCAGCCGCATCGGTGATGGTCGATGTGCGGAAGCTGTCGCAGGAGCAATTCGCCCAGCTTGGGATGACCCATGTGGCGTATGTGAAGCCGGTGATCATCAACGGCACCACGGGCTTCGCGATCCACGCCGCTGACGGAACCCCGATGGCGATGGCAACCGACCGCGACGTGGCGATCGCCGCCATCGTCCAGCACGAGATGCTGCCGGCGCTGGTGCACTGAGCCGCCCACCGGCGCGGCGTCGATCGTCCGGGCCGTCGGTGCAAGGCCCTGACAGTCTCGATCCTTACGGCACAGGGACAAGTTCGCCGATCTGGCCCACGTCGTATTCCGCAAAGAACGCGCGGCCGTCGGGAATGACCAGGATGGAGCGGGCGCCGGCGTGTACCGTCGGGATCGGATATTCCGCGGTGATCTCGCCGGCCGCGTTCATGCGGGCAATCCGGTTCGCCGCGTTCTCGGTGATCAGGAACTCGCCGTGCGGTGTGCGGTCGATGCCGCGCAGGCTGGCCCCGGGACGCGGAAACGGAAACTCGACGATCGCTCCGTCCTCGCCGATGCGCCCAATGGCATTGGCGGAGGTCTCGACAAACCAGCAGCTTCCGCCGGTATCGGCAACGATCGCGCGCGGCCCGCTATCCGCGCTCGGTGTGGGAAATTCACGGATCGACCCATCCATCGAGACCCGCGCGACGGCGCTGCCCGCGGCCTCGCTGATCCAGACGAAGCCGCCGCCGGAGGTGGGCGCCAGCGGCCGGCTGCCCGGCGTGATCCCCGCGGAGAATTCGGTAATCGCGCCGTGCGGCGTGATGCGGCCGACCTGATCCGCGTCGGCTTCGGCGAACCAGACATTGCCGTCGGGACCGCAGGCAATGCCGTTCGGCCCGGCATTCGGGGTCGGCAACGGGAATTCGGTGATGGTCCCGTCCGGCGTGATCCGCCCGATCCGGTGGCCCTGGGACTCGGTGAACCACAAATTGCCGTCGGCGCCCGCGATGATGCCGATCGGCGCGCTGCCTTGGGCCGGCAGCGGGAACTCGGCGAAGCTGTGGTCGCGCGCCGAAAGGCAGCCGATCTTGTCGGCACCGCTTTCGCAGAACCAGACGTTCCCGTCCGGACCGAGGGCAAGGATGTAGGGCTGCGCGCCTGCGGTCGGAATGCGATGCTCGCGGATCCGGTAACTGGCGGGGGCGCCGGGTGGTCGGGTCATGCGCTTCACGCCGTGCCCTTGCCCTTCAGCAACTGGCCGCCGCAGGCTCCCGTGGCGACGCCGTTCTCGAACGCGACCTGGCCGTTGACGATCGTGGCGGCGATGCCCTCCGCCTTCTGCACCAGCCGCCGCGCGCCGCCCGGGAGGTCGGCTTCCACCACCGGCATGGTCGGGCGCACCGTGTGCTCGTCGAACAGCACCAGGTCGGCCGCGAAGCCGGTCCGCACCAGGCCGCGATCGTTCAGCTCCCACGCCGCCGCATTGTCGAATGTCAGCTTCCGCACCGCTTGCTCAAGCGTGAACGCCTGCCGCGCGCGGACCCAATAGCTGAGCATGTGGGTTTGCAGCGACGATCCCATCTCCTGGCACACATGCGCCCCGGAATCCGAGAACGTCGTGAGAGTCCAAGGGTGCCGCAGCATATCCAGCACGTCGTCCCGCCCCTCGTTTACCAACGGCTGCACGAACACCTGGTCCTCGTTCGTCAGCATCAGGTCGAGCATCACCTCCACCGGATGTTTCCCGCGTTCCGCCGCCAGCGCGGCGACGGTCGGATCGTTCCACTCCACGTCGCGCATGGCGAACAGGTTGGCGTAGTCGGGCTTACGCGGGTCGGTGGTCGCCGCGCCGCCGCCCTGGAACACGTTGTCGCGCGGCCTCATGCTGTCCTCGTCGGCGACAAGCTGTTGGCGCATGGCGGGATCGGCCATAAGCCGCTGCTGCTCTTGCAGCGGCAGGGCACGCAATTGCTTCCAGTGCGGCAGGGCGTCAAACGGCAGATAGGATTTCAGCGCGAAGATCGCATTGATCGACTTGGTCGTGGTCTGGCCGAACATGCGCGCGCCCGCGGCGACGCTCCGATCCAGATAATCGAGCTGGTAGCGGTAGGAATTCGGTGCCTCGCCCTGGCGGGTGGAAATCGTGCCGAACATCACCGGCCGCCCGGAGTCGAGCGCCACCTGCCGCAGCCGGTCGAGGAACACCCGCTGCGCCGGGCCGCTGGAAACGTCGGGCCCGACCTGGAAGATCCCCGCGTCCAGCTCCGCCATCGCGCCGACCAGCGCGTCGATCTCGCTCCATTCCGCGATCCGGCTGGCCACCGGCGTGTCGTCCGGCGTGACGTGCGTGCCGGCGCGGGAGCTGGAGAATCCCATGGCGCCGGCGCGCACGGCTTGCTTCACCGCATATACCATGCGCGCGATGTCGTCCTCAGTCGCCGGCTCGGTCAACGCGCGCTTGCCCATCACGTACATGCGCAGCGCCGAGTGGCCGATATAGGCGCCGTAGTTCAGCGCCTTGGGCAGGCGTTCCACGGTCGCGAGATACTCCGGGAAGGTTTCCCAGTTCCAATCGATGCCGGCGAGCATCGCTTCCAACGGAATGTCCTCCACCGCGGTCAGGCAGCGGGCGAACCATTCGCGGTCGGCCGGCGGGCAGGGAGCGAGCGCGAAGCCGCAATTGCCCATGATCACGCTGGTAACGCCGTGCCAGCAGGAGCAGGTGCCCTGGCGGTCCCAGTTCACCTGCGCGTCCATGTGGGTGTGGCCGTCGATGAAGCCGGGCGCGACGATCAGGCCGTCGGCGTTGATGCTGCGTTGCGCCGGCGCGCGGATGCGGCCGATCTCCACGATGCGGCCGTCGGCGATGCCGACATCGGCGCGGTAGCGGCCCATGCCCGAGCCATCGACGATGGTGCCGTTGCGGATGACGAGGTCCAGGGTCATGGCCGCTCCTCCTGCCGTGTTCTTCTGGCGATGACGATACCAGTGGCTCCGCGCTTCGTCACCCGCGCCGCGGCGCGGCGACGCTGCCTGGCATCGGCATGTTCTGCATCTCCATCGGTGCGGCCGGGGCAGTCGTGACCATCTTGCCGCCCGCCATGAAGGTGGGCAGGACTTGCGGTGCGGCCAGCACCACGGCGCCACAGGCCACGAGGGCGGCAGCCGTGGCACGGGCCACCGGGCGCCACCAGGGCAGTGTCTTCTCGGCGAAGACGACGAGCGTGATCACCGCCATGGCGGCGATGTTCATGATGCCGAGCGGGAACAGGATGGCGAACAGCAACCAGCAGCAGCCGAGGCAATAGGCGCCGTGCAGCAATCCCATGCGCAGCGCGCCACCGACCCCGTCACGCCACGAGGTCATGATAAAGTTGAGCGGCGTGCGGCACTTCGACAGGCACATGTCCTTGAGCGGCGTGAGTTGGTAAAGGCCCGCCGCGTCGAGGATCGCCCCGCCGATCCGGGCCGCGGTGGCCGGCGCCAGCGCGGCGCGCGCGGCAATGGCCTCCGCGGCGAGGGCACCCGCGTAGGCGGCAACACCCGACAGCGTCCACACCAGCATGTAGGCCGCCACGAACACCCAGGTTGCGACGAAGGCCTCGCCCCGCTGGCGCTTGCTCACCTGTACCTTGTGGAATGTGAGGATCATGGGTGCGGCGCTCGGAAACATCATGGCCACCATCATGACCACCCAGACCGCGAGGAACAGCGGAGCGCGCATGCCCATGGTCGGTGAGGCCATCGCCATGTCCGTGTCGGTGGCCGCGCCTTGCCACGCGAGAAGCCCCCAGGCTGCCGCCGCCAGCGCCAGCAGCGGGCCCAGGATGACGTAGCGATGCACCGCAAGCCGGTCGGTCCGGGCGCGTTCCATGGCAGCTTCTCCCCGCGGCGGCAGACTGGCGCTGGGGCAAGTGATAAGGCAACAGCGAGCCAAACCCGGCGTGCGGCTGGCTCGATCAGTTGATCGGCGCGTAGTGGCCGTTCTTGCCAGGCTTATGCCGGTTGCGGAAATCGCGAATTGTGCAACGTGACAACCTGCTTACCGCTGGCAAGACGCCGAATGGTCTTGCTGCCGGCAAAGCCTGGAAAAAGCGGGCCGATTGCGGCTGTGGCCGCATCGGGGCGATAATCCCCGACTGGCGACGAACCGGGAGGATAGCGCATGGCAAACACACCGCAGCTACGCAAGCTGGGCGAGACGCTGGGTGCCGAGGCACTTGGCATCGACCTGTCGAAACCGCTCGACGAGGCAACCTTCGCCTGGACGGCGCAAGCTTTCGCCGAACATCCGGTGCTGGTGTTCCGCGACCAGGACCTCGGCGCCGCCGAGCTCGCCGCTTTCGGCCGTCGTTTCGGCACGCCGCGCCGGCACGCGCTCATCAAGTACCGCCATGCCGACAATCCGGATGTCTCCTGGCTCACCAATGTTGACGAGGCGGGCAAGGTGGATTGGTACGGCGTCAAGCGCGCCACCGATTGGCACACCGACTCGACCTATGAGGACGATCTGCCATTGCTCGCCATGCTGCACGCTAAGGAGGTGCCGTCGGAAAAGGGCGGCACGATGTTCGCCGACATGGCGGCCGCCTATGCGACGCTGCCGGCGGCGCGGAAGGATGCGCTCTCCGGGCTGACCGGCTTGCACGGGCGCCACACCGGTCCCGCCGGCAAGAAGCTGTACGGCGATTTCAAAGGGGTGACTGAAAAGCAGTATCAGGAAGTGCCGTGGCCGGCGGTCGTCCGGCACCCGGTGACCGACCGGCCGATCCTGTTCGTCAATCCGATGCACACGCATGGCTTCGTTGGCATGGCGCAAGACGAGGCATGGCCGCTGATCGAGGAACTGGCCGCGCACGCGACGCAGGAGTGCTTCGTCTATTATCACCACTGGCGCGTCGGCGATCTGCTGATGTGGGACGAGCGGGCGACGATGCATCGCGGCGCCGGCGACTCCCGCCCCGACGAGCGTCGCGTCATGCTGCGCACGATCGTCTATGCGAATTGAAGGCGGCGCGGGGGCCATCTTCGCGTCAAGGATTCGCCGAGAAACGCACGCTTCAGTCCGGGCCGCGTACGCGTCATCCCTGCGAGGTACCCGTCATTCCCCGCGCAAGCGGGGATGACGTACAAGCGATCGTTTCGCGGCGGCGTCCTGAACCGGACGGGATCTGCCTGGTGCCTGCCGCCACCCGCCGGCAGCGGGTTCAGGCATCCCCGCGCGGGGGCCATTCGGGCCGGTTGTACCCCAGCGGCACCGAAGGCCGTGCCCAGTACGGCGGCGTCTCCGACAACCCCACCACGGGCCGCAAATGCCGCAGCCGCCCCGATGGCGTCTCCGTCACCATCGCCCAATTTTCCAGTTCCTCGGGCGCGAACTCGGCCGGAGCGTCGCGTGCCGCGTTCTCCGGCACCTCGCCCAGATCGACGATCCATTTCCCCACCTGCGCCAGCGAGATGCGCACCAGCCAACTGCCGCCCTCCGTCGCGCGCCGCCGCAGCGCCTCCATCGCACCGAACGCCATCAGGTACCCGGTGCCGTAATCGATGGCGGACACCGGATAGAATTGCGGCCCCGGCGTCTTGCCCGGCACCACCTCCGCCTGGCGCGACGTGATGCCGCTGACGGTCTGCACCACCGTGTCGAAGCCGCGGCGCGACGCCCACGGTCCGGCATGGCTGAACGCGCACAGCGACACATAGACCAGCCCGGGCCGGGCGGCGCACAGTTCCTCGGGCGACAGCCCGCGCGCGCCCAGCGCCCCCGGCCGATAGCCCTGCGAGAACACGTCCGTCTCGCGTGCCAGCCCGCGCAGCACATCGACATCGTGTTGCTCGCGCAGATCGAGCTGCGCCGAGAGCTTGCCGTGCCCGGTGTCGAACTCCTGATACCCGAGATTCGGCAGATGCGCGCCGGTGATCTTCAGCACGTCCGCGCCATGCTCCGCCAGCGTGCGCGCGCAGGTCGGGCCGGCGAGCACGCGCGTCAGGTCGAGCACGCGAACCCCCGACAGCGGGCGTCCGCCGGCGGGCAGCGGCTCGGGCGGAGCGTCGCCGATCCGCACGATCTCCAGCAACGGCAAGGCGGCGATGGCGGCGGCCTGGGGATGGGCTGCCCATTCGGCCTGCGTCCGCACCATGCCGCCGGCGCCTTTGGCGGCAATGATCGCCTCCTCCAGATCGGCGGCGTTCCAGGTCAGCACGGCGCGCGCCACCGCCTCGCGATCTTCCGGCACGCCCAGCACGCTAAGGGCGGCGGTGCGATGGTTGGGGAAATTGCAGTGCAGGTAGCTCCAGCGTCCGTCCTTGGTGGGATAAACGCCCATGATGCTGTTGCGCGCATGCGAAACCTCGCCGTCGCCCAGCTTCATGTAGTGGCCGCTGCGCAACGATGCCGCCGCCCGGCGCAGATCGACGGCCACGGACTGGCGCCGCCCGGAGCGCAGCTCCCACAGCGCGGCGGCGGCGAGCCCGGTTGCGGCCAGGGTCGCGGCACCGGCCACGCCGATGCGGAACGGCGTCGGCAGTACGGGGTCGGTGCCGCCGGTGAACTCCACGGCGTCGGCCCGCGCGGCGGGCCAACCCGCGGCCGGCAGGATTGTGCGTAGTGCGTCGCGTGGCATGGTTGTAACCTCCCCGTTCCATGGCATCGGGCTGCGATCATGCCCGGTTCCGCGGCAGCCGGATACGCCCGGGTGGCGCTGCCGCTTGTGGCGTTGGCGCCGATGGCGTCGCCGCAACGCGGGTGCCGCCATCGCCCGCCGCAGCGGGCCTGCTACGCCCGGAATTCCGGCATGACCTCCCGCCCGAAGATGCGCAAAGCGTCGCGCGATCCGCCGACATCGATCAGCAGCATGTGCCGGACACCAGCGGCTTCATACTCCTTCAGGCGGTGCACGATCTCGTCGGGGGTCCCGATCAACGCGTCGGTTTCGGTCTGTCGCCGCATGTCCGCCGCGTCGCCGTGGCCCTGATAAAAGCCACCGGCCGCCGGGCCGGACGGCGGCACCGACAGTTCCTGGACATTGCGCAGGAACCGGATGCGCAGGTCGTGCTGGCGATCCCGCTCCGCTGCCGTATGGGCCACGTGCAGCGCGCGGGTGACGCCGATCGAGAACGGATCGAAGCGTCGCCCCCGCGCCTCCACCGCACCGCGGTATATCGCGATCTTCTCGCCAACCTGCGCCGGCGTTCCGTGCTGCGCGATCAGCAGGTTCATTCCGTCATGCGCGGTCTTCACGATGGATGCGGCACTGTTCGCGCCGATCCACAACGGGGGATGCGGCCGTTGCAGCGGCGCGGGTTCGATGACCACGTCTTCGTA
Organism: Acetobacteraceae bacterium; assembly: GCA_035535035.1. GTDB lineage: Bacteria > Pseudomonadota > Alphaproteobacteria > Acetobacterales > Acetobacteraceae > JASHVB01. The sequence continues at coordinate 9,989 of DATLQW010000101.1, forward strand.
GTGCCAGTAAGTGCCGTAATGCGAGAAGCGACCCGGCGTGGTCCATGCCTTGCGAATGAACGCGAGGCATTCCTGGTAGCGCGCCTCGGCTTCCTCCATCCGCATGCAAAAACCGTGGAACTCGCCGTAGCGGTAACCGCGGCCCACCCCAAGGTCCAGGCGACCGCCGGACAGCACATCGACCGTGGCCGCCTGCTCCGCCAGCAAGGCCGGATTGTGCCACGGCAGCACCGTGACCGCGGTACCCAGCCGCATGCGCGTGGTCCTGGCGGCGAGATACGAGAGCAGATTGAGCGAGGCGGATACCTGGCCGAAGCCGGTGAAGTGGTGCTCGACCAGGAACACGCTCTCGAAACCCAGCGCCTCCGCCTCGGTCACGTAATCGATGAACTCATAAATCTGTTGACTGTCGCTGGGTTGTTCCCCCATCGACGTGCGCGCGCCGCCGAACAATCCGAAACGCATTGTCGCAACTCCCGTCACGCGGCGCGGTTGCCGCCGGCCGCGTCCTATGGATGGATCACGGTTCCCGTCCGGCTGATGACGAACGCCTCGTGGCGTTCCAGGAAATCGGTCGTGACCTCGGCGAACGCCTCGGGCCGTTCCGTGCTGATCGCGTGTCCCGCGTCATAGACGAAGACCAGATGGCAATTGGGCATCAGCTCCTTGTAGTGCCGTCCCATCTCGGGCGGGATCACGTGGTCGAGCGTGCCGAACAGCACCAGAGTCGGCGTCGCGAGGTCGCGCATCCGCGCCTCGAGCGCGGCGTCCCGGTCGGGCCCGCGCAAGCGTGCGACCAAAGCGCGCGTTTTCGCCTGGATGGCCGGGTCCGGGACCGGCAACGGCCCCAGCCTGTCCGGGTGCGCGTAAAGCCGGCGGGCGATTTCCTCCGGGGTGCCGGAGGGTGGCTGGGTGCCGGCCGGGCGGATCGCCGCCGGCGCCTCCAACACCAGGCCGAGCACGCGCTCGCGATGTTGCGCCGCCAACCACAGCGCCGCCTTGCCGCCGAACGAGGTGCCAAGCAGGTTGAACCGGTCGATGCGCAGGTTGGTGACGGCTGCCGCCATCGTCGCGGCCAGAGCCGCCATCGTCGCCGTGCTGGTGTTTTCCGGCGACTGACCGAACCCGGGCATCTCGAAGGCGATCACGCGGTATGCTCTGCCCAGCAGATCATGGCCGCGCGTCAGGCGCATGCCGCCGGCGCCGTGCAGATGGATCAGCGGAGTGCCCTGACCGGCCTCCAGGTAGCGGATGCGGAAGCCGTCCGCCTCGACGAAGCCTTCGGTGAACGCCGTTCCGGTCTCGCTGTTTGCCACGGGTCGGCTCCTGTCAAATGTCGCGGATGCGCGGCAGGACTTTGCGCCCGAACAGTTCCAGCCCGGCCATCATCGCGTCGGTGTCGCCGGCGCCGGGGTCCTGCAACGACAGATCGAGCACGCCGGCGCCGATCGTGTCGCGGCAGCGCCTGATCTGCTCCACCACGCGGTCCGGGCCGCCGCAGAAGCTGATCGGCAGGACGCCGCCGACATTGGCGGGCCGCTTTTCCCCGGCGATGTTGCGCGTGGTGTCGGCCTGCAGCAGCGCGTCGCGCAGTCCCGCGCGCACCGGGAACGGCGCCTGCTTGTCGCGCCGGTTCAGCGCATCCTCGGCCGCGTCGTCGGTTTCGCCGAGGATCATGTTCGCGCGGTAGATAATGTCGTCGGGTCCCGGCGCCCAGCCGTATTGCGCGCATTGCTGGCGGTAATAGGCCGTGGACTGGCCCATGGATTCGAAGGTTCCGTAGGACACGCCGAGGCCGCAATGGTTGCGCGCCGCGAACGCGCCGGCCTCTGCGCTGGTACCCAGGACGTAGGTCGGTGGCGGCGGTTGCTGCGGGCGCGGCCAGATCGATACGGTGCGGTAGTGGAAATACCGGCCCTGCCAGCCGAACGGCTGCGGTTCGTTCCAGGCCTTGAGGATCAGTTCCATGCCTTCATCGGTGCGCTCGCGGGCTTCTGACGGGTTCAGGTCGTAGCTGAGATATTCGTTGGTGGTGCCGCGCAGCAGGCCGACGACGATGCGCCCTGGTGCCAACGTGTCGAGCATCGCGAGCTCCTCGGCGATGCGGATCGGGTTGGAAGTCGGCACGATCGGCCCGAGCAAGGCGATCTTGATGGTGGGGACGCGCGCGGCGAGCCAGGCGGCGGAGACCACCGGCGAGGGGGTCAGGATGCGCGGGGAATAATGGTGCTCGGAGACGCTGATCCAGTCGAAGCCGAGTTGCTCGACGAACCGCACGCGCTCGGCCATGAGGCGGAAGGCTTCAGCGCCGGTGGCGGGGTCGTAGGCGGCCGGCGGCACCGGCCATTCGCGCGGCAGATCGGGTGGGGGGACGTAGCGGCCGGTTTCAAAGTAGGAGATTTTCATGGGCGTTTCCCCCGGAAGCCGCGACGCGCGGACGCGGTGCGCGCATGCCGGCTGTTATCTGACATTGCCGGGGATGTCGATGGTGACCGTGTCGGCGAGCGGAGGATCGTCACCGCGAACGGCGCCGGCTAAAAATCAAGATCGGCGTAGTGCTCCGGCGGTGTCAGGCCGGCCACGCGATCCACCAGCAGCCCGCGGAAGCTCGGCCGCGACTTGATCCGCGCGTACCAGTCCTTCGCCGGCGCCGAGAGCTTCCAATCCACGTCGCCGATGAAATCGAGGCATGACAGATGTGCCGCCGCGGCGAAGTCGGCCAGCGACAACGCGCCGCCGGCGAGCCACTTGCGGGTCTCGGCCAGCCAGCCGAGGTATTCGATATGGTAGCGCAACGCGAGGTAGCCGGTGCGCATCGCCGCCGGATCGGGATTGCCGCGTGCGGCCAGCCGCTTCATGAACTTCTCGCCGAGCAGGTTGCGCGTCACCTCGGCGGCGAACTTGCCGTCGAACCAGGCGACCAGGCGGCGCACTTCGACCCGTTCGGCCAGGGTGCGGCCCATCAGTCCGGTGTCGGGATAGGCTTCCTCGAGGTACTCGCAGATCACGTTGGAATCGGCGATTGCCAGGCCGTTGTCCTCCACCAGCGTGGGCACGGTGCCGGCCGGGTTCAGCTCGAGGTATTCCGGCCGGCGCTCCCATACTTTTTCCGGCCGCAGTTCGTATGGCAGACGTTTTTCCGCGAGCGCGAGGCGAACCTTGCGGGAGTAAGGCGACAGCGGCAGGTGGTAGAGCAAGCGCATGGCGCCGGTTATGGCACTCCCCCAGGCGTCGCGCCAAGCAGCAGGCGGGCGACGCGGCGGTCACGGTTATTGCCGCGGCGCGGCGCGTTGTGGCAGACAGCCACCATGCTGACCCGCCGTCTGCTGCTCATCGCAATTCCCGCGACCACCGCTGTAAGTGCGCAGGCGGCACCTGACAGTTTCGCCGGCTTCCTGGTGCGGCTGCGGGCCGAGGCCGGCCGCCTGGGGATCTCCGCCGTTACCCTGGATCGCGCCTTGGCCGGGCTGGCGCCGAACGCCAAGGTGCTGGAGCGTGATCGCCATCAACCCGAATTCACCCTGACCTGGGCGCAATACCGCGCGTTGCTGATCACCGACAAGCGCATCGAGACCGGGCGCGCGGCGGTGCGCGACAACCGCACCCTGCTGGCCGCGGTGCGGGCCCGGTTTGGCGTCGGCCCCGCGCCTGTCGCCGGCATCTGGGGCGTAGAATCGAGCTTTGGCGCGCAGACCGGCGATTTTCACGTGGTGGACGCCCTGGCGACGCTCGCCTGGGACGGCCGTCGCGCCAGCTTCTTTCGCCCGGAGTTGATTGCGGCGCTGAAAATCCTCGATCACGGTGACGTGACGCCGACGCGCATGACCGGCAGCTACGCCGGAGCGATGGGGCAGCCGCAATTCATGCCGACCAGCTACCTGCGCTACGCAGTGGATTTCGCGGGTGATGGGCGGCGCGACATCTGGACCAACCGCGCCGACGTGCTTGCGTCGATTGCCAACTACCTGGCGCGGTCCGGCTGGCGGGCCGGGCAGACCTGGGGTCAGGCGGTGATCCTGCCGGCGGGGTTCGGAACCGCCGCGGCCGGGCGGCAGGTGCGGCGGCCATTGGACGATTGGGCCCGCCAGGGCGTTCGTCCGTTGCAGGGCCCCTGGCGTGCCACCGCGGAGACGAGCGCCGCGATGCTGCTGCCGGATGGGGCAGGCGGCGAGGCGTTCGTCGTCTATCCGAACTTCGGTGCGATCCGGCGGTACAATCCTTCGGATTTCTATGCGCTGGCGGTTGGGCTGCTGGGGGATACGCTGGTCGCGTAAGAGCCTGACTGGAACACGCAAAACCGGAGACCAGTGCAGCGTGAGGCCACCAGGCGTCATGGCGCTGCAACGGGCTACGGCGCCGGGTCCTGGCCCCGAAGCCGCAAAGCCGCCGCCAGATAGTCGCCGCGCTCTGCGCCGGTCGGTGTGCCCGTCCCGGCCGCGACCTCCTGCATCGCCGCTGCATGGTCGATTGCGTCCGGCGCGAAGGGCCGTCATTACGGGAATGTAGCCAAGCGCTCGTCACTCCACGCCGAACCGCCGCACCGCCGCCATGTCGAGCGTGACGCCCAGCCCCGGACCCTGCGGCACGTCCAGATACCCGTCCGCGTACCGCACCGGCTCCACGAAGATCGCGTTCTGCAACAGGTTCTGCCCCACGTCGTATTCCAGCAGCGGCGGAAACGGCACGTGGTCGGCGTGCGGATAGGACGGCAGCGCGGCCAGGAAATGCAGCGCCGCAGCCAGCCCCACGCCGGTGCCCCAGACATGCGGCGAAATGCGCAAATGCTCCGCCGCGCACAGCACGCCGATGGTGCGCGCGACCTCGAAACCGCCGCACAGCGTCAGGTCCGGCTGCACCACCGATGCCAGCCTGCCGTCGATCAGCCGGCGGAAATCGAACACGGTGTAGAGTGCCTCGCCGGTCGCCAGCCGCACCGGAGCGTGCGACGCCAGGCTGCGATAGCCGGCCCAGTCCTGCGGCGACAGCGGCTCCTCGTACCAGTGGATGTCGCAATCGGCGGTGCGGCGCATGCTCTCCAGCACGCCGTCCTCGGTGTAGTTGCCGTTGGTGTCCACGGTCAGCAGCTTCGTGTCGCCGATGATGCACCGGGCCAGTTTGCAGCGCGCCGCATCCTCGGCCGGGTTGCGGCCGATCTTGATCTTGAACGCACCGAAACCGCGCCCCGCGTTGGCCTCCAGTTGCCGTGCCAATGCCGCATCCTGGTCGTCGGCCGCGGTGAAATAGCCGCCCGACGCATAGACCGGGATGCGCTCGCGCAACCGCCCGCCGATCAGCTCCGCCACCGACAGGTTCAGCAGCTTGCCCATCGCGTCGTATGCCGCGATGTCGATGCCGCCGAGCAAAGCGGTCAACTGGTTCTGCGTGCCGGCGTGATACATGCGGGCCAGCACCTCCTGCGCCGCGCCGCGCTGCGCGAACACGCTGTGGCCGACATAGAACGGCTTGATCAGCTCGACATAGGCGCGCGACACGCTGGGCGGTCCGGACACCTCGCCGATGCCCTGCGTGCCGTCCGCGGTGTCCAGCAGCACCAGCCCGCCGCCGCGCGTCTTCACCAGCCCGCGGGAGGAACCGTAGGGTTCGGCCGGCGCGAATTGCAGCGGCAGCACCGTGATGTCGCGAATGCGCGACATGGCTCAGGCCGCCACGCGCCGCGGCGGCGCTTCCAGCCCGACACCGCGCAGATGACCGAACAGCGCGGCGAGTTTCGCGCGATCCGCCGCCGGCAGCGGCGGCTTCAGGATCGATTCGATATTGGTGCGCAGATGCCCAGCGTCGCCGGTGCCGAACAGCACCACGTCAACGCCCGGTTCGTGCCGCACGAAGCGGTAGGCCGCGTCGGTCAGGCTGCTGGCGCCACCGTCATGCAGCAGGAATCCCAGCGGATCGTCGCTCTCGCCCAGCCAGGCCGGCACCTGCCCCGCCGCCGCCAACTGGCGCATTTCCTCGGCAAGCTGCGCCGGCCGGGCGAAGATGCCGCGCACCACGAACATCAGCAGCGTGCCGATGCGGTTGGCCTGGGTATAGGGAAACACCCGCACGCGCGCCGGCTGGTGCATCATGTGGAACGCCAGCATCGCCGTATCCCACACAGCATCCTGCGTCGCACGAAAAAGCATGTCCTGCTCTACATCGTTCGGTGCGGTCTCGGTGATGCCGAGGAACCGGAATTTCCCGCGGGCCTTCTCGCGCAACAGCGCCGGCGCGATCACGTCGCGCACCTGATCGTATTGCGTCGGGTGCACCGCGTGAAGCTGGAACACGTCCACATAATCCACGCCAAGCCGGCGCAGCGAGCCGTCCAGGCTGGCGACCACCTTGTCCACGTCGAACTGCTTCTCGCCGGCTTCCTTCGACGCCTTGGTGCAGACCACGACGGAGTCGCGCTGCACGCCGCGCAGCGCCTTGCCGACCACCGCCTCGGTGCCGTAAACGGCCGCCGTGTCGAGCAGATTGACCCCGAGATCGAGCGCCTGGCGGATCAGCGCGACCGCGTCATCCTCCGACTTGCCGGTGCCAAGGCCGAGCTTGCTGAAGCCGCCGCAGCCGAGGCCGGCGACACTCACCGTGAGCCCGGTGCGGCCGAGCGTGGTGTATTCCATGACTCTCTCCCGAGAAGTGTTGCGGTGCAGCGTATCAAGGCGGGCAGCGTGACGCGACCCTGTCTTATTGTCGGCCATCGCGGCGCGCGCGGGCTCTGGCCGGAGAATACGCTGGCGGGGTTCGCCGGCGCGCTCATGCTGGGGGTGGATGCGCTGGAGCTCGACGTGGCGCTGACTGCCGACGGCGTGCCGGTGGTGTCGCACGATCCCGCGTTGAATCCCAATATCACCCGTGACGCGACGGGCGCCTGGCTGAGCGCCCCGGGGTCGTTGATCCGCGCGCTGCGAGCCGCGGAACTGGCGGCCTACGATGTCGGCCGGCTGCGGCCCGGCACGCCCTACGCGGCGGCGTTCCCCGAGCAATCGCCGTGCGACGGCGAACGCATCCCGCGCCTCGCCGAGGCGCTGCGGCTCGGCAACGGCACTAACTTCATAATCGAACTAAAAACCTGGCCCGGCGATCCAGGATGCAGCGCCGGTGGCGCGGACCTGGCGGATGCGGTGCTTGCGGTGGCGGACGCGGCCGGCGTCACGTCGCGCATAACGGTGGAGGGGTTCGACTGGAGCGGCCCGCGACACGTGCGCAGCGTGCGACCGGAGGTGCGGTTGGCCTGGCTGACCCGCGCGGAGACGGTGCGCAATGCCGCTTTGTGGTGGGGTGGCCCGCATCCGGCCGAGTTCGGTGGTTCCGTGCCGCGTGTCGTGGCGGCCGAGGGAGGGCCGGTTTGGGCGCCCGACCACACCGATCTGACGCCGGACCAACTGGACGAGGCACACGCGCTCGGGCTTGCCGTAATCCCATGGACCGTGAACGAACCGAAGGACATGGCCCGGCTGATCGGCTGGGGGGTGGACGGCATCGTCACCGACCGCCCCGACCGTGCGCGCAAGGTGGCAGCGATGGATTAGGCGATTTCCCGATCGCTCCGGAGTACTTCGTTGCCGCTCGGCCGAGATGCTCACGCATTCGTGAATCTTCTGCGGGCATCCTGGCGGGTTCGTAATATCGCGGCATCCCGGCGGACAGGCGAGCAAGGTCAATCTGGTGGCCCTGTCGCTGGGAGGCGCAGGATGGGACCGGAGCGATGGCGTTGGAGGCCGCACCCCTGGCGGCATTCCCACTCCGTCGCCCGGTTGCCGTGGGCCGCGCTGGTTGGTGTCCTGTGACGTTCCCGCAAATGGACCGTATCTGCCGCGGAGGCTGTTTCGCCCCATACTCCCATGAAATCTCGGACACAACGTCGCGGTACAAGCACTAGTTACGCGACACGACTCGGTGCACATGTCAACTAGCAGCGGATGGTCGTCGCTTCGGTCAGGCGACGGTTGGGTCCTTTCAGGAAGGGTTTCGAATATGATCAGCAACGAAGTCAGCGATGGACTGGCCGGCATCCTGCGCACCGCCATCGTGGAGCTCGTCCGTCGCGATGGCCCCGATCTGTCGGCCCGACAACTTGGCGTCTTTCTGACCTGCTATCTGGAGGCCGAGGCGCAGACCGTGCGCGGCCTGGCCGCCAAACTCGATGTATCGAAGCCGGCGATCACGCGCGCGCTCGATCGGCTGTCCGAGTTCGATCTCGTGCGCCGCAAGACCGATCCACTGGACCGGCGCAGCGTGCTGGTGCAGCGGACCGCGACCGGCATGGCCTTCCTGCGCGACTTGCGCACGATCCTTCGCGATGCGGCGACCGCGATGCACATCACCGCGGAACCGGCCCAGTCTGCCCGCCACCGGTCGGCCGAAGGGGTCCGCGCAACGCACTGACCGTCAGTCGGCGCCGGGTGACGATATGATCGCGGCGCGGAGCAGTGCAGGGGTTTGCCGGGCCGTGTTGCCCGATGGGTGGAATATCGCGTTTGCCGCTGCGCCGCCAAAGCATGGACTCAAGCCCCCGCGGGGGCCGGGTCCTTGCTTTCGTGCGGCGATGCGGCCGCAACGAGGTTCTTCGCGCCGCGCTGGCCCCGATAACGAAATTCCCTTGCCGACCCGGCCGCGGTCATGCCACGCTGCGATGCAGCAAAGGGCGACCGTCGGCGGTTTTTGACCGGGTGGCGGTGTCGCATTCCGGGAGGTTGCGCCTCGAAGCAGGATCTTGGGTGCAACCGCATCCCTGGGGGCGCGACATCGCGCCCTCCAGGGTGCCGAACCGAGGAGTCTGCCCGCATGCTGGACCAACCGCTCGTCAACCTGTTTGCGCACGTCAAACCCGGCGATACGCCGTGGAAGGGCGAGGGATTGCGCGACTTCTTCCTGTACCGCGACCTTGGCGTCGCCGAAGCGACCGGCGGCCGCGTCATCGCCCAGGTCGTCAGGGCGAATGAACCACCCGAGCATGGCACCGGCTGGCACCGCCACGTCGCCGACTTCCACATCGTCATCATGCTGAAAGGCTGGGCGCGCTTCATGTATGAGGACAAGGAACATCTCGTGGCTGCCGGCGACTGCATCCACCAGCGGCCGGGCATCACCCATTATCTGTTCGACTACTCACCGGACATGGAATACCTGGAGATCGCCGCCCCGGCCGATTTCAAGACGGTGGATGTGGAAGGCCCGTGCGACGTTCCGGCGCCCGCCAAGTGGGCCGAAACAGCCTGAGTCCTGGCCGGCTCAGAATTCGACCTCCAGTTCTTCAATCTGCTCCGGCTCCTGCTGCGCGGCTCCGATCCACTCCTGCATTGGGGTCCAACCCATCACATGGGTGCAATAGGCGTCGCAGGCGGCGTCGAGCGCGACGTCGTAGCTGCGGAACCGGGTGACCACCGGCGCGTACATGGCATCGGCCACGCTCGGCTGCCGGCCGAACAGCCAGGGGCCGCGCCAGGTCTCCAGGCATTCGCGCCAGATTTCGGTGATCCGCTCAATGTCCGCGCGGGCGGCGGACCACAGCGTGAAGCCGGACCGCTGCATCCGCAGGTTCATCGGCAGCGACGACCGCAGCGCGGAAAACCCCGAATGCATCTCTCCGGAAATCGACCGGCAGCGGGCACGCGCCGTGCGGTCGCCGGGATACATGCGCGCGCCAGGGCAGGTTTCGTTGAGATATTCGGCGATCGCCAGCGTGTCCCAGACGGTCACCCCGTCATGAATCAGGCAGGGCACACGGATCGACGACGAGCGGAGCAACAGTTCGGCAAGATTGTCGGGATCGTCGTGCGCTACCGCCTTCTCGTCGATCGGCAGCCGCGCCAGATGGCACAGCAGGAACCCCCGAAGGGACCAGGACGAGTAGTTCTTGCTGCTGATCAAAAGCGTCGCCGCTGCCATATTGCGTCCCCTCGCCCGTTGCGCCATGCTGCGTCGCAACATTAGACACGGCTCCGCTGGCGGGGACAAGCATCACGTGCACCGATGATGTATCAGCTCTATCAAGCCCAGGCTGACCTGCTGCTGCCGCTGCGTCAGGCCGCCCGCTTTGGCGCCAGCCTGGCGCAGTTCATGGAGTGCGGCACCCGAACCTCCCCATTGCTCCGCCAACTGCAAGCGGGCTGCAGCCTGTTCGCTGACGCGAGGCTGACCCATCACCGCCCGCCGTTCGGCATCGCGACGGTGGACCTGGGCAACCGGCTCGTGGGGGTGAGCGAGGAGACGGTGGACGACACGCCGTTCGGCGGCTTGCTGCATTTCCGCAAGGACACCTCCGTCGTCCAGCCGCGCGTGCTGCTGGTGGCGCCGATGTCCGGCCATTTCGCCACGCTGCTGCGCAACACCGTGGAGGTCATGCTGCCGGAGCATGACATGTTCGTCACCGACTGGAAGAACGCGCGCGACGTTCCGCTGAGCGACGGCTGCTTCGGGCTGGATGAATTCACCGGGCATATCATCCGCTTCCTCGAGACGATGGGGCCGGGTGCGCATTTGGTCGCGGTGTGCCAGCCGGCGGTGGCGGCGCTCGCCGCTGTCGCGCTGATGGCAGAGGCCGCCAATCCCGCGCAGCCGCGCAGCATGACGCTCATGGCCGGACCGATCGACACCAGGGCCAATCCAACCAAGGTCAATCAACTCGCCACGTCACGACCGCTCTCCTGGTTCGAGAAGAACCTGATCGGCACCGTGCCGTGGGGGTTTCCTGGAGCGCGCCGCCGCGTCTATCCCGGATTCCTGCAGCTCGCCGCCTTCATCAGCATGAATCTCGACCGCCATCTCACCGCCCACCTGGCGCAGTTCCGCAACCTGGTCGGCGGCGACGCAACAAGCACCGAGGCGCACCGGCGGTTCTACGACGAATACGGCGCGGTGATGGACCTGCCGGCCGAATTCTACCTGGAGACCGTGCAACGCGTGTTCCAGGAGCACCATTTGGCGGAAGGCCGCCTCACCTGGCGTGGGCAGCTTGTGCAGCCGGCGGCGATCCGCCGTACCGGGCTGCTGACCGTGGAAGGCGAGCGTGACGACATCTGCGCCATCGGTCAGACCGTGGCGGCGCTCGATCTGTGTTCCGGCATTCGCGTCAACCTGAAGCAGAATCATTTGCAGACCGGCGTCGGCCATTACGGCGTGTTCGCCGGCAAACGCTGGGCGCGCGAAGTTTATCCGCGGGTGCGCGAGATGATCCAGGTGATGAACTGATAGCCCCGACGCCTCCCCCGCCTGCGGTGGGCTTGGGGCGCGAATCGGACCAAGACGGCGCGAGGCGCCGGGTGACGGTGTCGCGAAAGGCGCGCTGGGTGCTGTCTCAGTTTCAAAACCTGTATGGACAGGAGGCCTAGCGGTGAATTGCGCCCAATTTGAAAAGGTCAACGATTCGAGTCGCTTAGCCCAAGTTCAGCGCCCACCGAAATAAACTCTGCGTTATCAGCCTGTTGTGCGGTTTCGGCGGCCCGTGTGGCACTACAATCGCGTCATATCGGGTTCAGACCATGAGTTTCTGGACCCCTCCTGGCGACGCATCGATCCCCAGCGCGTCGTAAATCCGGCGCAAGGCCGGTTCCGCGACAGTGGCCTTGCGGACATGCATCGCGTGTCCGTCGCGCTGCTGGAACGTTGCGGTCACCCGCCGTTGCACTGAGAGGATCTCGCGCAACCGGATCCAGGACATGGTTTCGCCACGGGCTTCCAGTTTGCGCCGGATCGCCTGGACCAACTGATAGGCGAGGACCGTGATGAACAAATGTCCTTCGGTACGTTCCTCTTTATGATGGTACACCGGGCGCAGGCCGAGTTCCGATTTGAGGCCGCGGAACACCGCCTCCAGATCGGTCAGCATGGTATAGGTGTGCCACAGGGTTTGCGCGTCCCACATGGTTTCGTTGCTGCGCAGGCAATAGACCCCGGGATGGGTCAGCATCGAGCCTTCGACCGGGTTCTTGGTCCAGATGATCGAAGCGGCCTTGGTTCCGGTCGCATCCGGGGTCACGACGATTTCGTAATGCTGGCCGATCCCCCGGCTGTTTTCCTTCAACCGGCCGATGCGTTGCTGGATATCCGCCAGTTTCTTCTGTCCGCGCGGCTTGGTCAGCCCGGCGGCGAGTTTTCCGAGGCCGGCCTCGAAGCTTGTCACGAAGCGCGCGACGATCGCGGTCTCCTTGGTCTCGCGGCCCGCGGAATGACAATACAGCCGGACTTCCGTGGCATCCTCGCTGAGCACGCGCTGGAGCCGGACGGTTTCGTTCGACGCGGTCAGCGTATCGACGGCCTGATCGGGATCGAATTTGCGGCCGCGTTCGCGGCTGACCACGAGGTAGCGATATTTTTGTTCCTTGAGCCGGGCGATGTTGGCCGCGGTGGCGATCCTGGCGTCCATGATGATCAGCGCGCCGTCCAGGGCGGCGAGCCCTTTGAGCATGTCCTGCAGCGTGCCGGCTTCCGCGGCATTGCCGGCGAACATGCGGGAACGGCGCACGAAGCCGCTGCCGTCGAGGACCAGGCCAAGAGTGACCAGCGGGCAATCGGACCGCTTCTCTTTCGAACGGCCCCTGGCGGCCTTGGCGTTGCCGGCGGCGGTTCCCTCGAAATACGTATTGGTCAGATCGTACAGCGTGACGGTGACCGGCAGGCCGAACAGACCCTGGATGTTGGCGAACAGCGCCGCCTCGATCTTGTCGCGCTGGCGCACCAGCAGATCGGAGGCCCGGTAGAGGCGGATCGGCGGCATGGCTTCGAAGTCCGCGTCCAGCAGTTCGCCGAGGGCGCTGCGCTCGCGCAGCCAGCGCCAGGTCGCCATCTCGCTGCCGGGTGCCGCCATGCGGCCGATCAGGAGGCCGGCGGCCGCGTCGCGCTGGACGCCGTTCAGGCCGAGACCGGTGAGGATCCGGTCGATTCCGAGCCAGTCCATGGCCGCGAGACCGGCGGCTTCGACGCCAACGGCGCGGGGCCGGGTGAGTTGCAGGGAGGCGACGTCAACCTCGGCGTAGATCGGGCCTGGTGTGGCAGAAGCGGCCGAAGGCGCGGCCGGCGCGGGTTGAGCAGGCTCCGGCGCGGCCGGCGGCGGAGCGGCGGCTGGTTCGCCGGGTTCCGGTTGGGCCGCGATGAGGCGGGCGGCGAAGCGCTGCGCCAGGGCTTCGACGGCTTGAGGTTCGGGAACCATGCCGGGCTGCCCGGCGAGCAATGCGTCGATGCGGGCGCACAGGCGCGGCCAGTCGGGCTGCGGCAGGTCGAAATGGCGGCCGAGGTTGAGCCGGGTGATCTGGCGGACCTGATTGCCGGTGCGCTCGGAGGCGACGAGACGGAAGGTGAAATACGATTCGGTATCGGACTTACTCCGGGTTGTCGTTTTGCGGATGAACATGGCGTGGAAGCTGGGCGTGGCGGCGCGCGGCGTCAAGGGCGCGTAATACAATTATGGCACTACATTGAAAAACCGAGGGTGCCTCGACTGTATATCGGGGGTTTTCCATATTCGTTGCGGAAAATGACAGAAAAGGCGCTAAAGATGGGCTAATCCGTGACCACTCCGCTAACCGTCGGTCTCCCACGCTGCGGATAGGTCGTTAATCAAGGCCTGTGGGTCGTAAGAGTCTGTCCGGAAACATCGCTAGGCCCGGCATGTCCTCCTGACCATGAAGCGGATGCACGCCATCAGCAGAAGCGCCTGCGCCTTGTGGGTAAGCGTCCGGTCAGCCCCGCCTGTCGGCTTGACGTGAAGCGTGGCTACAATCCGGCTCAGGGTGCTTCACGCTGATCCAGCCTCGTCCGGACACCGGTGAGGTTCCAGGGCAGCAACTCATGGACCCGCTTGACCGGATGTTCGGCGATACGCTCCAGCACCTGGCGCAGGTAAGCCTCGGGATCGAGGGCATCTGGCGCAGGTAAGCCTCGGGATCGAGGGCATTCAGCTTCGCCGTCTCGGTCAGCGAATAGACCGCCGCCGCGCGTTCACCTCCGGTGTCCGCCCCGACAAAGGCGACGCCCAACAATTACCGCGTCAAGGCGGCCGAGGGGAAATGGTGTAATTCCACTCCGGGTGGAAGGCGTCGCCGTTGATGTTCAGGCTCGCCATTTCCTCCTCGCTGACTTTGATCCCCT
>DATLQW010000102.1:0-27479 GCA_035535035.1 Acetobacteraceae bacterium
GCAGATCGATCCGGCGCCGGGCGGGGTCAGGAAATACGTCGCATGACCCGCCCAATGCCCGAATGTAGTGTTACTCGGCGAAAATCTGCCGCACACATTGCTGATATTGCAGAAGTTTTTTTAGTGAGTGTCAAAGATGGGGTAAGTGGCCGTCCGGGAACAACCGAATCGATCGAGGCAGCATACCCGAGTCCACGACTGGTGGCCTCGATGCGGACAACGAGTGGTTATTTCCGGACGACCGCTAAGCGGTGGCCACCATGTCCTGAAGCATCCCGATCGCCCCGCGTTGCGCGTCGTGGTGCCGTATCATGCTGGCGACATCAAACGCGGGACGCTGCGGAGTATCATTCGCCAGGCAAACTTGATGGTGGACGAGCTGATCGCATTGCTCTGACCAATCTCTCCGGTTGACACCCCCGCGCTCCCCGCCTACCCCCGCGCCCTTTCCGGGAACGCCCCAACCACCATGCCCCGCCGCAAGCCGCGCGGCCGTCCGCTCGACGGCTGGCTCATCATCGACAAGCCGCCGGGTCTCACCAGCACCGACGTGGTCAACCGCGTCCGCCGCGCGTTCAACGCCCAGAAGGCCGGGCATGGCGGCACGCTCGACCCGCTCGCCACCGGTATTCTTCCCATCGCCTTCGGCGCCGCCACCAAGACCGTCCCCTACGTCATGGACGGGACGAAACTCTACCGCTTCACCCTGCGCTTCGGCGAAGCCCGCGACACCGACGACGCCGACGGCCAAATCACCGCCACCACCGACGCCCGCCCAACGGATGAACAAATCAACGCCGCGCTGGGAAACTTCCGCGGGGACATCATGCAGACCCCCCCGGTCTTCTCGGCGGTGAAGGTCGCCGGCGAGCGCGCCTACGACATGGCCCGCGAAGGCCGGCCGCCCGTTCTGGAACCCCGCCCCGCAAGGGTGGACCGCTTCGACCTGGTCGATCGCCCGGACCCAGACCATGCGACCTTCGAGGTCGCCTCCGGCAAGGGTGTTTACATGCGCAGCCTGGCCCGCGACCTGGCCGTCGCCTGCGGCACGCTCGGCCATGTCGCAACCCTGCGCCGCCTGCGGGTTGGCCCCTTCACCGAAGCGAACGCAATACCCCTGGACAAACTCCGCCCGGCAGAGGATACCGCCCCGGCCTCTCCGGACCTCCTGCTTCCGGTCGCGACCGCGCTGGCCGACATCCCGGCGCTGGCCTTGACCGAGGCGGAGGCCAGCGACTTCAGGCATGGCCAGGCGATCAGCCTCGTCACGCTCATGGGTCGCATTCCAGACAGCGCCGATCCCGACGGGGGGTTGGTGCGCGCCATGGCGGGGGGTCGCGTGATCGGGCTGGCCCGGCTGGAAGACGGCCGGATGAAGCCCGAACGGGTGCTGTAGCGAGCGCTCCGCCCACGCGTCGTCTGCAACCCGAACACGGAGACAGCACGATGTCGATTACCGCGGAGCGTCGCACGACGCTCATTGGCGAATACGCCAACGCCCCCACGGACACCGGCAGCCCGGAAGTGCAGGTCGCCCTGCTCTCCGAGCGCATCGGCAACCTGACCGGGCACCTGAAGACCCACGCGAAGGATTTCCACTCGCGCCGCGGTCTTCTCATGCTGGTCGGCCGCCGCCGCCGGCTGCTGGATTACCTGAAAGCCAAGGACAGCCGCCGCTACGAGACGCTGATCGGGCGGCTGAGTCTGCGGCGGTAGGATCCGAAGCAGACCTCCCCTCCCTCAAGCGGAGGGGGAGAATCTTGAACGCAACGTGACTTGGCCGGTGTCCGCCCCCATATGGCAGCATCAGGCGCCGATCCCCTCCCCATGGTGGGGCGGGGCAACGCCGCGGAGGCGGGCAAACGCCTCCCAACGCCGCGACACGCGGTGGATCGACAAACCGCCGGCCCGGCACGCCCCGAAAGATGTGGGAACCGCGACGGCGTTTCCGGCCACATGGCCCGTGGCTGCGCCAAGCCTTGCCTGCCCCGCCGGCGCAGCCTCCTCCATGCGACCCGAGACGCCGCCTCCCGCCCGGAAAGGGACGCCAGGATCGCCCGGAATGCCGTCCGCCGATGCCGCGCGCATCCGAAGGACACATGAATGTTCAACTACTTCCGCAAAGAACTCGACTGGGGCGGGCGCAAGCTGGTCCTGGAAACCGGCAAGATCGCCCGCCAGGCCGACGGCGCCGTGCTGGCCAGCTACGGTGACACGATCGTGCTGTGCACCGCCGTCGGGGTGAGGAGCTCCCGTCCCGGCCAGGATTTCTTCCCGCTGACCGTGAACTACCAGGAAAAGGCCTTCGCCGCCGGCAAGATCCCCGGCGGCTTCTTCAAGCGCGAGGGCCGGCCGAGCGAGGCCGAGGTGCTGAAAAGCCGCCTGATCGACCGGCCGATCCGCCCGCTGTTCCCCGAGGGGTTCCGCAACGAGGTCCAGGTCATCGCCACCGTGCTCAGCCACGACATGGAGAACGATCCCGACATCGTCGCGATGATCGGGTGCTCGGCCGCGCTGACGCTGTCTGGCATACCATTCTTCGGTCCGGTGGCCGCCGCCCGCGTCGGTTACCAGGACGGCCAGTACATCCTCAACCCGACCGCCGACCAGATGAAGGACAGCGCGCTGGAGCTGGTGATGGCCGGCACGACCGAAGGCGTGCTGATGGTCGAATCCGAAGCGAAGGAACTGCCCGAGGACGTGATGCTCGGTGCCGTCAGCTTCGGCCATGAAAGCTTCCAGCCGGTCATCCAGGCGATCATCGAGCTGGCAGAGCAGGCCGCGAAGGAGCCCTGGACCCTGCCGGAACCGTCGGCGGAAGCGCAGGCGTTGACCGCCCGGATGGACGCGCTGGCCCGCGCCGGCCTGGCCGATGCCTATCGCGAGCCCGACAAGGGTGCCCGCCACGACAAGGTCGGCGCCGTCCGCAAGCTGGCCTTCGAGGCGCTGGCCGCCGAGGGGCTGGACGCCGAGAAGGCCCGCCACGCGTTCCACGACCTGGAGGCCGACATCGTCCGCAACGCCATCCTGGACACCGGCATGCGCATCGACGGGCGCGACACCAAAACGGTGCGCCCGATCGTCGCCGAAGTCGGCATTCTCCCCCGCGCGCATGGCTCGGCGCTGTTCACCCGCGGTGAGACGCAGGCGTTCTGCGTCGCCACGCTCGGCACCGGACAGGACGAACAAGTCATCGACGCGCTCGGCGGCGACTACCGCGAGCACTTCATGCTGCACTATAATTTCCCCCCGTATTCGGTGGGCGAGGCGGGCCGCATGGGCAGCCCGGGGCGGCGTGAGATCGGCCACGGCAAGCTGGCCTGGCGGGCGATCCACCCGCTGCTGCCGTCGAAGGAGCAATTCCCCTACACGCTGCGGGTGGTGTCGGAGATCACCGAATCCAACGGCTCGTCCTCGATGGCGACGGTGTGCGGTTCGTCGCTGGCGCTGATGGATGCCGGCGTGCCGCTGCGGCGGCCGGTGGCCGGCATTGCCATGGGGTTGATCAAGGAGGATCGCGGCTTCGCGGTGCTGTCCGACATCCTCGGCGACGAGGACCATCTCGGCGACATGGATTTCAAGGTGGCGGGCACCGAGGCGGGCATCACCTCGCTGCAGATGGACATCAAGATCACCTCGATCACACCAGAAATAATGCGCATCGCCCTTGCGCAGGCGCGTGACGGGCGGCTGCACATCCTGGGCGAGATGGCCAAGGCGATCACCGGCCACCGCGACGAGGTCGCGATGACCGCGCCGCGCATCACCATCATCACCGTGCCGAAGGAGAAGATCCGCGAGGTGATCGGCACGGGGGGCAAAGTGATCCGCGAGATCGTCGAGCAAACCAAGTGCAAGATCGACATCGAGGACGACGGCACGATCAAGATCGCGGCCACCGACATCGCCCAGGCGCAGCAGGCGATCGACTGGATCCGCGGCATCGTCGCCGAGCCGGAGATCGGCGTGATCTACACCGGCAAGGTGGTGAAGACCGCCGATTTCGGCGCCTTCGTGAATTTCCTCGGGTCGCGCGACGGGCTGGTGCATATCAGCGAGCTGCAGCAGGGCCGTGTCGGCAAGACCACCGACGTGGTGAATGTCGGCGACGCGGTGAAGGTGAAGGTGCTGGGCTTCGACGAACGCGGCAAGGTGAAGCTGTCGATGCGGGTGGTGGACCAGGCCACCGGCGCGGACATCTCGGAGCACGTGGGGTCCAAGCCGGGCCGCGGCGAGCATGGCGGCGATCGGGGCGGCGAGCGGGATCGCGGGGGCGATCGGGATCGCGGTGGCCGGGGCGAGCGGGGCGAGCGGCGGGAGCGTTACGAGCCGAGCCCGATGCCGCAGGACTCCGAGCAACCCGCCGTCGGCGAGTAATCTCGCCGGCGGGTGGACAGCTTCTGGCGGGATGCCTGGACGTCGTTCAAGGCGGTCTTCGGCCCGGTCTTGGCCGGAGCCGCCATCGTCCTGGCACTGCTTGGGCCGCCTTACGCGCCCGCCGCTGTTGTCCGCATCAGCCTGATCTGGCTCGCGGTAGCAGGGTTGCTCGCACTGACCGTCCTGCTGACGGCCGGCAATCTGGTGGTGGCCGCTCGGCGGTTGTCAAACCCAAGGCTGCCTCGCCTCATCTCGGTCTATTTCGAGCGCCGGGACGACGCCGAACCTGGCGACCTGGAAGAGGAGACTGTTCTGTTGCTGGAGCCTTCGGAACTCTTTGGATATGATGGTGTCGTGTCCATCTACTGCAATCAAAGGCTTGGCGGCGCCGACGCGCGACCTTTCGAGCGTCTTATCGGCGTGGGACGGGTTTCCAACATCCAGGAGGGAAAAATCATAGCCGTGACAGTACTGCGGTACGGTGCCGGGCACGACACGATCTGGAGCCGAATTCGGGTCGGCGAGACCGCCGCGTTGTCGGACATCCGTGCGAAGCCTACTGTGCCGTTCCGCGAGACCGGATTGGGAGCGACGGTCAATGGGTGAGACTGCAACACATTCTGCCTTGGCGAAGGTCATCCATATGGTTGACGATTGGCGGGGCGACTCCCCGTTCGAGCTGGTCATCGGCTGGGGGACCGAGCGTGGCATGAAGGTCGGCGACCGGTTTCTTGTCTTCGGGTGCGGGCCCCGGCTGTCTGACCCGGACACGGGAGAGGATCTTGGTCTGCTCGAGGTGGTGCGCGGCCACGGCATCGTGACGCATGTCCAGGACAGGGTGGCGACCTTGCGCTCCACCGAAAGGCGACGACGATCCGGGGCGACCCGCCGCATTGTCCGCGAGGGCGGGGGTGGCGTATTTCTGGCCGGCCTCGGGTTGGGTCGCGTTATCGAGGAGGAAGTTCCAGACGACGAGGACAAACCCTTTGCCAACGTTCAGATCAACGACTTGGCAAAGCCGATATGACTTGTTGGCCAGAACATACAGGGCAATCTTTGCCAACAAGGGCTCGGCGGAAGGTCCAAGACCCGGACGTTCGATCTCAATCGATCTAAGAGCGCTGGGCCACAACCTGATGTTCCGGCTAACAAACTGAGCAGCCGCGCCGCCGCTGGATTTGCTTGCATCCGGCGGCGGGCGTCGCAACCGTTGTGTCACAAGGAGGCGCTCCGGTGGCCCGCGAGGCGCCATAGCGGCCTGACGAAAGGCGGGATGCCATGAGAGCGATCAATGCGATTCGCATGGGAGGGATCGACGTCCTGCCCCTGGTGGAAGGCGGCAAGGGCGTTTCGATCTCCAACGGCATCTCCTCCGGCAACTGGGCCGCGACCGGCGGCGTCGGCACGTTCAGCGCGGTGAACGCCGACAGTTTCGACGAGCAAGGCCGGCGCATCCCGCAGCTCTACCACGGGCGCACGCGACGGGAGCGGCACGAGGAGCTGGTCGCCTACGCCATCCGCGGCGCGCTGACCCAGGCACGCAGGGCCTACGATCTGGCCTCCGGCAAGGGCCGCATCCACGCCAACATCCTGTGGGAGATGGGTGCCGCCGAACGCATCATCACCGAGGTGCTGGAACAGGCGAAGGGCATCATCGGCGGCGTGACGTGCGGCGCCGGCATGCCGTACCGGCTGTCGGACATCGCCGCGCGTTTCAACATCCACTACTATCCGATCGTGTCCTCGGCGCGGGCCTTCAACGCGCTGTGGAAGCGCGCCTATTCGAAGGCGGCGGCGTTGCTGGGCGGGGTGGTGTACGAGGACCCCTGGCTGGCCGGCGGCCATAACGGCCTGTCCAACAGCGAGGACCCGACTCGCCCGGAGGCGCCGTTTCCGCGCGTGCTGGCGCTGCGCAAGCTGCTGCGCGAGTTCGGCCTGCACGACACGCCGATCATCATGGCCGGCGGCGTATGGTGGCTGGAGGAGTGGCAGGATTGGATCGACAATCCGGAGCTGGGGCCGATCGCCTTCCAGTTCGGCACGCGCGCGCTGCTGACCAGGGAAAGCCCGATCGGCGACGCCTGGAAGGAACGGCTGCGCACGCTGCAGGAGGGCGACGTCTTCCTCAACCATTTCAGTCCAACCGGCTTCTACTCCAGCGCGGTGAACAACGGCTTCATCCAGGAGCTGCGCGAGCGCAGCGACCGGCAGGTCGCCTACACCGCCGAGCCGATCGGCGAGCATGTGGCGGAATACGGCGTCGGCCCGCGCAAGCGTCCGGTGTACCTGACGCCGGCCGATTGGGAGCGCGCGCGGTCATGGGAGGCGCTGGGCTTCACCGAGGCGCTGCGCACGCCGGATTCCTCGCTGGTTTTCGTCACGCCGGAGAAGGCGAAGGAGATTCTCGCCGACCAGGTGGCGTGCATGGGCTGCCTGTCGCAGTGCCGGTTTTCCAACTGGGCGCAGAACGAGGCGGACCACTCCACCGGCAAGCGGCCGGATCCGCGCAGCTTCTGCATCCAGAAGACGTTGCAGAACATCGCGCATGATGCGGACGATCCAGGGACGCTGGAGCACAACCTGATGTTCAGCGGCCACAACGCATTCCGCTTCGCCAAGGACCCGTTCTATTCGAACGGCTTCATTCCCACGGTGAAGCAGCTCGTCGAACGCATTTTGACGGGACGGTAACGAAATCCTCTCCCGTGAAGCCGAGAGGGCGGCGCGAAGCGCCGGGTGGGGATGCTACGGGGCGGCTCGATCACCCTCACCGCCGGCGCTCACGCGCCTCGACCTGCCGCTTCGTGGGAGAGGCTTCCGGTGCCGAACGCGACGGTGTCGTCGCGTTCGATCTGGTGCACCAGCTCGATCTCCCAGGTGAGGTAGGCGTTCATCGCCTCCTCCACGCCGGTATTGCGATCGTAGGGGCGCAGATAGGCGTCGATGCACGCCTCGTCGGGCGGGTTCGTGCGGTCCTTGACCAGAGGCCGGCCGAAGGCGTGCCAGGCCTCGGTGCCGCCCTCCAGCACCAGCACGTCCGCCGGCGCCTGCCCCTGGACACTTGACCCGGAGGTCAGCCCCTTCACCTCGCTCACCGCGAGCCGAGCCAGCAACCCGTCGGGCGAGGCGATCACCACGTAGCCGGCGCCGGCAAGCTGTGGCTGCAACGCCGCCAGCCGCGAGCGCACACCCCACAGCGCGCCCGGGATATGGCCGTCGCGGAAATCCACGCTGCGGGCAAGGTCGATCACCACGGTCCCTTCCCCACGGTCCAGCAACCCGACCAGCCCGGTCACGTCGATCTCCGGCACCGGACGCTCCGATTCCGGCACCGGCACCGTCGCCGGTCCGCCCGAAGCCGCCGCCTCCAGCGCGCCCTCCACCACGAACACGTCGCGATGGCCCATCTGGCGCAGCCAGGCGGCGGCCATGCGCGCGCGCACGCCGGTGTCGTCCACCAGCACGATCCGCGCATTGCGCACCCCGATCCAGTTGTCGGTCGCCTGCACCAATTGTCCGCCCGGCGCGTTGCGGCTGCCCGGCCGGTGCCGCGCGCGGAACTCCGCCGGGTCGCGCACGTCCAGCACGTACAGCGAGCGGCCGGCATCCGCCGCGAACCGATCGAGCTCCGGCGGGCCGATCACCGCCACCCCGGACGCCTCGGCGAAGCGCTGCGCGCGTTCCAGCGCCAGCGACAGGGTTTTCGGCGTGGCCGGATCGAAGCGTTCGGTGCGGCCGCGCTCGCAGCGGAAGCCGGCGAGTTCCCAGCCCATGGTGCCGTTGCGCAGCGCCACAACCTTGTTGGGAATGCCGGCGCGCCGCAGGCTCTCCGCGCCCAGGATGCTGCGTGTGCGGCCGGCGCAGTTCACCACCACCAGCGTCTGCGGATCGGGCACGATGTCGGCAATGCGGTAAGCCAGCTCGCCGCCCGGCACGCTGATGCCGGTCGGGATGGACATGCGCGCGAATTCCTCCTGCGTGCGGCTGTCCAGCACCACCATATTGCGGCCGGAGTCGATCCATTGCTTCAGCTCGGGCGGATCGACGCTTTCTGTGCCATAATGATGCTCTACCCACTCGCCGAACGCCTTGGAGGGGACGTTGACGCCGGAGAACAACCCGTAGCCGGCTTCCTGCCAGGCCAGGATGCCGCCATCGAGCACTGCCACGTCGGCGCCGCCGATCTCCTCCAGCCAGGCGGCGAGCCGTTCCGCAAGGCCGCGCCCGTCATCGACGCAGCAGATGCGCGTGGCGAGCCGGGGCAGCAAGGCGCGGGCGCGACTCTCCTTCCTCGCCAAGCCGCAGGGCACCGCCCAGAACAGGTGGGAAGCACCGAACTCGCCGTCCTCGCGCGCATCGAGCAGGGCGAGTTCCTGCCCGTCGGCGAGCCAGGCGTGCAGGGTCTGTGCGTCAATGCGTTGCATGAGTGTTTGCCGCTTGTGGGTTTTGCCGGAGCCTAGGCACGGGTGTGGCGCTTGGCAACGCACTGACGCGGGGGCACATCGCGCGTATGGATGCGATGGACGTGTTCGACCGCGCCGCGGTACGCCGGCATCGCGATCGCGCGGCGCGGAATGTGGGGCGGGTCGCGGACGTGCTGCGCGACACGGCAGAGCACCTGCTGGACCGGCTGGACGACACGACCCTGCGCTTCTCGCGCGCCCTGGATGTGGGAGGTCGGGGCGTGGTCGCGCCGTTGCTGCGCGCGCGCGGCATCGCGGTGGTCAGCAGCGATCTTTCCCCCGTCATGGCGGCGGGGAATGGCGGGCCCTGCGTGGCGGCGGATGAAGAATTCCTGCCGTTCGGACCGGGCAGCTTCGACCTGGTGGTGGCGAACCTGTCGCTGCACTGGGTGAACGACCTGCCCGGCGCGCTGATCCAATTGCGGCACGCGCTGCGGCCGAACGGGCTGCTGCTGGCGAGCTTGCCGGCGCTGGGCACGCTGGACGAGCTGCGCCGCGCGCTGACCGAGGCGGAGGCCGCGCTGACCGGCGGCGCCGCTCCGCGGGTGTCACCCTTCCCCGACCTGCGGGATTGTGCCGGGTTGCTGCAACGCGCGGGCTACGCGCTGCCGGTCGCCGACGTGGAGGTGATCCGGCTGCGCTACGCCGACCCTCTGGCGCTGCTGGAGGATCTGCGCGCCGCCGGCGAGGCCAACGCGGTGCGGCTGCGCGACCGCCGCATTCCCCCGCGCGCGCTGTTCCCTGCGGCGCTGACCGCGCTGCCGGTCGAAGACGGCCGCATCACCGCCACCCTGCGGATGGCGGTGCTGACCGGGTGGGCGCCCGATCGCGCGCAGCGATAGGTCGGCCCTTGCGGGCGACGGCGATGAGGTCTCGGGCATAGGTCGCGACATCGAGTGTGCGCTCGCGGAGGGTCTCGATGACGCCGAGATCGGCAGTATGACATTTCCGACTCACTTCGGACGGCCCGGTCAGCCGGTGCAACGGCAGGCAAACAACCCGGGGCCCCTCAAACGTGGGCCCTGACGGCAAGCCCAGATTTGGTGGCGATTGGCGCATCCGTGCCCCGGGGGTTCGCCTCTGTGACGCAATCAGCGGCTCGCGTGATTGGATTATCGGCGTTTTCCGGTGGTAGCGGCGGGCGGATTTGAACCACCGACCAAGGGATTGTGATTCCTCATGGCGGTGTCGCACAACACGTTGAAATATCAGCGAATATTTGACATGCCCTGTCCGCCTCCGTCGATGTAGGCACTGCGTAGGCACATCACGGAGGTTAGCGGGCCATCCCCCCGGAGAACGTCGATCACGAGGAATGCGAACACCCAGCCAGGGAAGCGCAGCCCCATCATCAGGAGCATGGAGGGCAGGTCTAGCACCCAAAGCACGGGTGCGATCACGCCGCAGATGGCGGTCAGCCAGTAAAGGCGGCGATATGGTATGCGGGTGCGCTTTGACCGTGCAGTCGGAAGTTGTGGCTGGACCGCCGATATGGTGGGTTCCGGCTGCGCTGTTCCTTCTTCGGAGTGATGAACCGGCTCGGTGGCATGCGAGCGGCGTGGCGATCGCAGCCGAGGCGCGGCAACGCGCCTGGCACTTCCGATCTCGCCCAGGACGGTAGGCAGCGGGCCCCGCGAGGCTGTCAGCCGCCGCTCGATTGCGTCACGTCGGAAACGCCGCTGTGTCCGGCGGTGTGGCGGCATCGCGCCGCGGCAACCAAACGGCGGCCTGCGCTATGCCTGGCCGCCCTGCACTCCCAGCGCCTCGATCTGCCGCAGCAGCGACGCCGCCAGTTCGCTCCAGGCCGCGCGCGGATCGGCCGGCGGCGGAGCAGCGGCATCGCGGAGCGCGTCCAGCAGGCGCCGCAGCCCGGCCAGCAAACTCGCCGCATCCGGCTCGCACAGGATCGCCCCCGGCGCCCCCGCCAATTGCTCTTCCAACCCGCCGACCCGGGTTGCCAGCACGCGCCGTCCGGCCGCGAGCGCCGCGGCCGCGACGCCGCTCTGGCTGGCCTCGCGATACGGCAGCACCAGCGCGTCGGACCACCCGAGCAAGCACCCGACCGCGTCCTCCGGCACCCAGCGGTTCTCCACCGTCACGCCCGGCAGCGCCCGCAGCGCGTCCAGCGTCACGCTTTCCGGCCCGAAGCCGACCACGCGGACGGCCAGTCCGGGCCGCGGCCCGAGCCGCGCCAACGCCTCGGCCAGCAGATCAAGCCCCTTGTAAGGCAGCAGCCGGCCGAACGAGAGCAGATGCCGCGCGCCATCCGGACCCGGCGGACGCGGCGGCACATGGAACGCCACCGGAGGATGCGACAGCAGCAGCAGCGGGCGGGAGGCCGTGCCGGCCAGCCCCTGCGCCCGCAGCCGCGCGCCCACATGGGCCGTCAGCGCGCCGACGGCGGCGGCGCGGCGGCACAGCGCGCGCTGCAGCCGCATCTGCAGCGGCATCCCGTCGCCGGGATGGGCGTCGGCGTCGTGCACCAGCGCGACGAAGGGGACGCGCAACCGCCGCAGCGCCGCCGCCATCAGCAGATCGAGCGGCCCCGGCTGCGCGCACACCGCCAGATCGGGTCGCAACGATCGTATGCGCCGCGCCAGTCCGCGCACCGTGAACGGGGCAGCGGTTGCGCGCAGGGCGAAGCTCGCCAGCCCGCCATAGGTGGTCACCGGAAGGTCGCACCGAGGCGCGGCGCTGCTGCACAGAAGCTCGGCACCGTTGGACAGGGACAGCACCGCCTCGGTGCCTGGCAAGCTGCCGATGGCCTGCGACAGGGCGGCGGCAAAGCGCGGCGCCCCGCCGAAACGGCCCCACTGCCATACCAGCACCCTCATGCCGGCAGCCCGAGGTCGCGCAACGCCGCCGCCAACGGTGCCACGCCAAGGCGGGCGAAGGCCGCCTCCCGGCCGCGCGCGCCCAGCGCGGCGCGAGCGGCCGGGTCGTCGGCCAGGCGGCGCAGGTGCGCGACGGCGTCGGCCTGGTCCGGTTCGGCCCAGGGCGCGCCCGCATAGACCTGGCGCGGGTCCTCCGCCGGCACCAGCCGGTAGCCGACCAGGGCCGCGCTGGTGGCATCCATGAACGCCATGTTGCCGGACCAGCCGGTGGCGATCACCGGCTTGCCCAGCAGCATCGCCTCGGCGGGCACCAGGCCGAAGCCCTCGCTGCGGTGCAGCGACAGCACGATGTCGCAACACGCGGTCAGGGCGTGCAGGTCGGCGGCCGGCAGCACCCGCGTCTCCAGCCGTATGTTCGGCGCCGCAGCGGCCGCGGCGATGCGGGCGAAATCCTCGGGAAAATGGCTGGGGTTGCCGATCTTCAGCAGCAGCAGCCGATCCGCCCGGTCGCCGAACGCGGCGCGAAACGCGGCGATCGCGCCCAGCGGGTTCTTGCGTTCGCACGAGGAGGCGAGGTTGAACGACACCAGCACCACCACGGCGTCCTCGGGCAGGCCGAACGCGGCGCGGTCCAGCGCGGACGGACGCGGCGGCGCGATCGCCATCGGCGGCGGCACCACGCGCACCTTCCCCGGCAGCAGGGTCTCCAGCGCGGCGGCCACGAACGGGGTCAGCGTCCAGACCTCATGCACGAACCGCGCGCCGACGCGCCAGTCGGCTGGCGCCGCCGGCAGTTCCCAGCTCCAATAGCCGATCACCCGCCGGCCGCGCCCCAGCCCGCGCCGCAGCCGGAGCATCGCAAGCGGCAGCAGCGGCGGGTTCACGTGCAGCACCAGCGGCGCACCGGGCGGAGGGTTCGCGTCCGCTGCCGCCGGCAGGTCGGCGCTCGCGCCGGGCAGCAGCGCGCCGACATCGATCGGCCAGTGCGGGACGCCCAGGTGCTGCAAGCCCAGCAGCATCAGCCGCGCGTTCTCCCCAAGGCCGGAGGCGCGCGACAACTCGCCGGCCACCGCCAGGCCAGCCCGTGGCGGCGGCGGCCGTCGATCGACGCGCGGCGCCAGCAGGGCAGTTGCGGCGGTAACCAGGCGACGGCGCTGCCGCGGCGGAAACAGCCGCCACATCCGATGCAACACCGTCAGCCGAAAGGCATTTTCTCCCGCCATGCAGCGTTCAGGCAGCGGGCGCCGCAGCGGCCGGCGGGGACTTCCGGCACCACCGGATCCGCAATGCCGGGACACGGCATGGCAGGAACACAACGCGGGTGGAATCGGCAGTCGGAGGGCGCCGCGCGTGGGCTGGGACTCTCGCCGGCGATCGTCGCGAACTGTCGCGCCCGCGCCTCGATGCGCGCGACTTCGTCCTGCAGAGCCTGGGTGCGCGGGTGATCAGGATGGGCAAAACCTTCCTCGGCGGGCGAAGCTTCGTCGCTCCGGCCCAGATACATGATCGGCACGCGGTCGGAAAGATGCCGGGCCGCGCCAGGCAGGTGGCCGAGGCGCCGGCCGGTCAGGTCCGGTCCGCGCCACAGGTGCACACCCAGGCTGGGGATCGGCGCAGGCCGGCGATCGGCGCAGGCCGGGCAAACCCGGACGCCGACCGGCGCGACGGTCCGGCTCGCGGGCCAGCGCGTGCGATCATCTACCATTCAGCCCCCGACCTGCCGCAGCGCAACATCAGTCTGGGATAGCGCGGCGGCTTGGCGGTGCCAGGGCTGTCTCGCGGCTGCCGCAACCGGCAGAGGTTCAAGCAGCGGCCGGCAGACCATCCCGGCAGGCAGCCGGCCGGCCGGCGAAACCGCACGCGCAACCTGCCGCTATCAGCGTGCAGCCACAGGCCGCCGCCGCCGCCCGGCGGTTGTGCGAACCGGCCGCATCCGCCAAAGACAGATCCATGGCTGACGACCCCGCCCGGACCACCCGGCTGCTGATTGTAACACGGTTCGTCCGCAGTATCGGTCAGGGCGCCCTCGCGGTGGACTTCACCCTGTATCTGCGCGCGCTGCACTGGTCGGCGGTGGCGATCAGCTTCGTGCTCAGCGTGGCGCTGTTGGCGGGGGTCGTCCTGACCCTGGTCGCCGGACCGCTCAGCGACCGCGGCGGCCGCCGGCGTTTCCTGTTCGCCTACGAAGCCGCGCAGTGTCTTGCCGGGATGGTCGCATTTCTGTCGTCACAGCCTGCGATCCTCGCTGCCGCGGCAATGGCGGGGGGCTTCGGCCGCGGCGGCAATGGCGGCGCCGGTCCGTTCGCCCCGGTGGAGCAAGCCTGGCTGGCGCAGTCGGTGAGCGCGATGCGCCGTGGGCCGGTTTACAGCCTCAACGCGGCGCTCGGCTTTCTCGGCAACGCGATCGGGGCGGTGCTCGCCGCGGCGCCGGCCCGGCTGCACGCGGTCCTGCCCGGTGCCCTCGCCTATCGGCCGCTGTTTCTGCTCTCCGCCCTCGGGTCGCTGCTGTGCTGTGCGCTGATCCTGCGGACGCCCGACCGCGAGGCCGTCGTCACCCACGGTTCCGCGGTGGCCGATCCGGCCTCGCACGCCGTCGAACGGCGGGAGAACCGCCTGGTCCTGCGCCTCATGATCGCCAACATGGTGAACGGTGCCGGCGTCGGGGCGACCGGGCCGCTGATCGCCTATTGGTTCGCCGTGCGCTTCGGCGAAGGCCCGGCCGAGATCGGACCCTTGATGGCGGCCGGATTCCTGATGGCCGCGGTGGCATCGGTCGCCACCGGATTTTTGTCGAAATCTCTCGGCATCGTGCGCGCCGTGGTGGCGATGCGGCTGGTCGGGCTGGCCTTGCTGGTCGCGCTGCCGTTCGCCCCAGGGTTCGGCACGGCAGCCGTGCTCTACGTCCTGCGCGGCATGTTCAACCGGGGCACCACCGGCGCGCGCAGCGCGTTGAGCGTCAGCATCGTCCGGCCGCAGCGGCGCGGCTTCGCGGCCAGCATGGCGAACGTGTCGATGCAGGTGCCGCGATCGGTCAGCCCCGTGCTGACCGGGTTGCTGTTCGCCGCCGGCGACCTCGCACTGCCGTTCCTGATCGGCGCCGCGTTCCAGGGCGCCTACCTCGCGATCTATTATTGGAGCTTCGGGCAGATCGATTCCGGGTCGGCCGGCGGCACCGCCTCCGGTTCGCCGCGCAACGTTGCGTGAACCCGCCGGCGCGCGGTCGCCACCGATGCGGGCCAGCCGGTTGCCGCCTCCGCCGAGCCGTATAGACTGCGGACATGGACGCACCACACGCCCCAATGGCATTCGCCCAACCGCACGCCGCCGGGCGCATGACGACGGCCGAAATGCTCGCGCGGCTGGTGGCGTTCGATACCACCAGCCGCAACTCCAACCTGCAATTGATCGCGTTCGTGCGGGCTTACCTGGATGCATGGGGCGTCGCCTATCGCGTCAGCACGGACGCAACCGGGCAGAAAGCCAACATCCACGCGATCGTCGGACCGCAATCCGCCGGCGGCATCGCATTGTCCGGCCATGTCGATACCGTACCGGTTGACGGCCAGGCGTGGACCGCCGATCCGTTCACCTTGCGGCGCGGCGGCGACAACCTCTACGCGCGCGGCGCCTGCGACATGAAGGGCTTCGTCGCCGCCTGCCTCGCCGCGATTCCGGATTTCCAGGCGAAAAGCCTGAAGCGTCCGCTGCACCTGTTCATCAGCTACGACGAGGAAACCGGCTGCGCCGGCGCCGAGCGGCTCATCATCGATCTGCACGAATCCGGCCTGCGGCCGGCACTGTGCGTGGTGGGCGAACCGTCCGGCATGAAGCCGATCCTCGCCCATAAGGGCAAGCTCAACCTGATGGTGCGCGTGCGCGGCCTGCCCGGCCATTCCAGCGAGCCCGCGAAAGGCGTGAACGCGGTCCACGCCGCCGCCGAGGCGATCGCCCATGTCGCCGCGGAAGCCCGCCGGCTGGCCAGGGAAGGCCCGTTCGCCGAGGGCTTCGACCCGCCGCACACCACGATCCATGTCGGCACGGTGCAAGGCGGCACGATCCTCAACATCATTCCGGAATACGCCGAATTCTGCATGGAGTGGCGCGACATCCCGGGCGACGACGCGGAACGCCACGCCGAACGGCTGCGGGCGTTCGTTGCCGCCAACATCGAGCCGGCGATGCACGCGGTGCACCCGGCGACCGGCTTCAGCTACCAGGTGTTGAACCTGATGCCGGGCATGGCGCTCGATCCGGACCATGAACTCACCGCGATCGTGAAGCAGCTCACCGGCTCCAACAGCACCGGCAAGGTAAGCTATGGCACCGAGGGCGGGTACTATCAGAATGCCGGCATTCCGACGATCATCTGCGGTCCGGGCCACATCGCGCAGGCGCACCAGCCCGACGAGTATGTGGCGCAGAGCGAGCTGGATGCCTGTGACGCATTCATCCGCCGCCTGGCGGATCGCCTGCTGACCTGAACCGCGCACGCCATGGCCCAGTCCGCCCAGCCAACCGTGCCGGCCTTCGAGGTGCATCTCGCCGCGCCCGACATCGGCCGCTGGGTCGAAGGCAACACCGGCACTCCGGGCTTCACCACCCGTGCCACCCACCGCCCGGGCCCGCACGTCCTGCTGCTGGCGGTGTCGCACGGCAACGAGATCGCCGGCGCGATCGCGCTGGACCGTTTGCTCACGACCGACCTGTGGCCGGCGCGTGGGCGGCTGACCTTCGGCTTCGTCAACCTCGCCGCGTTCGAGCGCTTCGATCCGCGCCAGCCCACCCTGTCGCGCTTCATCGACGAGGACATCAACCGGGTCTGGGATCTCCCGACATTGGACGGACCGCGGTGCTCCGTGGAGCTGGAGCGGGCGCGGGCGATCCGGCCGATGATCGACAGCGCCGACGTGGTGCTGGACCTCCATTCGATGCTGTGGCCGTCGGATCCGTTGATGCTGTGCGGCAAGACGCCAAAGGGACGCGCGCTGGCGGCCGGCATCGGCACGCCCGAACTGGTGGTGGCCGATCACGGCCACGCCACCGGCCCGCGCTTGCTCGATTATTCCCGGTTTGCCGCGCCCGACACGCCGTTCGTCGCCAACCTGGTCGAGGCCGGGCAGCATTGGCAGCCTGCTACGGTGGACGCGATGCTGGCCAGCATCGCCGGATTGCTGCGGCATCTCGGCATGGCGCCGGAGACGCACCCGGCGCTGCCGCCGCCCCGGGCGGAGCGGCAGCGTTTCGCCGAGGTCACCGACGCCGTGGCCGCCACCACCGGCAGCTTCGCGTTCGTGCAGACATGGCGCGGCGGGGAGGTCATCCCCCACCGCAACACGCTGATCGCGCTGGACGGTTCGGCGGAAATCCGAACGCCGTACGACGACTGCCTGCTGGTCATGCCAAGCCTGCGTCCCAGCCGCGGACACACCGCCGTGCGGCTGGCGCGGTTCATTCCGGAGTAAGCCGCCCGATGCCCGATGCCGCACCGATGCCCGAGCCGGCAACCGAGCCAGTACTGCGGCGCCACGACGCCGCGGGCGTCGCCTGGCTGACGCTGAACCGCCCGGCGGCGCGCAACGCGCTGTCGCTGGCGCTGATGCAGGCGCTGGACGCCGAACTGGCGGCGATCGCCGGCGACGCAGCGGTGAACGTCGTGGTGATCGGCGGCGCCGGCCCGGCATTCTGTTCCGGCCACGATCTGCGCGAGTTGCGCGCGCAGCCGGGTCACGCCGCCTATCAGGCGGTGTTCGCGCTGTGCTCGCGGCTGATGCAACGGATCGTCGGCCTGCCGAAGCCGGTGATCGCCCGCGTGCACGGCGTGGCGACGGCGGCCGGTTGCCAACTCGTGGCGAGCTGCGACCTCGCGGTGGCGGCGGACACCGCCCGGTTCGCCACCCCCGGCGTCAATCTCGGCCTGTTCTGTTCCACGCCGATGGTGGCGTTGTCGCGCGCCGTCGGACGCAAGGCGGCGATGGAAATGCTGCTGACCGGCGACCTGGTGGGTGCCGCAAGGGCGCGCGAACTCGGGCTGGTGAACCGCGTCGTGCCGGAATCCGGGCTGGATGCGGCGGTGGCGGCGCTGGCCGGACAGATCGCCGGCAAAAGCCCGCTCACCCTGGCGATCGGCAAGGCGGCGTTCTACCGCCAGGCGGAACTGCCGCTGGAGGACGCTTATGCCTACGCATCCGAGGTCATGGTGCGGAACATGCTGGCGCGCGACGCGGCGGAGGGGATCGACGCATTCCTCGACAAGCGCGCCCCGGTCTGGACCGGCACCTGAAACCGCACCAAGTGGCCGGCGGCGTCCGGCGCGTCTATTTGATGATCGACCACTGATCGCTGGACCGTGATGAAAGACCCCTACGAAGTCCTGGGCGTGCAGAAGACCGCCAACGAGGCGGCGATCCGCGCCGCCTATCGCAAGCTGGCCAAGCGCCACCATCCCGACCTCAACCCCGGCAAGCCCGAGGCGGCCGAGCGCTTCAAGGAGATCAACGCCGCCAACAACATCCTGTCGGATGCCGACAAGCGCGCCCGCTTCGACCGCGGCGAGATCGACGCCGCCGGCAATGAGGTGCCGCCCGAGCGCCCGTTCTACCGCGACTACGGCGATGCGCCCGGCCGCGAGAAATATCACATGAATATCGATCCCGACGACCTGGAGAGCATCTTCGCCCATGCCTTCGGCGGCGGACCGGCCGGCGCCCCCGGTGGCCGGCGCTTCTCCGCCCGCGGCTCGGATGCGCACTACACGCTGACCGTTGGCTTCCTGGATGCCGCCAACGGCACCACACGCCGAATCACCTTGCCGGAGGGCCGCACGCTGGACGTGCGCATCCCCGCCGGCGTGCATGACGGACACATCCTGCGGCTGAAGGGCCAGGGCATGCCGGGCCTCGGCGGCGGCCCCGTGGGCGACGCGCTGGTCGAGATCGCCGTCGCGCCCCACCCGCTGTTCCACCGCGAGGGCGACGACATCATCGTCGCGCTGCCCGTGACCATCCAGGAGGCGGTGCTCGGCGCCACGCTGGAGGTGCCGACCATCAAGGGCAAGGTGCGGCTGACCATCCCGCCCAATTCCGGCACCGGCACCCGGCTGCGGCTGCGCGGGCGCGGCATCCACCAGGGCCACCAGTTCGTCCAGTTGCACGTCGTGCTGCCGCCGGCCGACGAACCCGACCTGGCCGGGTTCCTGAAATCGTGGCAGCCGAAGCAGGCGTTCAATCCCCGTGCGGGTCTGGAGGACGCATGATGATGCAGCTCAGCACCGTGACCGCGCTGTTCGTTGATTTGCCGGCGCAAGAGCTGACCGGGTGGATCGAGCGTGGCTGGGTGCAGCCGGAAACCGGCGAGTCCGGCTGGGTGTTCCAGGAGATCGACATAGCGCGCGTGCGCCTGATCCACGACCTGCGCCGCGACATGGATGTCGGCGAAGACACCATCCCGATGGTCCTGTCCCTGCTCGATCAGGTTTACGAACTGCGCGCCCGGTTGAAAGCGGTGCTGCACGCCGTGGAGGCGCAGCCCGAGGCGGTGCGTGAAGCCATCCGCGCAAACCTCGCCCACACGGCGGCAGAGGGCGAGACGCATGAGCGGCGGGGGTGATCGGGTCGCCACGCGCACCGTTATGCAGCGTGCATGCGCCACGGTGCATGCACCGTTGTCTGGCCTACCTGCACTGTTGTCCTGCTCGCATGTGTCCTGCTCGCATGTGTCCTGCTCGCATGTGTCCCGCTCGCATGTGTCCCGCTTGCATGCGCCGTGCCGACCCGATCGCCCCGATCCGGCGCTGCGCGCCGCGTCGATCCGCTGCGCGGCTCAACCCCGCGCGGCGAGAGAGGTTCATATGAACTCCAGCAGCGTGCCGAATGCCGCCGCCGCGGGCACAACGATCCGATCGCTCTCGCGCCGCGCACCAACGATCCCGCCCGCTCGCAGCGCCTGCGCCACCGACTCCAGCGACCGCGTGCGCAAGGTCAACGCGGCCATGAATTCCGTGCGGCCCTGTCCGTCCGGCGCGGCGTCGCCGAAGCTGCTCCGCAACGCCGCCGGGGTGATCACGTCGAATTGCGACAACCCGGCCAGCAGCTGGCAGCCATCGGCAATCTCGCGCACTGCCGCGGCCCCGAACATGCGTGCGAACAACGCACCCAGCGACGCCGGGTCGCGCGCTGCGATCACCGCCCGCGTCACGCCGATCACCCCGTTCGCGTGATGCCGCCACTCGTCGCGCCACACCAGGTCGCGCGTGAGGTGGTGGCAGAAATACAACCGGCCGGCCGGGCTCGTTCCGGCCGCCAGGCGCACGGTGCGAAACGTCGCGTCGCGCGCACCGTCCGGCAGTGCGACGGGGCGGGAGAATTGCTGCGGCGGTTCGATCGGCACGCCGGCGGCGCGCAAGGCTTCGTAGGTGCCGTCTGAATCCTCGGTGCCCCACACCAGCCCGTTCAGCCCTTCCGGCGCGGCAAGGATCTCCTGGCGGCGTGCATCGCCGGCCGGAGCAGCGATCAGCTCCAGATACTCGGTGCCGAATATCGCCAAATGGTTCATCGAACCCAGCGTGTGATAGCCGCGCGGCGTCAGCGTGAAGCCCAGGCGGCGATAGGTCTCCGCGCCTTCCTCAATGCGATCGCGCACATTGACCACGACGTGGTCCAGCGTGGGCACCGGCAACCGTGCAGGCATGGCATTGACCCCGCGCGAAGGAAACCTCTTCCGTTTCGGGCGCAGGTGCCTGCCCCCAGGTTTGGCCCGGGGGTCGCCACGAAACGGCCGTGGGGAAGGTAGCGCGGCCGGCACAAAAGCCCGGCATTATGTAGCAAACACCACGAACTGGTCGTTCCCTAATTGTTCCAAACCATCGTATGATACTAGTATCAATAAGGAGACGATATGATGCAGCGAATCGGTCTATAATGCCACCATGAATGATATGGATTTTTTCAACCAAATGGTGGTGCCTGCCGTGGAAGAGTTTTCGCGGCATCCCGGTGACATTCGACTGGGAACGCAGGCTTGCCAATGGCTACAAAACATGTGCGACCACTATTTCCATCACAATCGGTCCGACTCGTGCAAGGTCGATAACTGCACCAGCAGAGAGCAATTTAGAGCGGCGATCAGAAAGACAAATTGGGCTACCGATCAAGTGATGCAGATTGCAAACGGCACCAAGCATGCCAAGAGACGCTTCTTCGACTTGCATCTTGAGCGTCCGGGTGTCTGTGGCATCATGCGATGTGGGTTTCCCATGTCAACCGCATACTATGTCTTCATAGATGAAGAAAACGCTTGGCTGCTCTATCAGCTTACCGAGTACGTAGCAAAGTCGTGGAAGGTAAGGCTCGGTCTTGCTTGACTACTCAAATCGGAGGGTTGATCCACATTTGTTGCAGATGATCTTCCCTTTGTCCAAGCGGAATCCTTCACCCACCCATGTAGGCCGCTCATCGAAATGTCCGCCATGGTGCGGCGGTGTTGAATTCTCCTCGAAAGTCGCTTTCCCGGTTGAACCGCAGCGGGCGCAGTTGATAACAACAGGACCGGCGATTTCTCGCCTCGACATGATAGACCTCCGTTGAAAAGAAGCTATAAAGCTAATAACCGTATATGTTATCTTACCACGTAGCTGGATCGGTGATGGTGGGACTCGAACCCACATAACCCTTGTCAGGTTCTACGGAGTCGTAATCCGCTGCCCTTGCCAATTCGGCCACGCCACCACAACGCTAGGACACCGATGGACGTAGGGAGCGGCCAGAACTGTGTCAAGCCGTCTCGGAAAAGAGATTGCAGGCGACCAGATGTGGGCGTGATGGCTGGTTTCGGCTCAATCCGTTGTGGTGGCGGTTGCTACATAATGCTGCAAAGCCAAGCGACGGTGCGACCGGCGGCAGCCTCACCCGCGGCGCTCGGGCGCCTCGCACCGGTCTGCTTCGCGGCGCGACCCCGCGCCGGCGGGAGGCGGTTCCGCCGTCCCACAAAAAAGCGGTGCCCGAGGGCACCGCCGAGTTTGGGGGGGAAACGTCATGCGGCGGAACGGCAAAACCGCCCGCCACAGGCCACACATTAGGCCGCCGGGGGGGAATTCAACCTCACACTTGCGCGCGCCGCTTCGGCTTGCGGGCGGACGTGATCACGGTATTGCCAGCGGGCTTGCTCGCACGCCCCGGCGGTTCCGCCGGGCGGGCGTCGTGGCGGGGAAATCCGGAAGCTGCTGCCGCAGGCGCGAAAATCCTTCCCACGGGTCGCTCCGCTGGCGCGCCAGCCGCTCCGGCACGCTGTTCAGCGTGAACACCGACGGATCGAGCTTTCGTGTCACCTCGTCCCAGGCCAGCGGGGTTGCCACGGGCGCGCCCGGCCGGGCGCGCGGACAGAACGACGCCACCGCCGTCGCGCCGAGCCCGTTGCGCAGCCAATCGACCAGGATGCGGCCGCGACGGTCGATCTTCTTCACCGTGGAGAGGAAGCGGTCCGGCTGTTCCTTGCTCAGCCGCTCGGCGAAGCCGCGGCAGAACGGGGTCACCCGGTCCCAGCCAGCGGCCGGGTCCAGCGGCACGACCACGTGCAGTCCCTTGCCGCCGGTGGTGCGGCAGAACGACTCCAGCCCGAGTTGCCGCAGCCGGTCACGCACGTCCAACGCGGCGCGCACGACGTCCGGGAAGCCGACGCCCTCGCCCGGGTCGAGGTCGAACACCAAGCGGTCCGGGTGCAGTGGGTCGGCTTCGGTGGCGCCCCAGGCATGCAGCTCGATCGCGGAAATCTGCGCCATGGCGATCAGGCCCCGCACGTCGTCGATCGCCAGATAGGGCGCGCCTGAAGCCTCGCCGGAGCGGATGCCGTCCGGCAGCGTGCCGCGGGCGTGCTTCTGGAAGAAGTGTTCTCCCGCGATTCCCTCCGGGCAGCGAACGATCGCCAGCGGCCGGCGGGCCAGGCCGGGCAGTGCATGCCCGGCCACCGCCAGCCAGTATTCCGCGAGCTGCTGCTTGGTGACGCCGGGCCATAGTTCGCGGCCGGGATGTGTCAGGGTCACGCCCGCGATGCTGGCGACGGGAGCCTTGGGCCGGCGCGGGGCGGCGGTGGCGGTGCCGGTCGTGGTCGCGGCGCCGTATTCCGGGCGCTGCTTCGGCGGCACCGCGGCTTTAGCCATGCGCGTCGCCCCGGCCTGCTGCTTCGGGTTCACCGGTGTGTGCTCCGCTTCGGGGTCGGCGACGTCACGTTCGGCTGCATCGTGGCCCTTGAACAGCAGCCAGTTGTCCGCCTTGCCGCGCTGGCCCGGCTTCGGCCGCAGTCGCACCAAATGGAAGCGGCCGTTCAGCCGCTGGCCGTGCAGCACGAAGGTCAGCTCGCCGTTTTGCATGCCGCGGTCGGGGTCGTTGAGCGGGTCCCAGGTGCCGCGGTCCCAGGTCTCCACCGTGCCGGCGCCGTATTGCCCGTCCGGAATGGTGCCCTGGAAGTCGGCGTAGCCGAGCGGGTGGTCTTCCACGTGCACCGCGATGTGCTTCACCGAGGGATCGAGCGACGGGCCCTTGGGCACCGCCCAGCTCCACAGCACGCCGCCATGCTCCAAGCGGAAGTCCCAGTGCAGGCCGGCGCGACGCGCCTGGTGCTTCTGCACCACGAAGATCGGCGCGTCCTTGCCCGCGCGCGCCCTGCGCGGAGCGGGTTCGGC
Organism: Acetobacteraceae bacterium; assembly: GCA_035535035.1. Lineage (GTDB taxonomy): Bacteria > Pseudomonadota > Alphaproteobacteria > Acetobacterales > Acetobacteraceae > JASHVB01. The sequence goes on from DATLQW010000102.1 coordinate 23,346, forward strand.
GGTCACCGTGAAGTCACGCTTCGCGCGGTAGGTCCGGAGGGAAGTGTCCCGCTTGCCGGAGGTCTCCCGCTGGGACGTCGTGCCGGTCGTGCTGCCGCGCGCCATGGCTCGTGCTCCGGTTGGGTGCGCCGACGGCACGAAACGCCCGGCGCGGACCGGGGGTTGCCGACGGGACGGGAGGAGGGAGATCACGCGTGAGATACTCGCCCTCCCTCGGGGGAGGCGCATTAACCAAATGTTAAGTATCATGTGACATTCTGATTGGACTTGGTTTGTTCCTTTTGGTCTACAGGCCGCGAATCCAGCGAGACGAAATGGCGATGGCCTCAGCGCCCAGGTGGGACGGACTCAGTGTTGGCGCATTTTCGTGACGAAATCCATGGAAATACTTTTGAAAATCAAACATATAGGCCAGTTTGGGATTGTGCGAGCCGGTGCAGCCGTAGGATGCCTCTCGAAGATTTTCAAGGGGTTACCACGCATGAAGTGTTGCTTTTTTGTCGGATTGTCCCCACTATCCACAACCAGCGCTCGCCAAACTTGCGCGGCGCCGAATGGGAGAGCAGACATGTTCGAATTCAACACCCTTGCTATTGGTGCAGCCACCGCTGACCGAAGGGACGTCTCTCCTGGTCCCGAAGCGGTCTCTTTTTTGCTCCCGGTGGGGACCCCCAAATCCGAGCCAAACCTTAAAAGCTCGTACATCTTCCCGGTCAGTAATGGAAACCAAAGTGTCAGCCAGCTAGCCCCTAGCCCCTCCGAAGGGCGCCCAGTTCCCAAGGTCCCCTGACCTCCCGCGGCAGTCGCCGAAGTACTGGGTGAAGGAAAAGGACCGCTATCTTCGGCAGCTTATGATCCACGATATTGAGGCGCTAACATCGCGCCCTCTGGTGGTGTACTTTTCGCAGTTGGATCAGGAGATTGGACACACCGACCCAGATGATTTGTCGGAAATTCTATTGGGAATTCCCAATACGGAGATTGACTTTTTTATTCACACGCCGGGCGGAAACGTAGATGCCACCGAGAAGGTGATCTCAATCCTCAAACAGAGGACCACCTCGTACCGGGTCGTGGTTCCGAGTTGGGCCAAGTCCGCGGGCACTATCCTTGCTCTATCCGCTCGGACTATCGTCGTAGGAGTCAACTCGGAGTTGGGCCCAGTTGATCCCCAATGGCGAACTGCCAACGGCGCCGTCCCCTGCGAACTCCTGGCGAACGATCCGCAGCAACCTTACCACATACGCCAGATGGCAGATCTATCCGTTCAGCGGAATCGCGCTTTAGCCAAGCAGCTTCTCAGCAAAGGCATGATGAGTGGCAAAACGCCGCAGGAAATAGACGACGTTCTGTCGAAGATCTCATCCAGTAACGGATACCTCTCGCATGGAGCGGTCATCGACTACAACGAGGCGAAATCACTTGGCCTCAGCGTAGAGTACCTTCCGCCAGATGACGACCTATGGAAAAGAATATGGATACTTTATTGCTTGTACGAGTACGACTCGAAGCAAAATAACCTCGGCAAAATTTTCGAGGGGTCATCTTACAGCATTTCAAGGCCGAAGCCGCCGCCTCCGCCTCTGAGGCCGTGATCAACTGCCATCAATGGCACGCCCACCACCGACTACTGGGATGTGTCGGTACGGCGTCTCGCATGCCCATGACCCGTGCACGGATTGAGGTTGGCCTGTGAGGGCCGTCGCGAGCGCGGGCGCCGACCCCGAACAGTAGAAGCACGTTGCGAGGCGGGATCGCAATAAACGGGCGATCGGATACAAAGGTGGGCGGCGAGGGAGCGAACCTAAATGAAACGTCTCCCGCGCGCAACGCGGGCAAAATCCCGTATCAAGCGCTCGCCGCCTGGATCGACTCCCCGACGATCTGCACGATGCGGTCCAGCGTGGCCTCCGGCGTCATCAGCGGCGGCGCCAGGCACAGCGAATCGCCGCTGGCCGGTGGCCCGCCGCCACCGCCGCGCTGGCGGATGATCAGGCCGCGCTTGCCGCACTCGGCCACCACCACCCCACCGAGGCCGATCGCCGGCTTGCGGCTGCCCTGGTCTTCCACCAACTCGACCGCCGCCATCATGCCGAGGCCGCGCACGTCGCCCACCGCCGGCAGCCCGCGCAGCGTCTCCAGACCCTCCAGCAACCGCCGGCCCATGACGGCGGCGCGTTCCGGCAGCCCCTCCTGCTCGATGATGTCGATGTTGGCCAGCCCGACCGCGCAACAGGTCGGATGCCCGGAATAGGTCGCGGCGTGCATGAATTTCTCGTCCGCCGGCGCGTCCTCGATCACCTTGTGCAGGCGCTTCGACACGATGACGCCGCCCAGCGGTATGTAGCCGCTGGTCACCCCCTTGGCGAACGACACCAGGTCCGGCTCGATGCCCCAATGGCCGAGCGCGAACCATCGCCCGGTGCGGCCGAACCCGGTGATGACCTCGTCGGCGATCAGCAGCACGTCGTGGCGGTCGCAGATCTCGCGCAGGCGGGGGAAGTAGCTGGCCGGCGGCACGATCACGCCGCCGGCGCCCATCACCGGCTCGGCGATCACCGCGGCGACGGTGTCGGCGCCGTTCGCCAGGATGGCGTCCTCCACCGCGTCCGCCGCGCCGGTGCCGGCGTCGCCGTTGCCCGGCCAGCGATACGGGTAGGGTGGCGCGACCTGCAGGAACTCCGGCACCAGCGGGCCGAACATCTTGTGGTAGCCGGGCAGGCCGGTGGCGCTCATCGCGGCCAGGGTGACGCCGTGGTAGCCATAAACCCGCGAGATGATCTTCACCTTGTTCGGCTTGCCCAGCCGCTTCCAGTGGTAGCGGGCGAACTTGAAGGCGCTCTCGTTCGATTCGGCACCGCCGGTGGTGAAATACACCGCCGCCATGTTGGCGTAGGACAGCCCGACGATGCGCTCGGCAAGGCGGATCGCCGGTTCGTTGGAGAAGCCGGCATAGGCCGAGGCGTAGGCGAGCTTCGCCATCTGCGCCTGGGCAGCGTCGGCGAGTTCCTTGCGGCCATGGCCGATATTGACGTTCCACAGGCACGACAGGCCGTCGATCCATTCCTTCCCGTCATCGGTCCACAGCGAGGCGCCGCTTCCCTCGGTGAAGATGCGCGCCTGGGCGTGGTCCTTGGGGTGGTGCAGCGGATGAACCAGATAGCGCTGGTCGGTGGCCAGCAGCGTGGCCGCGGGGAGGCTGAGGTCGTTCATGGGGGGCACCTCTTCATGCTGGCCTCAGCGTAGTGCGGATCGGCAAGGATCGGAAGGAAATGCCCGGTGAGGCCGCGGGTTGATGCGGCGCGGAGCATGCCGCCGCCATCGCTTCGCAACGGATGTCCAGACGCGCTCGATGCACCATCACCCGCGCCGGCGTTTACCCTGCCGGCTTGCGGCCCCGAGCCACAGCAGCAGCAGTCCGCTGGCCAACAGCCAGGCGGATCCAGGCTCAGGCACGGGCTCCAGAACCAGGATCGGTCCCGGTCCAGGCTCAGGCTCCGCCACCGGCAGTATGGGTAACGGCGGTGCGCCGGGCACCGGAGCCAGGGCCAGCGCGGTCGCGGCCTCGCCGATGATGATGCTCCCCGTTATGGTCCCGCCGAACGGATTGTACGGAACGGCGGCCAGGCTGATGTCGATGGCATCAACCAGCTCGTCGGGAAATGGCGCGGCAGGCTGGCTGTTGAGCGTGACTGTGATGCCGCCGGCGCTATAGGCGACGGTGTTGGACGCAGGCGCGGACGTCACGGCGACCGGACGCCCCAGGATCGTCAGGCCAACGCCCGCGAACGTGCTGCTTCCGCTGCGCCCCACGCTGCCGACGGAGTCGAATGAATGCGCCGTCGCGCTGATCGAGGATCCGGCGAAGGTGAGGATTGGGAACAGCGAGATCGCGAAGCTGCCAATGGAGGCGGTCGCATCCGCGGTCCCGGCACCGCCGGGCACGAAACTCGTCGCCGCGGAAGCCGACAAGGAATGATATGATAGGATCGGACCTAGCCCATCTTATTCACCGCATAGCAGGGATTCGCTGACGGGCATGGTACAAGTGTCTGGAATCGCCTAGAGATTGGGTGCTGACACCAACCCAGGCACCCGGACAGAATCTGCCATGCCCGCCGACGATGACGATAC
>DATLQW010000103.1:0-19631 GCA_035535035.1 Acetobacteraceae bacterium
CCCTCGGTCCCCGTGCCGCCCATCTCCACCACCGATGTTCGCCCCGGGGCCGTCGCCGCGCCTCGTTCTACGAACCCGCCGATGCAGCCGTCCTCCATCGACACAAACCCGGCCGGCCCCGCCAGGTTCAACTGCCGCAGCCGCCGCGTCCGCAGCTCCGGCGAGTCGTCCGCATACCCCAGGTAGATCCAGTGCAGGTCGCACTGCCCCACCCCGCGCGGCACGAAATGCCGCACCGCCATGACGTTCTGCGTGCGCTGCATCACGAAATTCGGGAACACCGACATGATCTGCTGGCGCACCCGGTCGCCATGCTCGTCCACGATGTCGAGCAATGCCGGGTCCTTCAACCGGAACGCCTCGTCCACCGAGCGCATCCCGGCATACGCGTCATCCACCGCCTGATCCGGTGCCAGCGTGGTGGAGACATGGCAGCCGCCGGCATCGTTGATCTCGACGCCCCCGCCCTGGCTCAGCCGGTTGATCTTGAACGTGGCGAAGAACAGATGCAGCAGGCTGGCGTGGTAGGTGTCGCGCACGTTCTCGGCGTAGAGCTTCCAGTTGTTCGGCAGCACCTCGGTGAACCGGCCGATGATCTCCAGCCGGCCGTGCCCGGCGGCGCGGCGCAGCCAGCCAGCGACGGCCGGCCCGATGAACGTTTCGAAATCCGGCGTGTCGGGGCTGAACGTGCCGAACACCAGGCCGCAGAACGTGGTGACGCGCAGCTTGCGCGGGCCGTGCTCCGCGATGCAGAAGCTGTCCGGCATGCCGCCCTTGCCGTTCACCCCGCGCTGGAACGCGACCGATTGCAGCGTGCCGTGCAGGTCGTAGCGCCAGGCGTGATACGCGCAGGTGAAGTCCTTCGCGTTGCCGCCGTCGTCGAAGCAGATCAGCGCGCCGCGGTGCGCGCAACGGTTCTCGAACGCACCGATCGCGCCGTCGGCGTCGCGCGCCACCACCACCGGCATCTGGCCCACGACCGTGGAGCGCCAGTCGCCCGGATTGGCGATCTCCACCTCCAGGCACAGATAGTTCCACACCGGTCCTTCAAACAGCGCCTCCTGCTCCGCCCGCAGCAGGTTGGGGTCCTGATAGACCCAGAACGGCACGCGGGTCAGGCCCGCCGGCCAAGCCGGCCGACCCGCATGCGGGGCAATGGCGTCGGGCATCGAACCCTCCCGGGACAGGGTGGAAAGCGCAGATCAACGCCCAGGTGGGGAAATGCGCAAGCCGGCGAGCGAGACGCTTCTCCCCCTCGCCTTGAGGGAGGAGGAGAAGCAGGTCGCCGCGCATCGCAAGCGCAGCCGCCCTCCCGCCCGGAATCTCAATCCGTTGCGGTCCCGCGCGACAATATCCACAGCATTTTGTGGTCGGCCCTCCGATTCCCGTTGACCCGCGCCACGCCCCCAGATACGTCCGACTCGTGACAACCGTCGAGTCCCCCTCCTTCGTCCGCCTGCGTGGCCGCTCGTTCATGGCGCTCGTCCTGGCGCCGGAAACGCCGCTGCCCACCTGGCTCACCGCGCTCGACGCACAGATCGAGCGATCGCCCTCGTTCTTTGACAACCGCCCCGTCGTGCTCGACCTCGCCGGCCTGCCGCGCGAGCAACCGGACATCGAAGCCCTGATGGAGCAGCTTGAGACCCGCGGGATCCGGGTCATCGGCACCGAGGGCGCGCACCCGTCCTGGCGCGGGGTGGAAACCTGGGGCCGCCCGCTGCCCGCCGGCGGACGCGCGACCCGCGACGTGGCGCCGCCCGACGAAACCGCGCGCCGCCCGCCCGCCCCGGAACCCGCGTCCGCCGAACCCTCCGGCCTGCTCATCGACCATCCGATCCGCTCCGGCCAGTCCGTGGTGTTCGAGAAGGGCGACGTGACCGTCATCGGCTCGGTCGCCTCGGGCGCGGAGGTCATCGCCGGCGGCTCGTTGCACATCTACGGCGCGTTGCGCGGCCGGGCGATCGCCGGGTTCGCCGGCAACCCACGCGCCCGCATCTTCTGCCGCCGGCTCGACGCCGAGTTGCTGGCGATCGACGGCGTCTATCAGGTTTCCGACGACATGGACGCCAGCCTGCGCGGCCGCGCGGTGCAGGCCTGGCTCGATGGCGAGGCGATGCGCATCACTGCCCTGGACTGAACGATAAGGGGGGAACCATATGGCCAAGGTCGTGGTCGTGACATCAGGCAAGGGCGGCGTCGGCAAGACGACCTCCACCGCCGCGCTGGGCGCCGCCTTGGCGCAAAGCGGCGCCAACGTCGTGGTGGTGGATTTCGATGTCGGGCTGCGCAATCTCGACCTTGTGATGGGGGCCGAGCGCCGCGTCGTGTTCGACCTGATCAACGTGGTGCAGGGCGACGCCAGGCTGCCGCAGGCGCTGATCCGCGACAAGCGCATCGACACGCTGTCGCTGCTGCCGGCCTCGCAAACCCGCGACAAGGACGCACTGACCGCCGAGGGCGTGCAGAAGGTGATCGCCGATCTGCGCGAGAAATTCGATTGGGTGATCTGCGACAGCCCGGCCGGCATCGAGAAGGGCGCGGTGATGGCGATGCGGCACGCCGACATTGCCATCGTGGTGACCAACCCCGAGGTGTCCTCGGTGCGCGATTCCGACCGCATCATCGGGCTGCTGGATTCGAAGACCGAGAAAGCCGAAAACGGCGACCGCATCGAAAAGCACCTGCTGCTGACCCGCTACGACCCGGGCCGGGCCGCCCGCGGCGAGATGCTCAAGGTCGAGGACGTCCTCGAGATCCTCTCCATCCCCCTGCTCGGCATCATCCCGGAAAGCGAGGAGGTGCTGCGCGCCTCCAACCTCGGCTCGCCGGTCACCCTGCTGAACCCGACCAGCGCCCCCGCCCGCGCCTATATCGACGCCGCAAAGCGGTTGCGTGGCGAGGTACTCGACGTGGTGGTGCCGCTGGAGCGAAAGGGCTTCATCGGGAGGCTGTTCGGGAGGAAGGTGGCATGAACCTGATCGCCCTGTTCCGGCGCCGCAGTTCCGCCCCGGTGGCGCGCGAACGCTTGCAGGTATTGCTCGCGCACGAACGTGCGGCAACCGGCAAATCCGACCTGCTGATGACGCTGCAGGACGAGATCCTTGCCGTTATCGCCAGGCATTTCACCATCGATCGCGACAAGGTGCAGATCAAGCTGGATCGCGGCGACACGGTGTCCACGCTGGAGATCGATGTAGAGTTGCCCAGTCTGGTGCGCGCGCGCGAGGCGGCGCGAGCGTAATAACTCCGTCGCGCGCTTGGCGCGAGAGGGTTGGGGTGAAGGTGCAACAGACCGCACGATGCCGGCTTCCAGCCGGCGCGGCGGAGGATCGGGGCAACACGATGGCGAGCGCGCAATCGACCAAGGTGCCGAAGGGCTGGGAAGCGTATTATGCCGGCCTGACGGCGATAACCGACCAGTTCTGCCAGGCCCGGCTCAACGAGGAGTATGCCGCGCTCGCCCGTGCCGCCATCGCCGCGCTGTGCCGCAAGCGGCCGAGTCCGCTGGCCAGCGGCAATGCGCAGACCTGGGCCTGCGCCGTGCTCTATGCGCTGGGACAGGTCAATTTCCTGCATGACAAGGGATCGGCCCCCTATATGGCAATGGCCGATCTCTGCGCGCATTTCGGCATCGCCCCCAATACCGGCGGCAACAAGGCGAAGCTGGTGCGCGCTACCCTGGGCATCCATCAGTTCGACCACCGCTGGACATTGCCCAGCCGTCTTGCCACGTCGCCGATGGCCTGGATGGTCGAGCTCGATGGGTTCGTTGTCGATGCCCGCCGGCTGCCGCTTGCCCTGCAGCAAGCCGCCGTGGACAAGGGACTGATCCCCCAAGTCGTCGCACCGGATGATTCCGGCGAGGCGTAACCGGTTCCGGCTGATTCCGGCCATCGCGCGGCGGATGCGGCTGTCGCCGACCGGTGCTAAGATGTGGCACATCGGGTCGGGAGGCCAGGCATGGGTACACTCGTCGAGGTCAGCATCCCGGTGGACGCCGAAGCCGCGGCGGCCTTGCAGGATCCGCTGAAGCGGCAGGCGCTGGGTCGCGTCATCAGCCGATGGTTTCAGCCCGAGAACGCCAAGGCCAGGCTGCTGGACGCGATGGACCGGCTTGCCGTGGACGCCAAGGCCAGCGGCCTGACCGAGGAAATTCTGAACGAAGAGCTGGTCGCCTATAATGCGGAGCGCCGAAGCTGATCGTCTTCGACGCATCGAGCCTGGTGGGCGCGACGATCCTGCCTGACAGCATTCCGCGCCGAGCCTTCCAGAAGGCGTGCGACACCGAGGACATCGCGCTTTCGCTGGCGGTTTGGAATGAGCTGGTCGAAGTGTTGAACCGTCCGAGGCTGGCGCGCTATGTCCGGCCTGCATTGCGCGAGGATGTCCTGACCAACCTGATTGATGTGGCTGTGTGGGTGGCACCAATGCAACGCGTGACCGACTGCCGCGACGCGAAGGACAACAAATACCTCGAACTCGCGCTGGCGTCTGCGGCAACCCGCATCGTGGCCAGCGACAACGACCTGCTGGTGCTGGATCCGTGGCGCGGCATTCGCATCCTCCGCCCGGCCGACTATCTGGTAGCCGGCTAAAGCCGCCCAAGCGTCACCGGCCGTTGCGATTGACACCACCGGCAGCGCTGCCTAGAGGATTCGTTGCCCGGCACAAAGGCAACGTCGCATGAACGACACCGCACAAACCATCGCCCGGCCGTCCGAGCGGCAGGCGTTCTACGACCGTATCGCGCCGCAGAGCCTTGCGCCGTTATGGGAGCGGCTGCACACGCTGGTCACGCGCACGCCGACCACGCCGATCCAGCCGGCGATCTGGCACTACGACGACGAGGTGCGGGCACATCTGATGCAGGCCGGCAGCCTGATCACCGCGAAAGAGGCCGAACGCCGCGTGCTGATCCTGGAAAACCCGGGAATGCAGGGCCAGGCCTGCATCACGCATTCGCTGTTCGCCGGCTTGCAGCTCATTCTGCCCGGCGAAGTGGCCCCCGCACACCGCCACGCGCAAGCGGCGCTGCGCTTCATCATCGAAGGGCACGGCGCCTACACCGCCGTCGAAGGCGAACGCACGCTGATGCAGCCTGGCGATTTCGTGCTGACGCCAAGCTGGACCTGGCACGATCATGGCAACGACAGCGACCAGCCGATGGTATGGCTGGACGGACTGGACATCCCGATCGTGCGCTTGTTCGATGCCAGCTTCGCCGAACCGGCCGACGCCGACAGCCAATCGGTGGCCCGCCCGGCCGGCGACAGCCTGGCACGTTACGGCGCCAACATGCTGCCGGTGGACTACAAGCCGGGCAAAGCATCGCCGGTGTTCAACTACCCGTACGAGCGCACGCGCGAGGCGCTGGCAACGCTGGCACGCAACGGCGAACCCGACGCCTGCCACGGATACAAGCTGCGCTACGTCAATCCGGCGACGGGCGGCTCGCCGATGCCGACGATCGGCGCCTGCATGCAGTGGCTGCCTGGCGGTTTCGGCACTGCGCCGTACCGCTGCACCGACGGGACGGTGTTTTCCGTGGTCGAAGGCGAGGGCGAGACCGTGGTCGGCGACACGACCCTGCGTTGGAAGCCGCGCGACATCTTCGTCGTGCCGAGTTGGCAATCGCACCGGCATCAGGCGTCGGGCGATGCGGTGCTGTTCAGCTTCTCCGACCGGCCGGTGCAGGACGCGCTGGGCCTGTGGCGCGAACAGCGTGGGAATGCCTGACGGCCGCATGATCGGAGCGAACAGCACCCCCCACCCCACCCCTCCCCCACAAGGGGGGAGGGAGGATTCGGCATGAAACCACGCATCCTCGTCGCCGGTGCCGGACTGTGCGGACTTGCCACCGCGCTCGCCTTGTTGCAGCGCGGCTACGACGTGCGCGTGTTCGAGCAAGCGCCGGAGTTGCGCGAGGTCGGGGCGGGCGTGCAGCTTGGGGCGAACGGCACGCGCGTGCTGATCGCGCTCGGCCTGGAAGCGGCGATGCGCCGCATTGTCTGCGAGCCCACCGGCAAGGAGATTCGCCTGTGGACCACCGGACAGACCTGGCGCGTGTTCGATCTCGGCGCCGGCTCGGTGCAGCGGTATGGCGCGCCGTACTGGATGCCGCATCGCGGCGACTTTCACGCCGTGCTGCTGGAAGCCGTGCGCGCGGCGGCGCCGGATGCGGTGCGCGCCGGCACGGCGTGCACCGGATTCGAACAGACCGATGACGCGGTGACCCTGCATCTGGCCAATGGCGAGCCTGTCACCGGCGACGTGTTGCTCGCGGCCGACGGGGTACATTCGGCGATCCGCCGGCAAATGTTCGGTGAAGGACGCGCCCGGTTCACCGGTCTCGTGGCCTGGCGCGGGCTGGTGCCGATGCAACGGCTGCCGCCGCACATGCGGCAACCGGTGGGCACCAACTGGATGGGCCACGGCGGCCACGTCGTTACTTATCCGTTGCGGCGCGGCGAGCTGCTGAATTTCGTCGGCGTGGTGGAACGCGACGACTGGCAGGTGGAGTCCTGGACCGAAGCCGGCACGCGCGAGGAATGCTCGCGGGATCTCGCACGTTGGCACGCGGACGTGCAAACGATCATCCGCAACATCGACACGCCGTTCAAATGGGCGCTGCTCGGCCGCGATCCCTTGCCGCATTTCGCCCAAGGCCGCGTCTGCCTGCTGGGCGACGCGGCGCATCCGACGCTGCCGTTCCTGGCGCAGGGCGCGAACATGGCACTGGAGGATGCGGCCGTCATCGCGCGCTGCCTGGATGCGTTTCCGGTGCCGGAGGCGCTGCGGCACTTCGAGGCGGCGCGGCTGGAACGCACGGCGGCGATCGTGCGCGGCTCCGCGGACAACACGCGGCGGTTTCATAATCCGGCGCTCGGCGATCCGGCGGGTGCCGCAGCGTACATCGACCGGGAATTCGCGGCGGACAAGATGCAGCAGCGCTACGACTGGCTGTACGAGTACGACGCGCTGACGGCCGCGATGTAGTCATCCCCTCTCCCGCGCGGCGGGAGAGGGGAACGCCGCTTCCCTAGCCGGCCTGGTTCGGGCCCATCTGGATGCCGACGAACACCGCCTCGCCATTGCGGATCACCCGCAGCGCCACCGCGTGGTTCTGGCCGTTCATCGCCGAGTGGATCTCGCGCGCCGCTTCGGACGGCGAGGTAACCGGATGCGTTCCGACCCCGACGATCACGTCGCCGGGCTGCAAGCCGGCCTGTTGCGCTGGGGAACCCGGCTCCACGCCGCGCACCACGGCGCCACGCGTCCCGTCCGGCACGTCGAGTTGACCGCGCAGATCGGGCGACAGCGGCGCCAGGGCCAATCCGAGTTGCTCCTGATGCTGGCTTCCGCCGGCCCCGTTGCTGGCCGTCTGGTCGTTCGGCAACTGCGCGACCTTCAATGCGACGTCCTTGCTCTTGCCGTCGTGCAGCACCGTGAGATGGGCTTCGTCGCCCGGCTTGATGGCGGCGACGTCAACCGCGAGCTCGCGCGGGTTGGTGACCTTCGTGCCGTTCACCGCCTCGATCACGTCGCCCGGCTGCAGGCCGGCATGCTCTGCGGGACCGTTCGGCATGACGCCGGCGAGCAAAGCGCCGGAGTTGTCCGGCACGTCCAGGCCCTTCGCGGTGGCACCCTTCAGCTCCTGCGCCTCCACGCCGATATAGCCGCGCGTCACGTGGCCGTGCGTTTCCAGTTGCGCCGTCACGTCGCGGATCATGTCGGACGGGATGGCAAAGCCGATGCCGATCGACCCGCCCGAGGGCGACAGGATCGCGGTGTTCATGCCGATCACCTTGCCGTTCTGGGTGAACAGCGGACCACCGGAGTTGCCCGGATTGATCGGCGCGTCGATCTGGATGAACTGGTCATACGGCCCGTCGCCGATGTCGCGGCTGACCGCGGAGACGATGCCGGCGGTGACGGTGCCGCCCAGGCCGAACGGATTGCCCATCGCCACCACCCACTCGCCCGGCTTCACGTTGGCCGAGTTGCCAAGCTGGATGTAAGGCAGCAGATGCCCGGCGGCGATCTTCAGCACCGCGATGTCGGTGCGCGGATCGCGGCCGATGACCTTGGCCGGGAAGCTGGTGCCGTCATCCAGCGTGACCGTGACGCTCTTGGCGTTCTTCACCACGTGGTTGTTGGTCACGATCGTCCCGTCGGCCTTGACGATGAAGCCGGAGCCGCGCGCCTCGACCGCGTGCATTTGCGGCGTCTGCGGGATCATCTGGTTGAACGGGAAGGGCAATTGCTGCATCGGCCCGGGCTGATTGGCGCCCATCATCTCCGGCGTGCGCAGCTTGGTCGTGATGGAGACGACCGCGGGCTTCACCTGCTCGACGAGGTGGGTGAAGCTCGGCAGCAGCGCCTCCGGCTTGATGGCGCCCGGCGGATTGACCGGGGCGCCGGTGCGTTCGGCGGCGGGGCTGCTGGGCTGGCTGCCGACCGCGGGCATCGTCGCGGCGTGGCCGATGGCGAAGCCGCCGAGCGCGGTGCCGGCGAGCAATACGGCGACCAGCGTGGCGCGGCGCCACGTGGTTGGTCGGCCGGTGGTATCGGGATGCGGCGTCATGGAAATCCTCCTGCTGGGCGAGCCGGTTCGGGCACGCACTTGCAACGCGGGGCCGGCGACCGGGTTGGCGCCGGCGGCACGCCTGAACATGCGGACGCCGAGGTGAACGTTCCCGTGGTGCAGCGATGAAACCGCTTTCATGTCGATAAAATTGTCGTCATGCGGCGGTAATGCGGAACGTGGACCCGGGGCGGCGGCCCCGATCAGCGGAGACTGATGCCGCGCGGCATGAAGCGGGAGAGCCGCCCGGCCCCGGTGATCTGCTGCGCTACGGTGGGGCGGCCCGGCGCGCCCGGCTGGAGGCCGTCGGCCAGGCTGAAGCCGGTGGAGCCGACCCGCTTCGGTATCCGCGCGGTGGGCGTGGCGGCTGGCTTGGGGTGGTGCCGCTTGGCTTGTGGCGGCTTCGGGCGCTGCGGTGAGGCGGTGGCGGCGCGGTGGTTCGAATGCTTGGCCATGAGAGCTCCTGTCGGTTAATGCGGCGTTAAAACAGCGACGTAGTATGCCATATGTTAGTGGACTTGTCAATGATTCGCTGACGGAAGCCGGGGAATTCCCGCGCCGCTCCGGCCTATTTCGAGGCGCCGCGGCGGAGCGCGTACAACGCCAGGCCGAGCGGGCGCGCGTTGGTCCGGGTGGGGTCGAGTTCGCTGATCGGCGCAACCTCCCGCGGGCGAAATTCCAGGCGGAGCAGGGGGAAGTTCCAGTCTCCGGCGGTGATCGCGGCGGCGGGGGCGGTGACGCTGCGCTGGGCGCGGTTGCGCTCCATCGAGAACTGCCAGGTCGTCAGGATCCGGCCGGCGGCGAGCACGTCGATCTCCAGCGACCGGCGCGGACCGACAAGCGCCGCTGCGCCGTCGATCTCGATAACAAGGTCGCCCGCCGGCGGCTGCTCCATGCACAGGTTGAGCGTGTGGGAGGCGCCGACGCCCCACACGCCCCAAGGTTCGGGCCCGCTCCATCCGGCGCCCAGGATTTCCATCAGGCCGCCCTGGCCGGCGCCGGCCCATTGGGCGGAGAACCTGGCGCAGCGCCGCTGCATCAGCCAGTTGCCGTGCCCCGCCGCGGAGCGGGCCTTGCGGATCACCACGCTGCCGCAGCCGTCGGTGAGGGGGATCACCGGCTCCGGCTTGTCGGCGAAGAATTCATCCACCGCCTTTTCCGCGCCGTCCCACTCCAGCGAGGCGTAGTCGTGGACGATCAGGTAGCCGCCCGGCAGCAGGCGCGGATAGAAGTAGTTCAGCGCGTGGACGATGGGCACGTAAAGGTCGCAGTCGATATGCACGAGGCTGAACGACGCGTCGGCCGGCAGTTGCGCCGCGGAGTCCGGGAAGTAGCCTTTCACGTAGCGAACGCTGTCGTCGCCGACCAGCGCCCGCACCGCCTCCAGGGAGGTGTCGGCGAATTCCATCCGGTGGTCGGCGTCGATCCCCTTCAGGTCGTCCGGGTTGAACCCTGCGAAGGTGTCCAATATCCACGCCGTGGTGCCCATGCGGCGCGCCATGGCGGCCAGCACGGCGGCGGTGTTGCCCTTGTAGGCGCCGAGTTCGGCGATGTCCCCCCGCACGCCTTCCTTCATCATCTGGTCGAAGGCCACGCAGAAGAAGTAGAAGCGGGAGATATCGCCCGCGCCGCGCTGGCCGGCGTTGAAGCCCTTGATGTCGTCTTCGAGGCGGACCAGCCCGCCCCGCATCTGGTAGAGGTGGTAGTTGCCCCAGTACCGCCCGGGCGGATCGGCGCGGTACGGCCAGTGCGTCGGACGGGGAACCGGATTGGGCGGGGCGTCGGACAAGCTGCGGCTCCGGAACGGTGGGGATACCCCAGATTATCAGAGATTGCCGGGGGTGGGGAACCGAATGGTGCGAAGCGCGCCGGCCGCGGGCCAGGTTCAGCCGGCTTTCGCGAGTTGCGAGGCGATTTGCTCCACGCGCCGCTTGTAGTGAGCGTTCTCCGGATCGAGCTCCAAAGCCTTCCGGGCAAACTGCGCTGCTTCGGCGAAGAGCCCCTTCTCGGCTAGCAAATCGCCGATCACCGCGTGCCCGGCCGCGGAACGAGGGGAGCGTTCCACGGCCCGCCTGAGTGTCGCAAGGGCTGCGTCCTTTTGGCCGCTCCGGCGCTGTTCATAGGCCTCACCGAACAACGGGTTCCATTCGTAGCGCATGTAGCGTCCGGCGTACTCCGAACAATTAAAAAAACCTTCATCGAAATACCGGTAGCGCGTGTCCGGCGTGACGCACGTCAAGCCGAAGCACGCGATCACGCTGGGATGGATTGGTGTCTGTGTCGCAGGGAACAGGTCGCGGGGAGGATTGGCCTGAAGGTCGTCCAGAATCTTGCTGTGCAGGCCGAGGCGGCTGAAAACCTCCGTGGCGAGGAAAATCGACAATGGAATCTCAGGATGGTTCGGGCTTCGGAACAGATATTGCGTCTGAAAGTTGGCTTCTATGAAGTCCGCGAAAGCGTAGCCGCAGGCCCGGTCACGGGATCGCTGTTTGTCCAGGGCAATCTCGCGCATGCGATCTGCCCGGCGAACCGCGGCGATGTCGGTGGACATGAAGCGGTTCACCGCCTCATCCGGGTCCACACCGTCGAGAAGCATTCGATTCAGGAAGGAGTCACCCAGTTCTGTATTGTACGGGCCGCTGGCGTCGCTGTACGGATGCGGCTGGTTGCTCGGGTGGGGATGGCCGGTGCACGGCCACAGGAAAAAGGCGGTCAGGTGCGGCACAAGATGCACGGTGCCGCTGGCAGCCAATTCGCCGATGCGTGGGGCAAAGTCCAGTACCTGGTGGACCACTATATCCGCCTCGGCGACCACCCGCATTTGGGCGTCCGAAGCGGCCTCGTAGGAGGGCAGATAAACGACCTCCGGGGCATCTTCCGGCGGCAGGATACGCCGGTAAAGACTGGCCAGGGTGCCGAGTTGACAGTTGCCGACAAAGGCGACGGTTCGTTGCTTCACGCAAGACCTTCTCAGTGTGGCAAGTTCCGGAGGTCGTTCATATAGGCAGTTCCGGCGCGGGTTGCCAGCCCGATCCGCTTCACCGAGTGCTTGACGCTGGGCCATACTTCGGTGCATGAAACGCGCCGCGGGCGGTGACGGCGGCGTGGCCACATCTCCAGAGGGATTTCCGCCACTGCTAGAGATGTTCCGCATATGTCGCTGACGTTTGGAGACAATCCGTGACCCCCGACGATCTTGCCCGGGTCCGCGACCTGATCGGGTCCGGCGAGTTGGACGATGCCCTGGCCCGGCTTGCGGCCTCCTGGGACCCTACCGGGCCGCTGGCGCCAGATGCGGCGGACCTCAAGGCGCTTGCGCTGGACAGAAAGGGCGACGTGACCGGCGCGCTGGAGCCGCTGCGCGAGCTGGTCGCAAACGGCACCGCGACGTTCCATACCTACTATCGGTTGGCCGAGTATTATCGCCGGCTGGGGCAGATCGATCAGACCGTGCTGTTTCACCGCCTGGCCCACGCCAAGTTCGACTGGCCGGAGAGTCTGGCGCACGGCTATTGCTTCACGCATGACTATTTCTCGCCCAATATCCGGTTCTGGCAGACATGGTTCCGGGACCACATCACTGCCGCGCCGCTGGAGGCGTTGGAGATCGGCAGTTGGCAGGGTGGTTCTGCCACCTGGCTCCTGGACAACGTGATCTCCCGGCGGGGCGGGCGGTTGACCTGCATCGACGCGTTCGAGGGCAGCTCGGAACACGTCGCCATCATGGCAAGTCTTGGGAGCCGGCTGCAGGACCTGTTCGACGACAACGTCCTGCGTACCGGCCATGACGACAAGGTGCGCAAGCTGGTCGGCTATTCGCAGGCGGTGCTGCCGTCCCTCTGGGGCGAAAAGTTCGACTTCATCTATATCGACGGCGCACACGAGGCAAAGTTCGTCATCCAGGACGCCGCCCTCTGCTGGGGCTTGCTCAGGCCGGGCGGCTTTATGCTGTTCGACGACGTGAACTTCACCTTCGCGAATCATCCAGAGCAGAACACGGTACGTGCGATAGATTTCTTTCTGTCGGTGTTTGCCGATGATCTGAACGTGATCGATCGGCGGCACCAGCTTCTGGTTCAGCGGGCGCGATGATCCCGCCTCTGGCGGCGCCGCCTGATTGCTCTGCCTGGAATGACGACGTGCGATCGAGGCTCCGGGCGTTCCACGCGAAAACCGTGGAGGCCGCGGGCGACGTGGTCGTTCTGGCCCGCGGCATGCTGACCGGGAGCGAGCCGGTCAATATCGGGCTGCTGCTCGATGCGTATATCTGTGGCGTGGGATCGTTCGCCGATCCGACGCGCTATCGCCTGCGCCAGATGACCGATGAGATCGGCCAATTTCACGCGTTGCTGCCGCCGGACGGCAGCTTTTTCGAACATGTCTGGTCGGTGAAGCCAAGCGCCGCCGAACGCTACTGCCCCGACGCGATGCCGCATTTGTTCACAACGCGGCCAAATGCCGGACTCGAGGCCACGCAGGTGCTTGAGCCGTGCCCGAACGAGGCTATCGACCTGCGCCTGCCGACGCCGCTGGGCGGGTTGATCCGGCGGCCCTATCGCGCGCCGTTCCGCATCTATGCGACGAACGACGCGATCGCCTACGTGCATCCGTTCCAATACCAGGTCCTGTCGAAAGACCGGTCGGCGCTGTGGATCAGCGGCAGCCCGCGTGCCTTGTCGCGATGTTCGATCCCGGACCTGCAAATCGAGCAGACCGACAGGAACATCGTGATCGTGCAGGACCGATTCGTGTTTGCGAACCTGTGCCACCTGCTGTTCGACGGGGTGACGCGCATCCTGCACTACATCGAGACGTTCGGCAGTTCCGGCAACGACCTGTTTGTCCTGGGCTCGATCCCGGGCGAGTTTCAGGCCCTGGTCTGCGCCACCCTGTCCGAGAAATTCGGCATCGCACCGGAAAACCTGTGCTTCCCGACCGGCCCCCGGCTGCTTTCCACCACGCGCAAATGCTTCTGGTTCTCCGACCAGATGGAGGGGCACGCGCATCCGGCGCAGATGGCGCATCCGCGCTCGGTCAGCGCGCTCGCCGCGTTCTGTGCCGGGTTGCCCGCCGTGGGCAGCCAGGCCCGGCGACTCTATATATCGCGCGGCGACGCGGAGCGGCGGCGGGTCGCCAACGAGGCCGAGTTGATCGCGGCGCTGGAGGCACAGGGCTTCACCGCGGTGCAGCTTGCGAAGCTGCCGGCCCAGGAGCAGATCGGGTTGTTCCGCGGGGCCGACATGGTGGTCGGCCCGCATGGCATGGGACTGACGCACATCATCATGGGCACCAACCTGGGGCGCATGATCGAGTTGTTCCATCCGAACGCCGGCACCGATGCTTACGCGTTCATCGCCCGCTCGGCGGGCATGGAGTATGACTTCATCGTCGGGACCGAGGCGCCGAACACGCCGAGCGACTTTACCGTGGACGTGCGGCGGGTGGTCGATCTGGTGGGGCCGGACGACTGCCCGGTTCGCCGCCCCGCCTGGCACAAGAGCGCGAACCTGATTCCGGCGTCCCGGACGTTCCAGGGTTTCTTTCCGGTAGGCGCCTCCCGGGTCGAGCCGTGCGCGGAGCAGATGATATGGGGCCAGGAGGCGCGGCTGCACAGGAAGCTCGGCAGGGCGGTTGAGTTGGGGCGGTGGCCGCGGGTTTTGATCTCGCCGGGGCGGCAATACACGGCTTCCTGCTGGGTCTGGATTCCAGACAATTTCGAGGGCGACTATGTCTCGGTCCAGATTTCGGACAGCGACCCGCGGGCGCAGCAGGCTGCGGACCTGGCCCTGCGCGGCGCCTGGCAGCGGATCTATTCGACCGGCACGGCGCGGCAAACGGCGCGGTGTTCGGTGTCTGTCAATGTCGGCGGGCCGGACGATTGCACGGTGATGTCAACCTGCTGGCAGTTCGAGCAAGGAGACACGCCCACCGCGTATGTCGCGACAGGGTAAGCGGCGGGGTCGCGTTCAGGGTAGCTTTCCGCGAAGTTGCTCTACCCGCCGCGCTCGAATTTCGATGCTAGGCTGGCCGTGGTCGAGTTCCGCCGCGCGCTGCGCAGCCGACAACGCCTCGCCAAGATCTCCCATCAACTCTAGAATTCTGCTCAAGCTATCAAAAATGTCCGGATCGGTTGGCCGGAGACCCGCAGCTTTTTGGAGCGCTGTAGCCGCGTCAGCATGACTTCCCATGGCGCTTTCCAACTGTCCTAGCCGTGCCCACAGAATGCCGTTGTCCTGGTGAATTTGCAGTGACTGCTTCAGGATCGCCGCCGCCTCGGGCGTGCGATGCAGCCTAACCAAGACTCCTGCGAGCGTGTCGGCGAATTCCGGCTCATAGTCTGTCATTTCGACGCTGCGTCGCGCCATCGATTCGGCCCGATCAAGAGGGCCATTATGACGGAGGATATATTGCGCGACGCGCCCGTACTGGTGGGCCGTGGCGCTTTCGCCGCCAAGTGTCCTTTCAGCGAATCGAAGGGCACTGGAGATGTCGCGCGGGCCTTTCTTCTGAATCACGATAGCACTGTGAATAAAAGAGACTGAGTCGATATTCTCAAACAAGTAATTTGGCGTAGCGCTCTTTGCAGATTCAGGCATTGCTCTTGCCAGGCATGCCCGTGCCAAGTCAAGAAAATAGCCAGGTACAGAGAATCTCCCGACGGAGTTAGCCTCTAACGTGCCTCGCTCAAAGTGGAATGCTACGTCTTCCACCACATAGACTCCCCCCGGATTGAGCGCCGGAAATAGCCTCTCGAAGGAATATATGATGTGGTCAGTCTTGTGAGACCCGTCGTCGATAATGATTGTGGGCGGATATTTAGCACAGACGTAGTGTAGGAAACCTGGATCCGTCTGAGATCCGATCTCCACCGCAACACGATCGCTGGTGAACTGGGTACATGCCGGGTTTATATCTATCCCAACGATGGTGGCCGACTGAAAATACGATCGCCACACCGCAAGCGATGCGCCACCCGCGACGCCAATCTCAAGGAGATTTATTGGCTTACGGCGCCAGGGTGCGAAAATACGCTCGTAATGTCGCAAATAGTCCCAGGCTGATGATAAAGAAGAGCATTTGTCCGTGCCCTGCAGGACACCGACCATATCGAGATCATAGCAAGTATCTATTGCATCGCTCATAATTCGTTGCTCCTTCCTGACGTCATTGGACAGGTTTCTTAAGGAATTCCTCAAGAACTCGGCTGAACTCCCGGTCGAGGCTATATCGCGTTCTCACAGATACAAGTCGCTCTCTGGCCTCGTCGTCTCGCCCGAGATTCTTCAAAGCTCGAGCAACGCCGATGACACCGCTGACATGCTTTAGCTCGGTGCCCACGTAGTCCCATCGCTGCAAAGCGAGATTCCAGTTCCCTGATGCCTCTGCTATCCTCGCCCATTCAATCCGACAGTGAATTTCGTCTGGAAACAGGGTTATGGCACGCGATATCAACCGCTCCGCCTCAGCAACCTGTCCAAGTTCTCGCAACGCTGCGCACCCGTGAGCATAGGCCATCCACCGACTCGGGAACTTCCTCCGAATTTTAGTCCAACGCCGGAGTGCCTCGGGAAGATCCCGCCGCCGGTGAGCAGCTTCTGCCATGCCTTCTGCGAAATAGGGATTTCTTGGATCATGCTTTAATCCCTCTTCCATCAGCTCCTCAGCCTCGTCGTAACGTTGAAGGCCGAACAGCACCTTCAGAGATTCCGGCCGCGCCCTAACAAATCTAGGAAAGCGTTCGCGCGCCTCTCTCCAGCAACGCAATGCCTCGGCGTTATCGCCAAGGGAAATCGATACAACTGCGCGATTGAGAGGGTTCGCATCATCAACCATAATGCTCGCTTCATCGCGCCTTTGTAACAGCGATAGCTCGCGAAGAGCCTGTCGCCGCTCCCACCAAGCCCTGAGAAAGTCTCCAGACAGGACGCCGCGGGACGCTATCGCCATGGCCCTCCCTCCTCATTTCACTGTCTGCAATTCGGGTTGCCCAAATTTATCATCGGATTTGATACTTAGTTCCGCCGCTGTCTCAGCAAGCGCCGTAGCCTGCCAGTTGGTTTTGGTGCGCGCGGCTGCGGTGGCGTTGCGGGGGAAGTCGATGGGTCCTCCGGGTCGACCTCGGCCGGAACCTCGAATCGCTCGGAATAGAATCGACTGTCGCCCGGGAACAGCTTCTGTGCATCAGCGTTGCGCCGCGCGACTTCCGGCCGGTCGTTTCTTGCCATTGCGGCCCGGATGTAGTGCAGATGGGTCACTGAGTCGTTGCGATCGATCTGTAATGCCTTGCTCAAAACTTGCTCAGCCGCCGCAATTTCCCCTTTCGTAAGCAGAACGACGCCGTAGGCTCTATGAACGTCTCTGTCAGCGGGAAACGTCGAACATCCCTCCGACGCGACCTGTTCCGCGTGCTCCAACCGGCCGAGATCGAGCAGTGCTAACGCGCCGGCCGCGTAGCCGCCAGGGTTCTGGGGATGCATTGTGCGGACCTGTGCCCAGCGGTCGGCGCGGGGCGCGAGATCACCCCGCAGTCTCGGCAGGTCAGCCCAAACAAACGCTAAAGCGGCGTCCAGGGGAAACAGTGCCCACCCCTGGTCAGCCAGCAGCTCCGCCGCGTCGATCTGACCAAGTTGGGAAAGGGTCCTCACGCCTCCAGTCCAGCCATCAGGATGGCGGGGCCATCTTGTCCTAACCTCTGCCCATCTCCGGTCCGCCGCTGCCCAGTCAGACCGCGCTTCGGCAAACCGAGCGTGCTGTATGAACACTATGACTTCGTTGGGTAAATGCTGCTGCGCCTCCGCCAACAACCGCTCGGCTTCCTCGACCCGCTGCATCGACGCCAGCAACCGCGACACTTGCAGCCAAGGCCGCTCACTCGCGGGAAGTAGAGTCATCTGCTCCTGCAAGACAGCCAAAGCGTCACCGAACCGCCCCTCGCTCTCCAGGGTCGCCGCCTGACGCAGTTGTTGCCCAGGCTCTGCCACAGCTTCGGCTTGTTCCATGCTCAAACCCGATTCGTTGTACAACATCAACTTCAACCTGCGGCAGTACCTCACTCCCGCCGCAAGCTATCCGCTATTCGATATAAGCCACGGCTCCGCGATCGCCCGCACTACCCTCAAACTCGAGCCGCAAACGCCTGCCCCCGGCCGCCTTGGCAACCTGCCGAGGAAGAACAAATCGACCGTCCGCACCCGTGGTCACCGTCGCCGCCTCGGTCATGTCGCGCGGCAGCAGTATGCTCGCAAGCGAAAGACCCTGCTGCTTTGCATTCAGCCAGATCACCGCCACGGTGCCGAACAACCCGGTATTACCCACCGCACCCAGCGGCACCTTGAACTCGAAATGGGCGCCGGGGGTCACCGGGAACGCCGGCGAATTGAAACCGAATTTCTGCCCCGGTTGCACCAGGACATGGGCCGCGGGCCGGCCGCCGTTTGCCGCCGTTCGGACTACCGCGCCGCCCTTTGACCCTGCCTGGAGACGTGGCGCCTGTGCCGCCATGTCGTAGGTCTGGCGCACGTCGCCGCCGGCGGTTTCGGCATAGGCCAGCTTGCCGACCATCAGGTCGTTCGCGCCGGCGCAGTTGCACTCGGTGTTCACGCGCATGCCCAGGATCGCGAACCGGGCATTGGCGGGCACGATGCCCGAGACGGTGCGCACCGGCAGCGGCCGCGACGGATCGGCGCCGATCACCTGCACCCGGACGCGGGCGCCCGCCACCGGCCGACCGGCAGCGTCCACCAGCCGGCCCTGAATCCCCGCATTCGACCGGGTCGCCACGATATGCGTCTTCGGCAGAAGGTAGCGGCTGACCATGCCTCCCAAAGATGAATCCGACATCAGCGGCAATACGTGGTCGGGGTGCTGGTCCCAGGTCTGGAATACCGCCTGGTCCGGCCTCACGCCGTGGCCGCTTTCGATCTCGATGACATGCTGCCACGCGGCGGCAACCCAATCGGCGCCGGTCTTGTCCAGGCCATCGCCGTTGTAGATGACGCCGAACTGCAATCCGTCGGCACGCGCAACACCGGCCATCGTCTTCACCGCGTCGGCCCAGTGCGGCGTATGCCAGTCCACATCGACATGCATGAACGTGATCGGCTTGCCGGTGTCTGTCGCCAGCGCGTTTTGGAACGCCCGAAATTCCTTTGCCCAGCCGGGCTGTCCGGATGGTCCCGGCACCGGTTCCACGGTCCCGACGACGAGCCCCGGAAACACGCGCAGATACGCGCGCACGTTCTGCGCCACGCGGCGCGCAATCTCCACGACCGGCAGGCGGCAGCCCTGCGGACCCTTGTCGTAATGGCCAAACCACAACGGCTCGTCCACCCTTATATATTGCAAGGGGACACCGAGCGCCGCCAACCTCGCCGCGGTCCGTGCGCTGTCGCTGGTGGGGCCATAACCTTCCTCGTGGCCGCATGCCTCGCCAGGCACCTGGGCGATCGATTGCACCGGAATTGCCAGCCCGATATGGCGTGCCGCCAGGTCCGCCCCCATCGCGCGCAACTCGGCGTCGGGCGCCGACATCACGTAGCCGGCGGTGACCATGAAGACCTGGATGTGCGACGCGAGTTGCGACCAGGCCGTTGTCGGTTGGAAGAGGCTGTGCCAATCCGCGGAGCCGCTGCTGCCGGCGTTGGGGGACCGCGGGCCGAGCCAAATCTGCGCCGCAAAGGCGGGCATGGCCATGGTCAACCAAAATGCAATCAGAACGAGTGCCCGCGCGAGCAGGCCGTGCCGGTTTCCGACCGTTCCTGAAGACCCGTGCAAATGACGGGATGCCGCGGCGGCGACCGGTGCGTACATCGCCGCGTTCATAGCCGGCAATCGCGTGCAACACAAGTTTTCCGTTGATCTGCCAGTGGAATCCGGCGACGGCGGGTTCGTGCGCGGCTCAGGTTTTGCCATTTTCCCATGAGTTTCAACGCGATGGATTCAGGCTTCCACGCGAGCCACCGCGTGGTAAGAACGCCTCGATGCCGGGTTAGCACAGTGGCAGTGCAGCGGTTTTGTAAACCGAAGGCCGGGGGTTCAAATCCCTCAC
>DATLQW010000104.1:0-35649 GCA_035535035.1 Acetobacteraceae bacterium
CCCTCCTGATCAACCCCTGGCGCCTGACAGATATGGACTGAAATGCGGGTCACCCTGCCGCGGATGGGGCGCGCCGGGTTCCATTGCTTGCTCACTATCAATCCGGGATCGACTTATCCGGTGAATAAGATGGGCTAGTGCTTGAATATCGCGAATCCGTGAATTCCCACGCGTGGCGGCCTGCTGACAGCCGCGGGTGACAGGTAGCAGTTTGATCCTCCTGGCCGAAAGACCGCGAAGGCTTGGGATTAGAGTGCGCAAGGTTCATGTGGCGGGACCGACGACGCGATTGCGGATCCGCAGGCCGCCAAATGGTGCGGATGCCACGCCGGCGCCGCGCTCAACCTCGGATGTTACCGCCCCTTGAACGCCGGCTTGCGGCGCTCGCGCCAAGCCTGGTGGCTCTCCGCCTTGTCCTCGGTCATCTCCAGCATGGCGAAGCGATACAGATCCGCCAACGCCGCATCCGACTGCGGAATGTTCATGCCGTAATTGAGGGATTCCTTGGTCAGCCGCGCGGCCAGCGGCGGCAGCGTCGCGATGTGCTCCGCCACCGCCAGGGCCCGCGGCATCAGCTCCGCGTGCGGCACCAGCCATTGCGCCAGGCCGGTGCGGAACGCCTCCTCCGCGGTCAGCGGGAAGCCGAACGCGGCGCGCATCGCCAGCCCCTTGCCGACCCAGCGCGCCAGCCGCACCGCGCCGCCCTGTGCCGGGATGATCCCCAGGCCCGATTGCGGCAGCCGCCACTCCGCGCGCTCCGAGGCGACGATCAGGTCGCAGCAATAGGTCACGATGCAGCCGATGCCGACGGCATAACCGTTCACCGCGGCGATCACCGGCTTGGCGAAATCCGCCAGCAGGTTGATCGGATGGGCGCGGCGGCGGTTCGGCAGGTCCTCGATGAACGCCCCCACCGAGTTCATCGTGTGCGTCCGAGGATTTTTCAGGTCGGCCCCGGCGCTGAACGCCCCGCCGGCATCGTCGCCGGTCAGGATCGCGCAGCGGATTTCCGGATCGGCCTCCAGTTCCGGCAGGCGCTCGCGCAAGCCGGTCTGGAATTCCTCGCACCACGCGTTGCGCGCCTCCGGGCGGCTGAGCGTCAGGATGGCGATGGGTCCACGTCGTTCCAACAGCAATGGCATCGTCGGTTTCCTCCCTGCGAATCGAGGCAGCTTGCCCGATGCGCGGCTTCCTGCAAGCCTGCCGCGCATGACGCCCCCCGTCTTGCCCCGCATGCTCGCCTGCCTGCTGCTGGCCGGCTGCGCCCTTGTGGACCAAAAGACCTTCGCGCCGGCACCGGAGGCGAAGGCGGCCCCCGCCGTGGCGCGGCCCGCGCCGCCGGTGAAATTGGATCCGCGCGTGCCGCTGGTCACCATCGATTTCAGCGGGCCGCCGCCGCAATACGAGGAGTTGCTGCGCTACGCCGTGCGCGCCGCCGAACTGCGCGACCGCGACGTGCAGTACGACGTCGTCGCCATGCTGCCGAAGGCCGCCGGTGCGGCACAGGGCCAGCGCGACGCGGCCGGGGTGATGCGCTCGATCATGCTGGCGGGCGTGCCGGCGGCGCGCATCCATCTCGCGTTGCGCGCCGACCCGGCGCTGGCCGGCCGCGAGGTCCGGGTTTACGTCCGCTGAGCGGCCGGGTGAGGCGATGAGCAGCCGGCCTGTCGTGTTTGGCGCGGCTTACAGCGTGTATGTGCGCGCGGTGCGCCTCGTGCTGCATGAGAAGGGCGTCGCTTACGACCAGGTGGACGTGGATGTGTTCGCACCCTCCGGGCCGCCGGCGGCGCATCTTGCACGCCATCCCTTCGGTCGCATCCCCGCGTTCGAGCATGACGGCTTCCGGCTGTACGAGAGCGGCGCCATCGAACGCTACATCGATGCCGCGTTCGACGGCCCGAAGCTGCAACCGACCGAGCCGCACGCGCAGGCGCGCATGAACCAGGCGCTGGGAGTTCTCGACGCCTACTGCTACCGCACGCTGGTCTGGGACATTTTTGTGGAGCGGGTGCGCGCGCCGGCGACCGGCCGGGCGCCGGACGAGGCGCGCATCGCCGCCGCACTGCCGCGCGCCGAAACCTGCCTGCGCGCGCTTGTGGAGATCGGCGGCGCGGGGCCATGGCTTGCCGGTCCGATGCTCACCCTCGCCGATCTGCACGCGGTGCCGATGTTGGTCTATTTCCGTCTGGCGCCGGAGGGCGCGGCGGTGATCGCACGGCATCCCCGCATCGCCGCCTGGTTGGACGCGATGATGGCGCGGCCAGGCATGGCGGCGACGCGCTCGCCGCTTGAATAGCGCTGGTTCATGGACCCGCCGGGCATGGGTTCACAAGCCGTCGCCGCCGGCCTAATACCAGCCGGTAGGTTGAGCTTCACGGGGGAAAAAGCGTGGCAGGCATGATGGAAGGCAAGGTCGCCGTGGTGACCGGCGCGGGCGGCGGCATCGGTCGCGAGATCGCGATCATGATGGCGGCCGCCGGGGCGAAGGTGATCGTCGCGGATATCGGCGCGTCGCTGTCGGGCGAGGGCGGCTCGGCCACGCCGGCGCAGCAGACCAAGCAGTTGATCGAGCAGAAGGGCGGGGTCGCGGAGATCTGCACCGAGTCGGTCGCGGCGTGGGGCTCGGCGCAGAAGATCGTGCAGGCGGCGCTGGATCATTTCGGCCGCATCGACGCGGTGGTGAACAACGCCGGCATCCTGCGCGACGTGATCTTTCACAAGATGACCGAGGACGACTGGCTATCTGTCATTGCCGTTCACCTGAACGGATCGTTTTTCGTTTCTCGTGCCGCGGCCGAGCACTATCGCAAGCAGGAGAGCGGGACGTTCGTGCATATCAGCTCGACGTCCGGGCTGATCGGCAATTTCGGCCAGGCCAACTATTCCGCGGCGAAGCTCGGCATCACCGCGCTGTCGAAGTCGATCGCGCTGGACATGCAGCGCTACAACGTGCGCTCGAACTGCATCGCGCCGTTCGCGTGGAGCCGCATGACCAGCTCGATCCCGGCGACCACGCCGGAGCAGCAGGCGCGGTTGGCCAAGATCCAGCAGATGACACCGGACAAGAACGCGCCGATGGCGGTGTACCTGTCGTCCGACGCGGCGAAGGGCGTGACCGGCCAGGTGTTCGGCACGCGGATGAACGAGGTGATCCTGTTCAGCTCGCCGCGCCCGATCCGCATCGTGCACCGTGCCGAGGGCTGGACGCCCGAAACCATCGCGGACCATGCGATGCCGGCGCTGAAGGCGGCGTTCATGCCGCTGGATCGGTCCGGCGAAGTGTTCAATTGGGACGCGGCATAGCAAGGCCGGCCCGCCCCGTGCCCAACCCTGTCCCGCAACGCGGGACAGGGTTGTTGGTCAGGCGCCGGCCTGGGCCACGGCGTCGCGAAGGGCGCCGACCATCCGCAACGCCAGTTCGGCCATGCGATTGCACATCTCTTCCAGTTTCAGCCGGCCTCCCGGACGATGCCATGTGTAGGCCCAACTGATCATGCCGCCGATCGCGAGCGCGGCCAGGTTGACGTCGGCGATCTGGAATTCGCCGGCGGCGACGCCTTCAGCCAGCAACTGCGACAGGACACGATCGAATTTCCTGCGCAGCGCGTTGATTTCGGCCAGCGCTTCCGGCGCCAGGTTCTTCTCTTCGCGAAAGAAGATCGCGATGTTGGCCTGCCGCGACAGCACGACGCGGGTGAAGTCGACAATGGCGCGATAGAGCCGTTCGGATGGCCGGCCCGGCTGTTGCGCGGCGTTCTCCACGGCGGCGAGCGACAACTCGATCGTCGGCGTGCAGAGCGCCGCCAGCAGATCGACCTTGCTGCGGAAATGCGTATAGATGAATGGCTTGGTGACCCCGAGCTCGGCTGCGATGTCATCGAGCGTCGTGCCGGTGAAGCCGCGCGCATAGAACAGCTTGACGGCTTCCTCGATGATCCGCTCGCGCTTGTAGGCCAGAATCTCTTCGCGCATGCCAAAATGCCGATTCGCTGCAGGGCGCGCAGGATAGCCCTGGCGCCGCGGGAAGGAAAGCATACTGCTGGGTAAGCGCGGGATGACCGCTTGAACAATGCCCGGCGCGTTTGCGTGCCGGTTGGCTGGTCCACGGGCCGCGGCCGCGGCGGCCGTGCGTCCGCCGTGTTGAAGGCTGGCTGATCCACCGAGGCACGCATGTCCGTTCTGACGCGTTATGCCGGCCGATCCGGGCAACTGCCCCGCGGGTAAGCGACACGCGCATTTCGGCGGTGGAGGTCTTCCCGCCGCATTTCCCTTCCTGTGCCCGAACCATGGCGATGTTGGTCGAGTCGACGCGAACGGCGCCGACGCAATATGCTCGGGGCAACCGGCGCCGCCAGCTCCAGCAGCGCCGCCGCAACACGGGAGGAAGCGATGGCAGGATTGCTCGCAGGCAAGTCGGCACTGATCACCGGCGGCGGCGGCGGCATCGGTCGCGCCACGGCGCTGGCCTTTGCGCGCGAGGGTGCGCGTGTCGCCGTGGCCGACGCCTTCACCGAGAGCGCGCAGCAGACGGTGGCGCTGGTGAACGAGGCCGGCGGACAGGCCATGTCGCTGACCGCCGATGTCACCGACACGGGGCAGGTGCAGGCGATGATCCGTGCCGTGGTCGCCGCCTATGGCCGGGTGGATTGCGCGTTCAACAATGCCGGCATCGCCGGCTTCCAGGTGGATGCCGCGGGCAAGAAGACGCATGAATGGGCGGACGAATCGTTCGATCGCATGATCGCCGTCAATCTGAAAGGCGTCTGGCTGTGCATGAAGCATGAGATTCCGCAGATGCTGGCGCAGGGCGGCGGCGTGATCGTCAACACCGGCTCGATCGCCGGGCTGATCGGCCTGCCCACGTCGTCGGCCTATGTCGCCGCGAAGCACGGCGTGCTTGGGCTGACCAAGACCGCGGCGCTGGAATACGCGCGGGACAACATCCGGGTGAACGCCGTCTGCCCCGGCTATATCGAAACCAAGATGACCGAGGACACGATGCGCCGGCGTGGCGCCGAGCTGATGGAGAAAGTGCCGTTCCATCGCATGGGCAAGCCGGAAGAGATTGCCGAAATGGTGGTCTGGCTGTGCAGCGACCGCGCGTCCTATGTCAGCGGCGCCTGCTACAACGTGGACGGCGGCTATATGGCGGTTTGACAGCCTCTGGTGAACTGGCCGCCGGCAACGGCATAACGGGAGGAACCATGGCAAACGAAACCATCCGCCTTGCCGAGTATGCGGCGGCGCTGCGTTACGAAGATCTGCCGCCGGACGTCGTGCAGCGCGCCAAGGATTGCATCGCCGACACGGTGGCGGTGATCGTGCTGGGCAATGGCCTGCCCTGGAGCCGCATCGTCATCGCCTACGCGCAGCGTGTTGGAGCGGGCGGACACAGCCGCATCCTGGGCGCCGGCGGACCCACGTTGCACGCGCCGGCGGCGGCGCTGGCCAACGGCACGCTGGCGCACGCCTTCGAGTCCGACAACCTGACGAAACCGGGCGTCGGCGTGCATCCCGGCGGCACCTTGCTGCCGCCGGGCTTGGCGGTAGCCCAGGAGAACGGCAGCACCGGGCGCGCGATGATCACCGCCATCGTAGCCGGATTCGAGGTGATGTACCGCATCGGCCGCGCCACGAAACACAGCAACGAGCGGCGCGGCTTTCACGCGCCCGGCACCACCGGTCCGTTTGGTGCCGCAGTTGCGGCGGGCGTATTGCTCGGGCTGGATGCGCCGCGCATGACCAACGCGCTCGGCATCGCCGGTTCGCTGGCGGGCGGGCTGATGGAATTTGCCCGTTCCGGCACCGGAGCGATGGTGAAGCGCCTGCATCTCGGCCGCGCGGCCGAGAGCGGCGTGATGGCCGCCAGCCTGGCCGCCGACGGCTTCACCGGTCCGCGCAGCGTGCTGGAAGGCGAGGCCGGCTTCCTGAAAGTGTTCTGCACCGAATGGGATGTGGCCGACCTGACACGCGGCCTCGGCAGCGAGTTCGCGACGCTGAACCTGTGTCTGAAGCGCTTCCCCGTGCACATGACCGCGCAGAATGCGGTGCAGGCCGTGCTGGAGCTGCAAGCCGAGCATGGCTTCGCCGGCACCGCGGTGGATCGGGTGAGGGTAGCGGGCACCGAGCGGATGGCGACCATCAACAACATCCGCGCGCCCGCCGACATCATGATGGCGCAGTATTCCATTCCGTTCTGTGTGGCGCTGGCGTTGTTCCGCGATCCGCGCGATCCGGCGTCGTTCGACGACTCGGCACTGTCCGATGCGGCGATCCGGGACATGTGTGGGCGCGTGGCGGTCGTCGTGGCGGACCCGCCGACCAAGGTTGCCGGCGCGAGCATCGTCACGGTGGTGTTGCGGGACGGGCGGTCGTTCACGTGCGAAGTCGCGGAGTTCAACGGCACCCCGGCCCGCCCGCTGGACCGCGCCGAGCTGCGCGATAAGTTCATGACGCTGACACGCACGCGCTACGGAGCCGCGGCGGCGCGGATGTTCGACCGCCTGCAGAACCTGGAGAACGAGACCGAGCTCGGGTGGGTCGGCGCCTGATGCGGTAGATGCTCCCCCCCTCTCGCAAGCCGAGGAGGAAACCTTGCGGTTACGCGTTGGTCAGCCCGCCGTCGATCGTGATTGTCTGGCCGGTGATGTAGGACGCGTCGCTTGAGCAGAGGAAGCGGATCACCGAGGCCACTTCGCTGGGTTGGCCGAAGCGCTGCAACGGAATCTCCCGCTGGTACGCTTCGCCCCGCTCGGCGATGATCGAGTCCGTCATGCGCGTCACGATCACCCCCGGCGCGACGGCGTTCACCAGGATGTCGGGCGCGAACCGGCGCGACAGCGAGCGCGTCAGGCCGACGATGCCGCCCTTCGCCGCGCCATAGGCCGCGTGGCCCGGACTGCCGCGGCGGAACGCGATGGAACTGGCAAACACCAGCCGCGCCGGCCCGCGCATGTCGGCGTGGGGGCGGAAAGCCACCGCCATGTCGTAGGCGTTGGTGAGGTTGGCGGCGATCGCGCGATTCCACACGCCGTGGTCGTCGGGGTCGAGCGGATCCGGCTCGAAAACGCCGGCCAGGTGAACCAACGCATAGACCGGCCTGGCACGTTCCAGCAGGTCGGCGCAGACCGCTTGCGTGGCGAGGTCGGTCGCGACCGTGAACACCCGCACGCCGCCCAGCGCGGTCCTGGCGTCGTTCAGTCGTTGCTCATCGAGATCAACCAGTATGACGTGCGCGCCGTGGTCGAGAAAGGCGCGCGCGGTTGCGACGCCGATGCCGCCGGCGCCACCGGTGATGACGATGTGTCTGTTGGTGAATTCCGCCATGTCATCGCACCATGTCATTGCGAGTTGACCACCGGCCGCCGCCGGCCGGTGGTCAACTCGCAATGACATTCAGCCTGATGCCGTTGCGGCGAAGCTTCGTTCTTCCCCCTCTCTCAAACCCGCCGCACCACATACGCCTGCTCCAACGCCTCGACAATCTCCGCGGCGTGCGCCGGATCGCGCGCCTCCACCATCACCTCCAGCTCCGCGGCCTGCACGGACGCCGCGGCGAACAGCCGCTGGTGCGACACCTCGATGATGTTGCCGCCGCTGCCGCCGATCTTGCCGGCGATGTCCGCCAGCACGCCGGGCCGGTCAGGGATCTGCAGGTGCAGCCGCAACAGCCGCCCGTCGCGCAGCAGGTTGCGCAGCAGCACGTTGGACAGGATGCGCGCGTCGATGTTTCCCCCCGTGATCGCCACGCCCACGCGCTTGCCGCGAAAGCGCGACCCGAACGTCAGCAACGCCGCGACGCCGACCGCGCCGGCCCCCTCGGCCACCGTCTTGGCCCCCTCCGCCAGCAGGCCGATCGCCTCCTCCACGGCGCGTTCCGGCACCACCAGAATGTCGGTCACCCGGCGACGCACCAGCTCGAACGGCAGTTCGCCGATGTCGCGCACGGCGATGCCCTCGGCGATGGTCGGGCCGCCCACCGCGACCGCGCGGCCGGCCAGCATCTGCGCCATGGCGGCGTAGGCTTCCACCTCCACGCCGAACACCGCGATGCCGGGCCGCAGCGTGGTCGCGGCGACCAGGCACCCGGCCAGCAATCCGCCGCCGCCCACCGGGATCACCAGCGCGTCGAGATCCGGCGCGTCCTCCAGCAGCTCCAGCGCCAGCGTGCCCTGCCCGGCCATCACCGCCGGATCGTTGTACGGATGCACGAACACGAGCTGCCGTTCCGCCGCCAATTGCTCGGCATGCGCCGCGGCTTCCGCCAGGGTTTCCCCGTGCAGCACAACGGTCGCGCCCCAGGCGGCGGTGCGCGTCACCTTGGTGGAGGGGGTGAATTTCGGCATGACGATGGTTGCCGCCACGCCGGCCAGATGCGCGTGGCGCGCCACCGCCTGGGCGTGGTTGCCGGCGGACATGGCGATGACACCCCTCGCCCGTTGGTCGGCGCTGAGCAAGGCCAGCCGGTTCGCGGCGCCTCGCTCCTTGAAGGCGCCGGTAACCTGCAAATTGTCGAGTTTCAGCGTCACGGTCGCGCCGGTGGCGCGCGAGACGGCATCGCTGAACATCGCGGGCGTGCGCAAGACGCGACCGGCGATGCGGCCGGCAGCCGCCTGCACGTCGGCGAGATCAATCATCGAAGCGTGGGATGCGCCATTGGCTTTTCCCCCGCGCCCCGCCGTCAGACGAACTTGAAGTCGAGGATCTCGTACGACCGGTCGCCGCCCGGCGCCGGCACCGAGACCGTGTCGCCGACCTTCTTGCCGATCAGCGCCTTGGCCAGCGGCGCGGAAATCGATAGCCGGCCCGACTTGATGTCGGCCTCATGCGTGCCGACGATCTGGTAGGTGGACTCCTTGTCCGTCTCCTCGTCCATCAGCCAGACATACGCGCCGAACATGACGTGAGTGCCGGACAATCCCGACGGATCGATCACCTCGGCGGAGGAGACGATCTCCTCCAGCTCGGCGATGCGGCCCTCGATGAAGGACTGGCGTTCGCGTGCGGCGTGGTATTCCGCGTTCTCCGACAGGTCGCCATGCGTCCGCGCTTCGGCGATCGCCCGAATGATGGACGGGCGCTCTTCCGACTTGAGCAAGCGAAGCTCGTCTTCCAGCCGCCGCAGGCCGGGGGCGGTCATCGGAAACTTCTGCACGGCGAGATCCTTCGGTCAGAAAGCGCAACGTGTACGTGGGTTGTCGTCCATACGCCGCTGCCGCGGCCGGGAGGGTCCGGCCGCGACGGAGCGCCTAGAACGATCTGCGAAAGTAGGATTGCAGGGGCGCGACTTCAAGCGTCCCCGACCGCAGGGCGGCGATGGCGTGTACCGCGGCCTTGGCTCCCGCCATGGTTGTGTAGTGCGGCACGCCATGGGTCAGCGCGCTGCGGCGGATGGCGAAACTGTCGGCGACCGATTGCGGGGTGGAGGCGGTATTGACGACCAGTTGCACGTCGCCTGAACGGATCGCGTCCACGCAATGCGGCCGTCCTTCCAGCACCTTGTTGACCACCGCGACGGGCAGGCCGGCTTCCCGGATATGGGCGGCGGTGCCGCGGGTCGCCAGGATGCCGAATCCCATCTCGACCAGCCGGCGGGCCAGCGCCGCCAGGCCCTTCTTGTCGGCGTCCTTCACCGACAGAAACACCGTGCCGGACGCGGGCAGGATCACCCCGGCGCCGAGTTGGGACTTGGCGAAGGCGCGCTCGAAGCTGGCGTCCAGGCCCATCACCTCGCCGGTGGATTTCATCTCCGGGCCGAGGATGGTGTCCACATTGGGGAAGCGGGCGAACGGAAACACCGCCTCCTTCACCGCGACATGCGGCGCGATCGTCTGGTCGTCCAGGCGGAAGCCGGCCAGTTTTTCCCCCGCCATGACGCGCGCGCCGATTTTGGCGACGGCGACGCCGGTGGCCTTGGCGACGAACGGCACGGTGCGCGAGGCGCGCGGGTTCACCTCCAGCACGTAGATTTCATCGTCCTTGATGGCGTACTGCACGTTCATCAGCCCGACGACGCCGAGCGCCTTGGCCATCGCCTCGGTTTCGGCCTTGAGTTCGGTCACCGTCGCCGGCGACAGCGTGTAGGGCGGCAGGCTGCACGCCGAATCGCCGGAGTGGATGCCGGCCTCCTCGATATGCTCCATGACGCCGGCGACATACACCGTCTCGCCGTCGGCGATGCAGTCCACGTCCACTTCGATGGCGTCGTTCAGGTAGCGGTCGATCAGCACCGGCCCGCGGGACATATCACCGCCCGATACACGCACCGCCTCGCGCATGTAACGGTGCAGGCCGGCGCGGTCATAGACGATTTCCATCGCCCGACCGCCGAGCACGTAGCTGGGGCGGATCACCACCGGATAGCCGATGCGTTCGGCGATCGCCTCGGCTTCTTCGGCCGAGCGCGCGATGCCGTTCTCCGGCTGCCGCAGGCCAAGCCTTTGCAACAGTTGCTGGAAGCGTTCGCGATCCTCGGCGATGTCGATCGCGTCGGCGCTGGTGCCCAGGATCGGGATTGCTTCCCGTGCCAGCGCCTGCGACAGTTTCAGCGGCGTCTGCCCGCCATACTGCACGATGCAACCCAGCAGCGTGCCGCGCGATTGTTCCTTGCGCACCACGGCGATGACGTCTTCCGCGGTGAGCGGCTCGAAATACAGCCGGTCGGAGGTGTCATAGTCGGTGCTGACGGTTTCCGGATTGCAGTTGACCATGATGGTCTCGAAGCCGGCCTCCCGCAGCGCGTAGGCGGCGTGGACGCAGCAATAGTCGAACTCGATGCCCTGGCCGATGCGGTTCGGGCCGCCGCCGAGGATGATTATTTTCTGGCGTTCGGTCGGGTCTGCCTCGCATGCCGGCGTGCCGTAGCCGCCCTCATAGGTCGAGTACATGTAGGGCGTGGCGGAGGCGAACTCCGCCGCGCAGGTGTCGATGCGCTTATAGACCGGGAAGACGCCGAGTTCGGTGCGTTGCTTCGCGACCGTCGGTTCAGTGCGGCCGGTCAGTTCCGCCAGGCGATGGTCGGAGAAACCCAGCGCCTTCAGGCGGCGGAAAGCACCGGCGTCGCGCGGCAAGCCGGACGCCGCGACCGCGCGTTCGGCTGCGACGATGCGTTTCAGTTCGCGCAGGAACCACGGGTCGAATTTGCTGGTCTCGTGGATGTCCTCCACCGTCAGGCCGGCACGCAGCGCCTGCGCAGCCACCAGCAGCCGGTCGGGACGCGGAGTCGAAAGCGCGGCGCGGAAAGCGTCGGGACCACCGTCGCCGGGAGGTTCGATCGGGTCGAGGCCGGAAAGCCCGGTCTCCATGCTGCGCAACCCCTTTTGCAGCGCCTCGGCGAAGCAGCGGCCGATCGCCATCGCCTCGCCCACCGATTTCATCGACGTGGTGAGCAAAGCGGGGGTGCCGGGGAATTTCTCGAAGGTGAAGCGGGGGATTTTCACGACGACGTAGTCGATGGTGGGCTCGAAACTGGCCGGTGTGACGCGGGTGATGTCGTTGGCCAGTTCGTCAAGCGTGTAGCCGACCGCGAGTTTCGCGGCGACCTTGGCGATCGGAAATCCGGTGGCCTTCGAGGCCAGCGCCGAGGAACGCGACACCCGCGGGTTCATCTCGATGATGAGCATGCGGCCATCTTGTGGATTGACCGCGAACTGCACGTTGGAGCCGCCGGTATCGACGCCGATCGCGCGCAGGCAGGCGATCGAGGCGTCGCGCATCCGCTGATATTCTTTGTCCGTCAGTGTCAGGGCCGGGGCGACGGTGACGCTGTCGCCGGTGTGGATGCCCATCGGATCGACGTTCTCGATGGAACAGATGATGATGCAGTTGTCGGCGCGGTCGCGGACCACCTCCATTTCGAATTCTTTCCAGCCCAGCACGGATTCTTCGATCAGCACTTCCGTTGTCGGCGACGCCTCCAGCCCGCCGGCGACGATCTGCTCGAACTCCTCGCGATTATAGGCGATGCCGCCGCCGGTGCCGCCGAGCGTGAAGCTGGGGCGGATGACGGCGGGCAGGCCGGTGGTCGCGAGGGCGGCGCGGGCTTCGCCCATCGTGTGGGCGATGGCGGAGCGGGGTGACTCAATGCCGATCGCCGCCATGGCGTCGCGGAATTTCAGCCGGTCTTCGGCGCGGTCGATCACCTCGGCGCGGGCGCCGATCAGTTCGACGTTGTGACGTTGCAGCGCGCCGTTGCGGGCGAGTTGCATCGCGATGTTGAGCGCGGTCTGGCCGCCCATGGTGGGCAGCAGCGCGTCGGGTTTTTCCCGGGCGATTATTTTCTCCACGATCTCAGGGGTGATCGGCTCTATGTAGGTGGCGTCGGCCAGGCCGGGATCGGTCATGATGGTGGCGGGGTTGGAGTTCACCAGAATCACGCGAAATCCCTCGGCCTTCAGGGCCTTGCAGGCCTGCGCGCCGGAATAGTCGAACTCGCAGGCCTGGCCGATGACGATCGGGCCGGCGCCGATGATCAGGATGGATTCGATGTCGGTGCGACGGGGCATGGGGTTACTTACTCTCAGTGGGAATGCGTGGTTCGCTGTTTGACGCAGCGGATTTCCTGAAGAGTCGAAGCCCTGGATCCTCTCTATTGCGTCGAAGCGAGGGGTGGATGTCCTGTCGAAGTGCGCCCAACAGCGCTTGTATTATATCTGTCAAATTCCCTGACTGGTTCACAAATAAACCATCATTGAATGCATAGAGTGCCTTTATAACGCTGAGAGGTGCGACAAGTGTGAGGGCATTGGCCGCGTCAACATAGCGCGTCTGGGTCGCCGTCAGGTCATTTAACTGGCTCGACAATGCAGCAACATACTCCTTGTAGAGATCAAGCTTCACCTTTCTCCAATCGGCCTCGCGTTCCTTATGCTTGGTCAAAAGGTACGTCAGAACAGCAACAGTAATCGCCGCTGCTCCTGAAAGGACGGCTGAGAGGAAGCCCGGGTTCATGGGGCTGTATCAGCCGGAGAGGCCTTATCGCCGGTCATGCAAGCGTCTCGCCAGACGGGTGGCCATTTTTCTGGATTCAGCAAAGTGTGCGAGCCTCCTGCACACTCTGTTTATCTTCGGGCATCTGCGGCAGCAATCGAGCCTGGGCGACCCCCTTGGGAGTTAGCTCCAGATGCCAGTGGCATTGCAGCGCGCCTTCAGGCAGACGGATCGGCTCGCGGATCAGGCCGTCGCGCAGGCACGCGGCGATGGCGTCGCAGAACGCGTCATAGGTGATAGCCCGGCCGGTAAGCGCGGCAAACCGCTCGAAGCCCATCTCGATGTTCGGCTCGTTGATGACGTGGCGGAACGCGAGTTGCGCCACCAACGCGACGACATCCGATGGGTGATCAGGAGGCACCGGTCAGCTCGTCCTGCCGCGACCGGTTTTGAATCCACCGCCATGCGGGCTCTGGCAGCGCGCCCTCGGACTCCGCCGGCTGGACCTCGATTACCAAAAAGCGTGCTCGTCCGGTGAACGGACGAATGAGATCGCTGATCGCATCTGCGTCCAGCCGCGTGCTGATCATGAAAACATGGGGAATATGGTGCCACCAGTTCTCGATATCTGGACAACCCGCCTTGAGGAAGCTCTTGAGGCGGTCATGGTCCACCGACGGGTCTGTCGGGTCAACCGTGATGAGGTAGATCCGGTTAGGCATTGCTACGTCCTTCCTCCGGAATGGGGCTGTCGCGTCGCATCAGGCAGTGTTTTCTTCGGCACACTCTCTGCCATGAACCCATCAATGATCTTTACCGCCGCATCACGCGTTGCCTGATCCATGTCGCCGTCATCCAGCATGTCGATATATCGGCTGGCCAGGCTATAGCGTTCCGATCGTAACAGGTCTGGCCTCCGCCCGATCGCAAATATGGCGATCCCGACAGCCACCAGAAAGGAGACGATACCGGTTGCGGCGAACGTCCATGCGAGCGGCCCATGGACGAGGGCGGCGCCGGTGAAGCAGAACAACAGCACCGCGAGCAGGCAGGCGAACATGAAAGGTATGGGATAGGAGACGGAAACGGTCCGGACGATCTCCCGAAAGAGCCTCGGATCCATATCACCCCCGCCCCTCTATCATCTTCACGAACCGCTCGAACAAATAGTGGCTGTCGCTCGGCCCCGGGCTCGCCTCCGGGTGGTACTGCACGCTGAACGCCGGCCGGTCGGAACACGCCAGCCCCTCATTCGAGCCGTCGAACAGCGACACGTGCGTCACCTTCGCCGTCGGCGGCAGCGTCTCCGGGTCCACCGCGAAGCCGTGGTTCTGGCTGGTGATTTCCACCCGCCCGGTCGCTAAATCCTGCACCGGCTGGTTGGCGCCGCGATGGCCGCGTGCCATCTTGAATGTCTTCGCCCCCAGCGCCAGGGCCAGCAACTGGTGCCCCAGGCAGATGCCGAACAGCGGCACCCCCGAGTCCAGCACGCCGCGGATCGCCGGCACGGCGTATTCCCCCGTCGCCGCGGGGTCGCCCGGCCCATTCGACAGGAACACCCCGTCCGGCGCATGCCGCAGTATTTCTTCCGTTGTCGCGGTCGCTGGCACCACGGTGACGCGGCACCCCGCCGACGCCAGGCAGCGCAGGATATTGTGCTTCGCCCCGTAATCCACCGCCACCACGTGGTGGTTTCCCCCCGTCCGCCGGCCCGTTCCGACGGGCCAGGCCCATTGGGTTTCGTCCCACTCATAGGTCTGCCGGCAGGAGACTTCCCTGGCGAGGTCCATGCCCTCCAGCCCCGGCCAGTCCGCCGCCTGCGCCCGTAGTGCCGCCAGGTCGAAGCGGCCGTCGTGAGGAAACGCCAACACGCCGTTTGGCGCGCCGCCGTCGCGGATACGCACCGTCAGCGCCCTTGTGTCCACGCCCGCCACCCCGGCGATGCCGCGCGCCTTCAGCCACGCGTCCAGGTGCTGCGCCGCGCGCCAGTTGGATGGCTCGGTCACGTCCTGCTTCACCACCAGGCCACGCGCGGCGATCGTCGTCGCCTCGATGTCCTCGAGGTTGGTGCCCACGTTGCCGATATGCGGGAAGGTGAAGGTGATGATCTGCCCGGCATAGGACGGATCGGTCAGCGTCTCCTGGTAGCCGGTCATGCCGGTGTTGAAGCACACTTCGCCGACCGGCGCCGAAGCCGCGGTGAACGCACCGAAGCCGCGGCCCCAGAACACACCGCCGTCGGCCAGCACCAGGGCGGCCGTGGCGCCGGGGGGTATTTCGGTGCCGTCGGTAAACCCGGCACGCGGCGCCGGCGTCTGTCCGCCCTGCAGGTCCGCCAGCGTCAGGCCGGTGGCCGCGATGATCGCCGTCCAATGGCGCGACGGGATGGCCTCCGCCTGGCGCCATTTGCGCACCGCCTCGGTGCCGACGCCGGTCAGCCGCGCCGCTGTCTCCGCGCCGCCCAGCCGGTCTATGATGCTGTCCACGAGTGCCGACATGGAGACGTTTTATGGGAAGTAATTTCCGGCCGCAAGTCGGCTTCGCAGGCTCGGGAAGTTTTCTCCGCGACAGGATCCCGTCATGACCAACGCCAGACGCCCGGTCGCCACCGGGGGCTGCCAATGCGGCGCGGTGCGCTACGCGCTCTATGCCGCGCCCGAGGGCAGCGTGTGCCACTGCCGCATGTGCCAGAAGGCGGTTGGCGGGCCGTTCGCCGCCCTGGCCAAACTGGCCAAGGCCGACCTGGCATGGACCCGTGGACAGCCGGCTTCGTTCCGCAGCTCATCGGCATCCTGCCGCGATTTCTGCGCCGCTTGCGGCACGCCGCTGACGTTCCGCTACCTCGACGCCGCCCATATGGAGGTGACGATCGGCAGCCTGGACGATCCGGCCGCCGTGCCGCCGCTGCGGAATTTCGGCACCGAGAGCCGCCTGGCCTGGGTCGCCGGCCTTGTGCCCGGCCGCCTGCCGGACGCGACCACGGAGCAACTCGCGACGCGCACGATCGTCGGCCGCCAGCACCCTGATCACGAAACGCCGGCCGGCTGGCAACCACCCATTATATAGAGGACGATTTTTCCAGGAGACCCGGCCATGGCACTACGCGAGCAACTCACCGACCGCCTCAAGGCTTCGATGAAGGCCGGCACCGCGCCCCGCACCTCCACCCTGCGCATGATCCTCGCCCGGCTGAAGGACACCGACATCGCCGCCCGCCCCAAGGGCATCGACCAGGTGCCGGACGAGGAAATCCTCGCCATGCTGCGCACCATGGTGAAGTCGCGCCGCGAGTCGATCGGCCTTTACCGCCAAGGCAACCGCCAGGACCTGGCGGACAAGGAGGAATCCGAGATCGCCGTCATCGAGGGCTTCCTGCCGCAACAGATGGATGACGCGGCCACGGCGCAGGCGATCGACGCCGCCGTGGCGGAAACCGGCGCCACCGGTATCAAGGACATGGGCAAGGTCATGGCCGCGCTGCGGGCGAAGCACGCCGCCACCCTGGACCTCGCCAAAGCCGGCCCGATGGTGAAGGCGCGGCTGTCATGACCTTCTGTCATTGAAGGCGCGGCTATCATGACCTTCTGTCATCGCGAGGAGCGCAGCGGCGCGGCAATCTCCCCCCCTGGGAGCCGCGCCTCGTCACGCGGGGGATTGCTTCGTCGCTGCGTTCCTCGCAATGACAGGGTGGGCACCTGATGGCCCTGTCGCCCGCCTTCCTGGAAGAGCTGCGTGCCCGCACGCCCCTGGCCGCGGTGGTCGGCCGCCGCGTGAAGCTCGCCCGCTCCGGGCGGCAGATGAAGGGCTGCTGCCCGTTCCACAATGAAAAAACCCCGAGCTTCTACGTGTACGAGGACGGCTATCACTGCTTCGGCTGCGGCGCGCATGGCGACGCCATCGGCTTCGTCATGCAGACCCAGGGCGCCAGCTTCATTGAGGCGGTGGCACAGCTCGCCGCCGAGGCCGGTCTGGACGTGCCGCAACCCACCCCGGAAGCCGCGGAAGCCGAACGCCGGCAACACGACCTCACCACCGTCCTGCAAGCCGCCCAGACCAGCTACCAACGCCGGCTGACCCTGCCGGAAGGCCGTCACGCCTTGGCTTATCTCCAGACGCGCGGCCTGACCGACGAGACCATCCAGCGTTTCGGTCTCGGCTGGTCCGGCGAAGGCCGCGGCACCCTCGCCGCGGACCTGACGCAGGACGGCATCACCCAGGACCAGCTCGTCGAAGCCGGCCTGCTGCGTCGCGACGATGCAACCGGCCGCACCTACGATCTGTTCTTCAACCGCGTGATGTTCCCCATCCACGACCGCCGCGGACGCGCGATCAGCTTCGGCGGGCGGATCCTCGGCGACGGCCAGCCGAAATACGTCAACGGTCCGGAAACCGCGCTGTTCTCCAAGCGCCGCACCCTCTACGCGCTCGACCTCGCGCGCGAGGCCGTGCGCAACGGCGCGGCCCTGGTGGTCGTCGAGGGCTACATGGACGTCATCGCCCTGCACCAGGCGGGGTTCGGCGCCGCGGTCGCCCCGCTGGGCACCGCGCTAACGGAAGAACAAATGGAGGAGCTATGGCGGCTGTCGCCGGCGCCGGTGCTGTGCTTCGACGGCGACGCCGCCGGGGCCCGCGCCGCGGCCCGCGCCGCCGAATCTTCCCTTCCGCTGCTCGCTCCGGACCGCACACTGCAACTTGCCACGCTGCCGGCCGGCGAAGATCCCGACACGCTGGTGCGCCGCCACGGCGCGGCCGGCTTCCAGGCGGTGCTGAACACGGCCCGGCCGCTCGCCGAGGCGCTCTACGACCTGCTGCGCGAGGCTACCGGCGGCACTTCGCCGGAGCAGCGCGCGGCTTTTCGCAACCGTCTGGACCAGGCCGCGCGCCGGATCCCCGACAAGGTGCTGTCGGACGAGTACCTCGATGCGCTGCGGGGCCGGTTTTATGCCGACCGGCGCCGCGAACGCGCCGCCCGATCCGGCCACCCGGGCCGTGCCGGCACCAGCCCTCCCCGCAGCCAGCCGCGACCGCAACCCACGGCCGGAGGCAGCGACAGCGAGCGCGCCCGCATCCTCACCGCCATCCTGCTGCGCCACCCGGCGCTGCTGCACGACGTGGACCACGCCTACGCCGCGATGCCGCTCGATCCAGTTCCGGCGCGGCTGCGCGACGCGATCCGGGGCTGGGCC
Organism: Acetobacteraceae bacterium; assembly: GCA_035535035.1. Classification (GTDB taxonomy): domain Bacteria; phylum Pseudomonadota; class Alphaproteobacteria; order Acetobacterales; family Acetobacteraceae; genus JASHVB01. Next base: position 18,114 of record DATLQW010000104.1, read on the forward strand.
GATCGGGCCGATGTGCTTGACTCACCGGCCTTGATCGACCACCTCACAGTGTCTGGGTTGCAGGCGGATGTCGAACAAGTCCTGGCGGGGGCGCCCGTGCCGCTGCCGGCTTGTGCGTCGCCCGCCGCGATGCCCGCGGAGGCCGAGGCCGGATGGTGGCATATCTTTGGGTTCCTGAACCTGGACCATCTGCGTGAAGAGGTGAAATTGGCCGAGACCGCAGCCGCGTCGAACCTCACTCAGGAAACCCAGCGGCGCGCGCTGTCCCTGAAGGCCGCCCTGAACAAGGTGATGGCCGGCGAGCCCGACGGTGTGGAGCTTGCCGCGTAGCATGGCGAGGATCGCGCCGATCGGGCCGCCTCGCCGACTGAAGGAGAGCCGTTAGCGATGGCGACGAAGCCGACCATATCCGCCGAAACCGCCACGGCGGAGCAAGATGTGGAAACCACATTGCTCGATGTGCAGACCGCCGCCGTCAAGCGGCTGATCGCGCGCGGCAAGGAGCGCGGCTACATTACTTTCGACGAGCTGAACACGGTCCTGCCGTCCGAGCAAAACAGTTCGGAGCAGATCGAAGACGTGATGGCCAATTTCAACGAGATGGGCATCCAGGTCGTCGAGGGCGAGGAAACCGAGGACGGGGAAGCCCCTGCGCCAAAGGTCGAAAAGGCGGAGGAGGCCGAGGAAGAGGAACCGACCGGCAACGTCGATGAAGCGAGCCTCGGCCGCACCGACGATCCGGTCCGCATGTACCTGCGCGAGATGGGCAGCGTCGAGCTGCTGTCGCGCGAGGGCGAGATCGCCATCGCCAAGCGCATCGAGGCCGGCCGCGACATGATGATCGGCGGGCTGTGCGAAAGCCCGCTGACCTTCAAGGCGATCATCTCCTGGCACGACCAGCTCAAGGCCGGTCGCATGCTGTTGCGCGACATCGTCGATCTCGAGGCGACGCAAGGTGCCGGCGCGCCCACCGGCGACGGCACGCCGCCGCCGCCGCCCCCACCCGCCGAGCCAAATGGCGCCGGCTTCGACGTCGGCGAGGACCTGGACGACGACGAAGGCGAAGGCCCCGGCATATCGCTCTCCGCGCTGGAGGAGAAGCTGAAGCCCGAGGTGTTGGCCACGTTCGAGGAGATCGAAGGTCTGTACAAGAAGCTGCACAAGATGTCGTATCGCCGGCTGGAGACGATGACCAGCGGCGAAGACCTCAGCACGCGCTCCGAGAAGACCTATGAGCGCTCGCGCGAGGAGCTGGTGCAGAAGGTCGGCCAGGTGCGGCTGCATAACAACCGCATCGAGGAGCTGGTCACCCAGCTCAAGCAGCTCAACCAGAGGCTGACCACACTGGAGGGTCAGTTGCTGCGCATGGCCGAGGGCAGCAAGGTCACCCGCGAGGAGTTTCTCAAGCACTATCGCGGCGACGAACTGGACCCGAACTGGACCGACAAGCTCGCGACGCTGCCCGCCAAGGGCTGGAAGCCATTCGTCGCCCGGCACGCCAACGACATCGCCAACATCCGTTCGCAGATCGCCGCGGTGGCGAACGATGCCGGCCTGCCGATCAGCGAATTCCGCCGGGTCTATCATACCGTCAGCCGCGGCGAGCGCGACAGCGCGCGCGCCAAGAAGGAGATGATCGAGGCCAACCTGCGCCTGGTGATCTCGATCGCCAAGAAATACACCAATCGCGGGCTGCAATTCCTCGACCTGATCCAGGAAGGCAATATCGGCCTGATGAAGGCGGTGGACAAATTCGAGTACCGCCGCGGCTACAAGTTTTCCACCTACGCGACGTGGTGGATCCGCCAGGCGATCACCCGATCCATCGCCGACCAGGCGCGCACCATCCGCATCCCGGTGCACATGATCGAGACGATCAACAAGCTGGTGCGCACGTCCCGCCAAATGCTGCACGAGATCGGCCGCGAGCCGGCCCCGGAAGAGCTTGCCGACAAGCTCGGCATGCCGCTGGAGAAGGTCCGGAAAGTCCTGAAGATCGCCAAGGAGCCGATCAGCCTGGAAACGCCGATCGGCGACGAGGAAGATTCTCACCTGGGCGACTTCATCGAGGACAAGGCGGCGGTGATCCCGCTGGATGCGGCCATCCAGGCCAATCTGCGCGAGGCTACCACGCGCGTGCTGTCGTCGCTGACGCCGCGCGAGGAACGCGTGCTGCGCATGCGCTTCGGCATCGGCATGAACACCGACCACACGCTGGAAGAGGTCGGCCAGCAGTTCAATGTAACGCGCGAGCGCATCCGGCAGATCGAGGCCAAGGCGCTGCGCAAGTTGAAGCACCCGAGCCGGAGCAGGAAGCTGCGGAGTTTCCTGGACGATTAGGACAAGCTGTCGCGGAAGCGTGCATCGCGCTTTGCTGTCTCGGACGCCGTGGCGGCGCAGGGACGATTCGGTGGCATCGCAGTCGTGGAATCGAGTCGTGCCTGCGCCGCAATAGTCAGCCGGCGACATGCGCTAGCAGCTGTCGGACTTATTAACCTTCCCATAATTGTTGCCATCCACAGGCCGGGAACCTTTCAGTTATTTTCAGGAAATATGCAAGCGCGGGTATGGCTGCAATTTCAGGAAGGTTAATAACACGACGCCAGCATCCGCACTAAGCAGATTCCGATTGGTTGACCAACGGGCCGGCGGTGCCATACACGCAGCGGACAAGGAGTTCAACCGTGAGAAGATGGGTTCTTCCGTTGGCCAGGCTCCGAATCTCTGCTTAGCTAGCGACACTCCTCCGCCCCAGCGCCGCAGAGTAATCGGGTGAAGAAACGCGTGACAATCCGATAAAGTGCTGAATCTATGTCGGTCCTCCGATTCGCTGGACGAGGACAGCCATGGAAAGCGCGACGGAAGAAGGGCGGCAAGAACCCCATTCATGTGGTCTCCGCCTTCGCGGCGCGCCAGCGTCTGGTGTTCGGCCAGGTCAAGGCCGCGGAAAACTCCAACGAAATCATCGCCATCCCCAAACTGCTGGACATGCTGGCGATTGAGGGGGCGATCGTGACCATCGATGCGATGGGCTGCCAGCGCGACATCGCGCAGAAGATCGTTGACAAGAAGGCCGATTACGTCCTGGCGCTGAAGGGCAATCAGGCTCGCTGCGCGAGGATGTCGAGGTCTTCGTGGCCGAGCAGAAGGCCAAGGATTTCTCCGACACCACGATCAGTCGGGACCAGACGGTCGACGGCGATCATGGCCGCATCGAGACCAGGACCACCACCGTCATCCATGACGTTGCGTGGCTGCAGGAACGTCACAACCGGCCTGGCCTGAAGGCCGCCGTCGTGGTCGAAAGCACCCGCGAGACCGGTGATAAGATCGAGCGGGAGACACGCTTCTACATTACTTCGCTGATTCTTCTGGCAAGCCTTCTGGGGCCGATCGTCCGCAGTCATTGGACGATCGAGAACGGTCTGCATTGGGTGATGGAGATGGTCTTCCGCGACGACGAGTGCCGCGTCCGAACCGATCACGCTCCAGCCAACTTCACGACGATCAAGCACATGGCCTACAACATGATCCGAAGGGCGCCCGGAAAGGACTTGGTGCGCCTCAAGCGCAAGGTCGCCGCATGGGATGACGACTTCCTGGCAAGCCTCATCGGCGCATGAGAATTTCACCCGATTCCCGTGCCCAGCGCCGTCATCAGCTCCGCCCACTCCCGCCGGTTCAACCCGCTATCGGCCTGCGCCACCGCCTCGCCGGCCAGCATCCGCCGCACCACCGCCAGCATCTGCGCCGACAGGGTGATCGCGCCCAGCCGGTAGTCGCGGAACGCCTGGCAGGCGAGCGGCACCCAGGCCGCCACCGAGTCCAGCATCGCCTCGGCGTAGGCGCGGATTTCGTATTGCGCGTGCGCGTCGGCGCGCAGCGACAGGAAGTGGAACAGGTTGTGCAGGTCGATCTTCCAGTACCACTGCGTGTAGGTGTTCAGCGTCAGGTTCATCCGCGCCAGTTCGCGCGCCAGGCCCTGGCGGGAAGGATCGAGCGGCGCCCCGGTCGCGTCCTCGTTCAGCATGTCGGCGTAGTGGTCGTAGCAGCGCGCCGCATCCGTCCGCAGCAGGTCGAGCACCTGCGTCGCCTCGTCGCCGGCCAGCACCTCGCCGCGGCCCTGGCGGTTGACCGCGGACTGCGCCGCCAAATGCTCCGGGGCGGGGATGTAGAACTCGCGGTCCAGGATGGAGTAGCGCGCGGAATACTCGTTCACGTTGGCGGTGCGGTGGCGGATCCACTGCCGCGCCACGAAGATCGGCAGCTTCACGTGGTACTTGATCTCGCACATCTCGAATGGTGTGGAGTGCCGGTGGCGCATCAGGTAGCGGATCAGCCCGGCATCCTCCGACACGCGCCTTGTGCCGCGGCCGTAGGAGACGCGCGCCGCCTGCACGATGGCGGCGTCGTCGCCCATGTAGTCGATCACCCGAACGAAGCCGTGATCCAGCACCGGCATCGGCTGGTAGAGCAGGGTTTCCAACGCCGGCACGGTGGGGCGGAGCGTGGTGGTGGCGGCGGCACGCGCGGCGGCGATTTCCGCCGTCTGCTGGTCGGTCAGGTTCATGCGGAACTCCCAGGCGCAGGCCGTCTCAGACGGGGTGCAGGGTCGGGATTTGCTTCACTGTGTCCGCGAGGTCGCGCCTGGCCTGCCACAAATCATGGGCCATCTGCATCCGCAGCCAGATGTCCGGGCCGTCGCCGCAAAACTTGCCCAGCCGTACGGCCATCTCGGGTGTCACGGCAGAACGCTCGGCCAGGATGGCATGGAGTGTCTGGCGGGAGACGCCCAAATTCCTGGCGGCGGCCGTCACCGTCAGCCGCAACGCAGGCAATATGTCCTCACGGAGCAGCTCTCCGGGGTGACTGGGTCGCCAGGCTGGCGGTCCTTGAACGCGATATTCGGCCATGTTCCTGCCTCGACAGGGATCGAAATCCAATAATTCGTCACACGCATAATGACCCGTATTTCGGGTCATTGTCAATACTTGGTTGACGGATTGTCAGCCTATGGTTTACAGGGCGGACATGATCCGCTCATTCCGGAGCCGCACGCTTGCCGCCTTGTGGCACGGCGGCGATGCCACGAGAATTCGGCCCGATCTGGTTAAGCGCCTCAAGGTAAGGCTCGTACGCCTGGATGTAGCCGTGAAACCGGAGGAAATGAACGCCGCGGGTTTCAACTTCCACCGGCTGCGGGGCAAGCCAATCCGCTCCACGGTCCACGTCAACGGGCCGTGGTGCCTCACCTTTGAGTGGGAGGGCGAAGACGCCGTGCGGGTCGATCTTCAACAGTATGACTGACCGCGCCGATCCAGGCCCTTTCCACGGATGGTGCGCCTCCCTATATTACCGCTGCCGGTTCGCCGGCTACGGCGATAAACGGTTCGTGGAATAAGCGTAGTGGACCCGGGGGCAGTGCCCGGCGCCTCCACCAGTTCCAGGCAGGCAGATCCAGCCTGGCGGGACATTGCGGGGGCGACACAGGCTCGACACGCGTGGTAAAGACGGATTTTTCGCTCGGCATGGTTCCGCCGTTATCGGGCCGTTCTACAAGTGCCAATGACAATGAGGCGCTCGCTGTCGCTGCATAAGCGATAAGCGCGGTTCGGGGGGCACCGGGCAACAGAAGCCCCCCAATTTCGCTGTTCCGACACTTCCAATCGCTGGCGCGCAGGGATCCAGAACGGGCCGCTCGCCGCAGCGTCAAGGCGGCGCTCGCTCCAGGCGCAAATCGCCCGCGTCAGTCCGGCACGGCAGCCGACACCACGCGGTCGGCGGGAAACTGCAGGACCACGCGCGTGCCCACGCGCGCAACCGCCTGCATCGCCAGGGAGCCGCCATGCGCCTCCATCAGCGTTCGGGCCAAGGCCAGCCCCAATCCAAGTCCACGGTTCTCCGGCTGCCCGGGCGGGGCAGGGCGATCCGGTGCGAACAGCCCGGTGCCTTCGTCCTCCACGACCAGCGCGAGACCGTTGTCCCCGGGTTCCAGTCCGATCTCGATCCAATCCCCCGCCCGCGTATGTCGGGCCGCGTTGCCCAGCACACGCTGCAGCACCTGCGACAGCGCCCTCCGGTCGATACCTAGCGTGTAGCCCGCCAGCCCGGGGGCCAGGCGCCACCGGCGTTGCCCGGGCGCGAGGGCCGCGGCGACGGTCGCGATCGCGTCTCTCAGCGCCGGTTCCAGCGGCACCGGTTCAAGGCATAGCCCGTGCGAGGCGCTGGCCGGGGCGATCTGGTCCTGCAGGTCGTCGGTCAGCGCCACCAGGTCGCGCAACGCAGCCACCAGGCCAGCCTGCGCCTGCGGCCCCCCGCTTGGTGCGGCGCATTGTTCCACGTGGCCTTGCAGGGTCATCGTGGCGGCTCGCAAATCCGCGGCCCAGACCCGTGTGAGGCGGTTGGCCGCCGCTTCGGCGGCGAGCGCCCGGTCGCGTTCCCGCGCCGTCGCGCGCCGCAAGCCGCGACCGCGCAGCCAGGCGAGCAGGAAACCCGCGGCTACCGCACCGATGCCGAACAGAATTGGTGTGATCAAACCCATGCGGCCGAGTCTGCGGCCAGGCTGGGAAACAACCGGTTAACCCATGCACCTCGCCCGCGACGCGGGAGAGATCGAGATGCGAAGCACCGTGGGCAAGACCGATCGGGCCGCCTCGCGGCATCCTCGGCCGCCACTTCGTGGCGCGTCGATCCGCGTCGCCGGTCACCCTCGCCGAACACAAGCGAGGTTTCCTGCGCCCATCAGGCCGTTGCTTCGGCCTTGCGCGTGCGGGCCCGCTCGATGCGCCGCTTCAACGACAGCGCGTCGGCCGGCAGCTTGCCATTGCGGGTGGCGAGCAGAAACGCGTCGATGCCGCCATTGTGCTCGACCGTGCGGATCGCCCGCGTCGAGAGGCGCATGCGCACCGCGCTGCCCAGGACGTCGGACAGCAGCGAGGTCTCCTGCAGGTTCGGCAGGAAGCGGCGGCGGGTCTTGTTGTTGGCGTGGCTGACGTTGTTGCCGGTCAGCACGCCCTTGCCGGTAATCTGGCAGCGGCGGGACATGAGAAAACCTCGGTTTCGATCGGGAGGCGCGGGTTATGGCGACCGGGGGGCCGGGCGTCAAGCGGCACCCGCCAGGCCGCACGCGGCCGCGGCTACCGCACCAGGGCCGCCAGCAAGGCGTCCAGCCGCAGGCGGCCCGCCGGCAGCGCGACCAGTCTTTCCGCCCGCCATTCCAGGTAGGCTTCCGCCACCGCCTGGTCCAGCACGTCCGGGTCCACCGCCGCCTCCAGCGCCACCCCGGTGCGCGCGGCGAAGCGTGCCGCGTCGATGCCCTCGGTCAGCCGCAGCCCCATCAGCAGCATCTCGCGCGCCTTGTCCGCCATCGCGAGCACCATCTGCTCCGTCGTTCCGTGTCCGTTCTGCTCCACCCGCCCGACCCAGACTTCCGGTGCCCGGTGGCGGCGCGTGGCCAGCAGATCGCCGCCGAGGGTGATCCGGCCATGTGCGCCCGGGCCGATGCCGGCGTAATCCGCATAGCGCCAGTAAGCCAGATTGTGCCGGCTTTCCGCCCCGGGCCGGGCGTAGTTGGAAACCTCGTAGGCGCGCAGCCCGAACTGCGCCGCTGCCTCGGCGGTGGCCTCATACAGCGCGGCGGCGGCGTCGCCGTCCGGCAGGACGATCTCGCCGCGCGCGTGCCTGGTGGCGAAGGCGGTGCCAGGCTCGATGGTGAGCTGATAGAGCGACAGATGGTCCGCCGCCAGCGCGAGCGCCGCGCGCAGCTCGGCCCGCCAGGCGGCCAGCGCCTGGCCGGGGCGCGTGTAGATCAGGTCGAACGACAGGCGCGGGAAGATGGCACGCGCCGTCTCCAGCGCCGCGCGCGCCTGTGCCACCGAATGCTGCCGTCCCAGCATGCGCAGCGCCTCCGGATCGAGGCTCTGCACGCCGAGCGAGAGTCGATTCACCCCGGCCTGCCGGAACGCGTCAAGGCGGGCAGCTTCGACGCTGGTGGGGTTGGCCTCCAGCGTGATTTCCAGGTCGGGGCCGGCGTCGAACCGGGCCCGCGCGTCGTCGATCAGGGCGGCGACGGTCTCGGGTTGCATCAGGCTGGGTGTGCCGCCGCCGAAGAAGATCGAGCCGAGCTGCCGGCGGCCGAGACGGTCCGCCTCCCACGCCAGCTCGGCACGCAGGGCGGCACGGAAGCGGGCCTGCGGGATGCGGTCCCGCACATGCGAGTTGAAGTCGCAATACGGGCATTTGGCCAGGCAGAACGGCCAGTGGATGTAAAGCGCAAGCGGGTCCATGGTGCAGAGATAGAACGATGCGGGGCCGCGCGACAGGCGGACCGGCAATGCGCGTCTTGCGCCAACGGATCGTGCCGCCGGGTGCCCCGGAAACTTCCCGTCCGGCCGCCGGGGGAGACCGCGACCTGGCTGAGGAGGCCGAGCGTCAAAAGACTTTACATGTCACAAAGTTTGTTCCGGTCTGCAACATAAATGTCACAATTCGTCAAGGCGTTACCATTGTGGCACGAATATTGCTGGCACGAATATTGCGGGCACGAATATTGCTCGATCGTGTTGGCTTACGAACGTGCCGTGGAGGATGAAGGATGCAGGGGCCGCGGCCCCGACCGAAATGATCGAAACCATGCCGCTTGCGGCGATGCACAGGAGGGAGTCATGACTGGCAGAAATTGGCTGCTCGGATTGTTGCTTCTCTTCGGGATGTGGCTGGGGCCGTACCAAATTCAACGGGCTCGCGCGACCACCATGACGGTGGCGGTAAGCTGCTTCGCGGGACCATGCTTCAACGACGGCGGCATTCGCTCGAACGGCGTGGGCGTGCTGGGCTTCAACCGGTACGCGCTGCTGCCGTTCTCGTTCTTTGACGCCAATGCGAGTCTGTCGGGCACGGTCCTGGTGGCAGACCTGCTGTTCGGCCGCGCGAACTACATCTACCTGTACGGCCAGGGCGTCGGCACGCAGAGCGTCGGCGGTGGCGGCTTCTTCCTCAGTTCCGCCATCTCCCAGATCTACCGCACGATCGGCGGGACCGGAAAATTCGGCGCCTTCAACATCGGCGCATGCAACGCCACCGCTGTTGACGCGGGAGACGGCACCATTATGACGCCACTCGTCAACGGCGTTGCACTGACCGGTGGTGTCGGCACGACGGCCTGCACGCCGTTCGCGCAGCTTTATCCGCTGCAACGACGTTCCTCGGGGGCCTACACCAAGCTGACCGCGACCGACACCATGCAGTTCAACGCAATCCTGGGCGGGGGCGCCCGGATCACGCTTCCCTGGGGCGGCGACCTGCCGGATCCGGGGGCCACCACGCTCAACACCGATATTGCGAACAGCGACTCGCTGGCCACGATCCTCGGCGATCTGCAGAGCGTTGACCCGGGCATCAGCCAGCAGGTTCCGGAACCGGCGACACTGGCGTTGCTCGGCAGCGGGTTGTTGGGGTTGGCCGCCCTGCGCCGGAAGCGGCAGGCGTGAGACAGCCGCTTCACCGGTTGCCACAACCCCGCCGTACCGGGGGGAGTGACTGACCGGTGCGATCCGGTTCGCACTCCGGCCGCGCCACTGGATGGCGCGGCCGTTTTTCTCATGGCGCACTGGCGGGAAATCGGGGCGCTGCCGAACGGTTGGCCTGCCCGAAACGGCCATCCTTGCCCGTCGCATGATGCGTTCGGTGCGCGCCAACGAGACGGCGGCGCAAGACCGCGACGGATAGCGGGCGCGCGGTCAGGCCGCAGCGCAGGCACGGCAGGCGCCCGCCTCGCGTGACCGGCAATGCGGGCCCTTGGCCAGGCACCGCAGCCGGCGGATATAGGGCGCACGCGGTTCCATCGGAGGCGACGCAGGCGCGATGTCAGGCACGGCGGCAGGGGGATCGGTCGAGCGCGTGCGCACCGCGCTGGCGGCAGCGGGCCATCCCGACACGATCGTCGCGTTTCCCGACGGCACCCGCACCGCGGCCGACGCGGCTGCCGCGGTCGGCTGCGACGTGGCGCAGATCGCCAAGTCGATCGTGTTCCGCGCCGGCGAACGGGCGGCGGTGATCGTCACCTCCGGCGCCAACCGGGTGGATTCCGCGCGGGCGGGGGCAATACTCGGCGTGAAGCTGGGCCGCGCCGATCCGGACTGGGTGCGGCTGGCGACCGGCTTCGCGGTCGGCGGGGTAGCGCCGGTCGGCCACCTGGTGCCGCCGCTCATGCTGTTGGACGAGGATCTGCTGTTGCTCCATCCGGTCTGGGCCGCCGCCGGCTCGCCGCGCCACGTGTTCCGCACCACGGCTGCCGAGCTGCTGCGGATGACCGGGGCGCGGGTGGCGGCGGTGCGGATGTAGGACGACGACGGGGGATGTCATTCACCCACCCGATCCCACGCGCGCCCAGTGCCGAAAATGTCGCCGGCTCAACGATCGGGTGAGCGCCCTCGGTCCGAGGCGTGACATATCGCGCCGTGCGCGATGTCCTATACTGCGTCGAGAGGCCATCATGCCGCGGCAAACGCAAGAGTCTGGAGCGACCCGACCACCCGACGCCCTGCACGGGCTGCTGCGTCGCATTCGGTTTTTTTACGACCCGCGCGGAATCTGGTTGTTTGGCAGTCGCACGCGCGATGCGGCGCGGCCGGGAAGCGATTGGGACATTCTGGTGGTCGTGGACGACGCCGCTCCGGATGCCGTGCTCGACCCGACGATCGGCCGGCGGCTGCAGTGCGGATAAGGTGTGCACGCCGATATCGTCTACTACCGGGAAACTGAGTTCGACATCGAATCTGGCATTCGCAACACGCTGGCACACGAGATCGTCGTCAACGGCGGCAGAAAACTCGATGTCACTGCCCTCCGATGATCTAACCATCGCGAACTTCATTGGAGGACACGTAGGTGGCAGCGAGTATCTTCGTGGTCGGTCGCGACAACACGTTGACTGAGCTAACGCAGACACCATGCGACTCGGAGGAGTTGTTGCAGCGGCTGCTGGCGGACCACCCGGCCTTCTGCGCAGCACCAGTGCGTCGAACGCCCGCCTTCTTCTGATTTGTCGAGATCTGGGGATTCCTGAGGAGCACGCCGGAGCCGACAGATGGGCACTCGATCACCTGTTTGTGGATCGTGAGGGCGTGCCCGTCCTGGTCGAAGTGAAACGCGCGGACGACACGCGCATCCGCCGCGAGGTAGTGGCGCAGATGCTGGACTACGCGGCGAACTGTGTCGCCTACCCGCCGATCGACCGGATTATTTCTCTGTTCACGCAGAACGCCCGAGAGGTGAGCAAGGATCACGATGCGCTGCTGGCCGACTTCCTTGAAGGCGAGGACGCTGAGTCCTTTTGGCGTCGAGTCGAAGCGAATTTGCGAGCCGGTCGGGTGCGGCTGGTTTTCGTCGCCGACCGTATTCCGGTCACGCTTCGCCGGATCGTAGAATTCCTCAATGAGCAAATGAGACCTGCTGAGGTACTGGCGCTCGAACTCGATCAGTTCGCCACATCGAGTGGCGTCCGCACCTTGGTACCTCACCTGATCGGCAACACGCAGCGCGCACAAGTCGCCAAGTCAGTTCAGTCATCCCCGCCGCCGACTTCCGAGGCGGAATTGTTGGATGGCTTCGGATCAGACGAAAAACGAGGGGTCGCAAATCAACTGACGGCTTGATCGCGCCAAATTGGCCGCGAAGCAGGTTTGGTCAGGGAACAGAAATCCATATCAGCGCTGGTTGTCAGACCCGGTTTCAAGCCAGTCTCCATCCTCACGATTGGTCTTTCTGGAAAAATATGGATCGGGCTGGGAAATCTGGAGACCACCGCGGCGTTCGCTGACCAGGCATTGCTGGATAAGATGCTTCGGCAACTTCGAGCTGTGCCCGGCATCCACCTCTCCTTCGCTCAGAAATATCCAAGCTTTCCGCTCGACGATCTCACGCGCAGCGACACGTGGGCAGGAGTCCAGGCTGTCGTCACTGACATTGTCACGCGATTGCGGGCTGACCCAACGTGACAGTATTTGGTCGAGCCTAGCCGCCGTTGACGGCCGGATCTGATCCAGCAGCGGCGACGACGGACGCAACTGGTTGTCCGTCACGCGCTCCGCACACCGCGATGACAAATCTGCCTTACGGCTGCGCATGCGTCACATCATTGGCTCCGCAGATCAAACTAACAGCGGGTCGCCTGCAGCGAGAACGCCAGCGGCAACCACGGCTTGTCCGGCCACCGCCACTGACCGTCGCCGCCCTCCACCAGTTGTTCGAACATGTGCCAGGTGATGGCATCGTGCTCATGCAGCCAATCCAGCCGGAGGCCCGCCTCGATCAGCCCGGTGACGATGGCGCCCAGCGGATGGATCCAGGTGTGCGTGGTGGCGTTGGCGACCGTCGCGGTCTCGTCGATATAGTCGTGCGCCTCTTGCATCACCACGCCGGCACGAGAGAAATACGGGGCGCAGAAACCCGGCCGGCCGTCGGGCAGTGCTGCTGCATCGTCGAACACCAAAGCCGCGGGATGCACCTCCGCGAGGTAGAGCGCGCCGCCGGGCTTGAGGAAGTGCGCGACAACCTCTGCCCAGCGGGCAATGTCCGGCAGCCAGATGATGGCGCCCCAGGTGACGAACACCCGATCGAAGCTGGCCTGCTCTGGGATCGCCTCGCGCGCATCGTAGAGATCGGCGCGCACGAAGCGGGCCCGGTCCGCCAGCCCCAGTTCGGCAGCGAGGCCACGGGCAACGTCGATGGCCGGCGCGGAGAAGTCCAACCCGACGACCGTTGCGCCGCGCTGCGCCAGGATCAGCGTGTCGCGGCCAAAATGGCATTGCAGGTGGAGGATGCGCAGGCCATCAACCGATCCCAGTTCGGCCTCCTCGATGGCATTGAGGAGTCCGTGGCCGGCCCGCACATCCAGCAGGTCGTAGCCACGCGGGCCAACATGCAGCGCAACCTTCTCGTCCCAATGCGCCCGGTTGATGGAGCGCCAGTCCGGCTCGGTCATGGCCTGGAAACCTTTGCCGCTTGGGGTGGGTAGGGGGCCTCAGCGGCAGGGTCATATCAGGTGGGCGAAGCAAGGCCAGGGCGCTGCCCTGGAACCCGCCAAGGGGCTTTGCCCCCTGGACCCCCAAGCGAAGGCAGTGCCTTTGCGGCATTAGGTAGCAAACGCACCAACAACCCCTTGCGTTAGCGGTCACGCAGGCCACATAATCTAGGCCATGCGTGAGCCAATAGACAGCCCCGACAAGCCACCGGAGAAAAACCGCGCCGCAGCCGAGCTTGGGCGGCGCGGCGGCTTGAAGGGTGGCGCGATGCGGGCAGCCCGCATGACGCCGGAGAAACGCGCCGAATCCGCAAGGTTGGCCGCGCAGGCCCGATGGTCCCGCATCCGCGGGGCGGCCGAGGAATTGGAAGACACCGATCAGGAGTATGGCCCGATCGTATTTACCTTGCTGCCCGACGAGGCGGCGTACATCACTCAGACCACCGTCGCAGGCAGAGGTGGCCTTCAATCATTCCAGCGGGGATTGCAGAGACAGCTTTCCGAAGGGAATACCGTCACACTCGATGACGCCGGGCTGGGGCTGCTAATGAAGTATATTTCCCGCTACGGCGGCGGAGGATTTCAGGCCCGACTGCGGCACGCCTTTGGGCGGTCACTGCGAGAGTTATTGGGGTTTGACCTGGATTAGAAATCGTCAGGCGGCTCGAGCTTGGCAACCAGCGTTGCCGTTCCATTTACAGCAGCTTTCCTTGCTTCGTCCTCGCTCGCTGTGTCTATCTTATAAAGCCAACAGTCGGTCACGGCGGCCGGGTCGCCCATGTTCTCCGGCAATAGACCATCCATGCATGCTTCGTTGCCCTCGAAATAGGCAGCGCCCGCATCTCCTTCGTCGCGGAAAATCGCATATTCCCTACGGCTGCCGCCGATCTCTGTCACGAGGACAAATAGCTGGTCCGCTGCCATCCCGCCTACCGCTCAGTCGGCTACGTGACCCAATGCCAGTTCGCCTAACGCAGGCCGCCAGTTTGCCCGGCCTACCAGCGTCTCAACCTGAACCGAGTGCCGCCGGAAGATCGTCACCATTCTAAATCGGTGGTTCGTGGATTTCACCATCCCTATCACAGCGTCAATGCCAAACGCGTCCTTCCGATACATCGGCAACACCTGATCGAGCCATACGACATGCGTTCCCGCCGTCACCCGCTGAAGGGCGCGCAGCACCAGGTTCCGCTTGACCATCGTGGTCTGGTAGCGTTCCGCGTCGTCAATGCTGTATGGCGGATCGGCTAAGATGAGATCGTACCGTTCCAGCGGAACGTCGCGCAAGGTCTGGGCGTCATCGACGAATGTCGGGTTCAGTTCCGGGTTGATATCAACGGTATCGCCTGGGAGTGCTGCCAAATCGACCTTGCCGCTGAACAGGTGCAGCACACGCCGCTTGTCGGGGAACAGCGCTTTGATGCGGCGCAGATACCCCGCCGGATACCCCCCGTAGTACTCCGACTTCACCCGGTAGTCGTTGCCCATGATCCATGTGCCGACGATCCGGCCGTCTTCTGAGATGAACAAGCTGCGCGGAAAGCGCGTCTCCCGCACGTAGTTGTCGATCCGGCTCTGTAGATCAATACTGACGATGCGAGTCTGTAGCGTCATGGCCGTTCTCCCGCTTTTGCGAAAGAGGCGGTACCACGAAGAGGCATCGCAAGTACAGTTCGTTTTTCCGGTATTTTGGGTGATATTATTACGTCGATGTGCTCACGCATAAAAATCCATGCGTAACCGCATTCGTATATCGACAGTGCGGGAGCGCTCACGCATATTGTGCGCATGGCACAACACTTCCTCTTGTCAGCGAAGGCCAGGACGCTCTCCCTCGGGGCAATCATGCGCATGTCTGACGATGAGGCTCACGCGCGGTTCGTGGCGATCTGGTTTGCCTCCAACGCTGGCGAGGCGTTCTGCCCACGCTGCGAATGCACGGCGGTTTACACCTATGCCGCGCGTCGCATCTGGAAGTGCAAGGCGTGCAACCGGCAGTTCAGCGTTACGTCCGGCACGATTTTCTCCAGCCGCAAGCTGCCAATTCGAGATTATCTTGCCGCCATTGCCATCTTCGTAAATGCGGTCAAGGGAATTTCCGCGCTCCAACTCGGTCGCGATCTGGACGTGCAGTACAAGACGGCCTTCGTCCTGGCGCACAAGCTGCGCGAGGCGATCGGCGCCACCCAGAGCGAAGGCGAGTTGACCGGCACCGTGGAAATCGACGGCGCCTATGTTGGCGGTCACTCCCGGCCGGAGAATGAGGCGGCAGACCGCACGGATCGCCGCGCCGAGCATCCGACCGGCCGCCAGTCAGTCGTGATCGCCCGCGAGCGTGGCGGCCGGACGCTGCCGACCGTGGTCGCCAAGGAAGCCGACGCGGTGCCGTTCATTCGTCAGCACGTCGCGCCGGGCGCCGTGGTCCATGCCGATGAGGCGCCGGGCTGGGATCGGCTGCATGCTCACTACGAGATGCGCCGGATCAACCATAGCGTGGCCTACAGCCTGGACGGCGCTTGCACGAATTGGGCCGAGTCATTCTTCTCCCGGCTGCGGCGCGCGGAACTCGGCCAACACCATCATATCAGCGGGCCGTATCTGATCTCCTACGCACGCGAGATGGCTTGGAAGGAAGATCACCGGCGGGTGCCGAACGGGGCACAGCATGAGGCGGTGGTCGGGGCGGCGCTGGCGCATCCCGTATCGCGGGTGTGGGCCGGGTATTGGCAGCGGGCGTGGCGCTGAGACAGGAAGCGGCGCCGTAGCGCCGCCCTGTCGGTTCTGATATTCATGTTGTTGGCGCAACCGGGTCGGAAGCCCGATTCGCGGAGATGTTGGCCATGCCGAGCCGCGTAGAATCACCTTCTACACGGAACGGGAGCGGCTGTCACGATGCATATTCTCACAGTATCAAGGTGCGATGCGTCAAGATGGAGGATGAATGGGGAGCTTGGGGCATCCTATTGGCTATCGCCTGCTTGCCGTCTGCATTCATGGTGCCCTTGACAATCGCCAAGGTGACGGATGCTCCGCGCGCAGCGTGGTGGGGTCTTCTTCTGTCGGTAATGCCGCTGATTGCGTGGGATATTGCGTGGGCTATTATGGCACATCCATCTGACGGCTGGCGGCGGGTCATTTCGTTGGCTATTGGCGCGATTGTGGGCGCTATCGTCCTGCTGTGCGTTACCGAACTTGTCCACGAACACGCGATAGCCAAGCCCCCACCAGCTTCTTTGTCCCCCAGCCAATCATCAATCCCCCCAGGAGGCGGCACAAGTCAGCCTCCGGCTGCCCCGAATGGCGCGTCCGGCAACTTCAACTTCGACCAGCGGGGTGGCGCCACGAAGCAGACCTATATCAATCATGGCAAGCCGTGAGCATGACTGTAACGCGTTGGGTGGCAGCGGTCATAAGATTAGGCGCGTATTTGTCCTGTCTTACCGCATCTGTCGCCCTTGCGCAGCCCCCGGTGGTCACAGCACCCCAAGCACAATCAACAGACAGCCTTCCTCCAGGAGCAACCGGGAACTTCAATTTCGGCCAACAAGGCGGCACTACAAACCAGACCTATATCAACCAAGCGCCGCCGCCGAGCCTTCACATAGATGGGGAGAGCGACTGGTCGATCGCGCCAGAGGGCGTCAAGAAAACGATTGAGTTAAGAGCGTATAACGCGGGCGATATGGCGGGCGCGACCATCACCGTACACGGGGCTGGCCTTGTGCGCGCGGGAGCTTTTGGGGTTGCATCGCCCATGTGGGCCGTGGGGGACGCAAATCACGGCGACGGGTGGGTGTCAATTGACGTTAAGACACTAAGCACGCTCCGCGGCATCGAAGTTTACGCGGAGCATCCAACCGCCCTTCAGCTTGACGCCAAGGGAGACTAGCGCAGGTGCGTAGGCATTGCATCGTGGCCGTGATTGCGGCCGGATTCCTGCCGGTTCCAGGCGGCGTGGTTGCCGTCGCGCGGAAGCCGCCCTCGAAGGAGAGCACAATGTCCGCACAAAACGATACACCTCCTGGAGCGTCTGGAAATTTCAACTTCGATCAGCATGGAGGCACTACCAACCAATATTACGTTAACCAGGCACCCCCCAAGCTGCAATTTACCAAAGAGGTTGGCGACTTGCTGCTTGCAAACATTCCGAAAGATCAGCCGATCACCGTTGATGCTATAGGCTCTCCATCTGACCAACAGGTAGGCGCTCAGATCGCGAACTTTTTAGCGTCCAACGGCTATAAGGTTGCTGCTCTTAATTTCGTTATGATCGGCATGCCCCAAGATAAACCAATTCGGTGGGACGTGACGACTCACACCCTTTATGTAGCTCCAGCTATGCGCTGAAGGACCGTTTACGTGGCTATCCCCCACACTGTCAGCGGCGGCGAGAATCCGCGCATAAACGGCGGCGGCCCAAAAGCCGGCACAAAACTTGCCGTCGAATCGATGGTGGCAACGAGCGCTGGCTGGCAGACCCCTGTCAATGCCGCCAGCCGCCGCAGGCGGGGGCCG
>DATLQW010000105.1:0-68280 GCA_035535035.1 Acetobacteraceae bacterium
CGGCCCCCGCCTGCGGCGGCTGGCGGCATTGACAGGGGTCTGCCAGCCAGCGCTCGTTGCCACCATCGATTCGACGGCAAGTTTTGTGCCGGCTTTTGGGCCGCCGCCGTTTATGCGCGGATTCTCGCCGCCGCTGACAGCCTGAGCAGGGCAGGCCAGGAGCACCGGCCAGACTATCGCCGGCAGCCTGCGACGCCGCACCATCGGAGCACCCCCGTCCTTGGGCCACTGCCGGAAGGCCGGCCGGGCACAGGCGAATCCGTTGCACCTGGTGCAGCAACCTACCAGGCGGCCAACGATCTCTTGCAGACATGCAGATATCTTTATATGAGTGATGACCCAACAGGAGTACGATGGATGCCGAACACCCCGGACCACAAGGTGAAGGACAGCTCGCTGGCGGACTGGGGCCGCAAGGAGATCGCCATGGCCGAGGACGAAATGCCCGGCCTCATGGCCATCCGCCAGGAATTCGGCACCAACCGGCCCTTGAAGGGCGCCCGCATCGCCGGCTGCCTGCACATGACCATCCAGACCGCGGTGCTGATCGAAACGCTGCAGGTCCTCGGGGCCACGGTGCGCTGGTCGTCCTGCAACATCTTCTCCACGCAGGACCACGCGGCCTCCGCCATTGCCGCCGCCGGCGTGCCGGTGTTCGCCTGGAAGGGGATGAGCGAGGAAGAGTTCTGGTGGTGCATCGGCCAGACCATTCGCGGCCCCGGCGGCTGGACCCCAAACATGATCCTGGACGACGGCGGCGACCTGACCCTGCTGATGCACCAGAAATACCCGGAATTGCTGCGGGACGTGCGCGGCATCTCCGAGGAGACCACCACCGGCGTCCACCGCCTCCGCGACATGGCACGCGACGGCAAACTGCTCACACCGGCGATCAACGTGAATGACAGCGTGACGAAATCGAAGTTCGACAACCTGTACGGCTGCCGCGAATCGCTGGTGGATGGCATCCGCCGCGGCACCGACGTGATGATGGCCGGCAAGGTCGCGGTGGTGAACGGCTTCGGCGATGTCGGCAAAGGCTCGGCCGCCAGCCTGCGCAATGCCGGCTGTCGCGTGATGGTGACCGAAATCGATCCGATCTGCGCGCTGCAAGCGGCCATGGAGGGCTACGCGGTCACCACCATGCACGAAGCCGCACCGGTCGGCGACATCTTCGTGACCGCGACCGGCAACGTCGATGTCATCACGCTGGATCACATGCGGCAGATGAAGCACCGCGCCATCGTCTGCAATATCGGCCATTTCGATTCCGAGATCCAGATCGGGGCGCTGCGCAACTACAAGTGGGAGAACGTCAAGCCGCAGGTCGATGAAGTGGTGTTTCCCGATGGCAAGCGCCTGATCGTGCTGTCTGAGGGCCGCCTGGTGAACCTGGGCAACGCCACCGGCCATCCCAGCTTCGTGATGAGCGCGTCGTTCAGCAACCAAGTGCTGGCGCAGATCGAGCTGTTCACCGCTCCGCCCGGCAAATACGAGCGGCAGGTCTATACCTTGCCCAAGCAGCTCGACGAGAAGGTTGCCGCGCTGCATCTGGCGAAGGTCGGAGCCAAGCTGTCGGTCCTGACGCCGGAGCAAGCCGAGTACATCGGTGTTGATCCGGCCGGCCCGTTCAAGCACGACCTGTACCGCTACTAGCGAGACCCGCCCGGTGGCGTAACGCCGGAACCTGGGTATAGTAGGTTCGGCGGCACACCAACGAAAGGCAGCGGCGATGGAGTTCGGCATCTTCCACGAGTTTCCGTCGCTGCCCGGCCGGCCGGATGCGGAGGCGTTTGCCGAGGCCTTCGATCTTGTGGACGGCGCCGAACGCTGGGGCCTCGACGCGATCTGGCTGGCCGAACTGCATTTCGACCCGGATCGCTCGGTGCTGTCTTCCCCCATGTGCGTCGCCAGCGCGATCGCGGCCCGTACCAGCCGCATCAAAATCGGTATCGCGGTGCAGGTGCTGCCGCTGTGCAATCCACTGCGGATTGCCGAAGAAGCCGCGACGGTTGACCAGATCAGCCGGGGCCGGCTGATCTTCGGCGTCGGCCGCAGTGGCGTGGCGAAAACCTATGAAGCCTATGGCGTACCGTACGCCGAGAGCCGCGACCGGTTCACCGAGACGCTGGACATCATCATCAAGGCGTGGACCGAACCGGTCCTATCCTATGCCGGGCACTACCACTCTTTCCAGAACGTCGCCGTCACGCCACAGCCCTGCCAGAAGCCGCTGCCGCCGATCCGCGTCGCTGCCACCAGCCCGGATACGTTCGTTACCATCGGCCGCCAGGGTTTGCCGATCTTTCTCGCGGTGCGTCATGAAGACGCCCGCATGTTCGCGCCACAGATCGCGGCCTACCGGACAGCCTATTCCGCGGCCGGCCATCCTGGGAACGGTCAGGTGTTCCTCCGTGCGCCTGGATATATCGCGGCAACCACGGCGCAGGCGCGCGTCGATGCCGAGGCGAGCCTGATGCATTATTACCGCGCGCAAGCCAGGCTGCTGGCTGACTCGGCAACGCGTGCCGGAGTCGATGCGGTGGATCGCCGCAACCTCACCGCTGATCGCCTCGCGAGCATCACCTATGAGGAGGCGCTGCGCGGCTCGGTATTCATCGGCACCCCGGATACGGTCAGCCAACAGTTGCACGCACTTCACGATGAACTCGGGCTGGACGGCGTTCTGCTGGAGCTGAATTGCGGCGGGGCAATTCCGCACCCCAACGTGTTGGCAGCGGTAAAGCTGCTATGCCAGGACGTGATGCCCCGCTTCCACTGACCCTTCATGCGGCGTTTGGTGACGGAACCGGTGCCCCGTCACGTGTTCATCGCATCGAAGAAATCATTGTTGGTCTTGCTGTATTTCAGCTTGTCCAGCAGGAACTCCATCGCGTCCACGGTGCCCATCGGGTTCAGGATGCGGCGCAGCACCCACATCTTTGACAGCGTGCTTTTTTCAACCAGCAGCTCTTCCTTGCGCGTGCCCGACTTGGTGATGTCGATCGCCGGGAAGGTTCGCTTGTCGGACAGCTTGCGGTCCAGGATGATTTCCGAGTTGCCGGTGCCTTTGAACTCCTCGAAGATCACCTCGTCCATGCGGCTGCCGGTATCGACCAGGGCCGTGGCGATGATCGTCAGGGAGCCGCCTTCCTCGATGTTGCGAGCAGCGCCGAAGAAGCGCTTGGGCCGTTGCAGGGCGTTGGCGTCCACGCCGCCGGTCAGTACCTTGCCGGACGACGGCACCACGGTGTTGTAGGCGCGCGCCAGCCGGGTGATGGAGTCGAGCAGAATCACCACGTCGCGCTTATGCTCGACCAGGCGCTTGGCCTTCTCCAACACCATTTCGGTGACCTGCACGTGCCGGGTCGCCGGTTCGTCGAAGGTGGAGCTGATCACTTCGCCCTTCACCGAACGCGCCATGTCGGTGACTTCCTCCGGCCGCTCGTCAATCAGCAAGACGATAAGGAAGACCTCGGGGTGATTGGCGGCGATCGCCGTGGCGATGTTTTGCAGCATCACGGTTTTGCCGGTACGCGGCGGCGCCACGATCAACGCCCGCTGGCCCTTGCCGATCGGCGAGATCAGATCGATCACGCGCGGCGTGTTGTCCTTCGCCGGACCTTTGGCGACAGACTGGAAATTCTCCATCTCCATCTGCAGCCGCTCGTCGGGGTAGAGCGGGGTCAGATTGTCGAAGTTTATCCGGTGGCGAACCGATTCCGGCGGCTCGAAATTGACCGTATCGACCTTGAGGAGGGCAAAGTAGCGCTCGCCGTCCTTTGGGGCGCGGATCTGGCCTTCGACCGTGTCGCCGGTGCGCAAGCCAAACCGCCGGACCTGGCTGGGACTTACATAGATATCATCAGGGCCGGGCAGGTAGTTGGCTTCCGGACTGCGCAGGAAACCGAAGCCGTCCGGCAGGATTTCCAGCGTACCCTCGCCATGGATGGCCTGATCGTTCTCCGCCAGGTTTTTCAGGATCGCGAACATCATGTCCTGCTTCCGCAGGGATGATGCGTTCTCTATCTGCAACGACTCGGCGTAGCTGAGCAGATCGGATGGGGATTTTGCCTTGAGTTCAGCGAGGTGCATCGTGATGCCTCGGACGTGAGCGTGACGTGATTGAACGGGATTCGGGCGGGATGCCCAGAACCGGCGAAGACCATTCGTATGAGGAATGGCCGGTTGGTATCCCGCTAGGTAAGGAGATCCGGAGCGACCGTCGGCCGTCTCCAGTCTGGGGGAAGCCGCAGCCTAGCCGGGGTGGCCCGCCTGCGTCAACCGACAGGTAGGTAGCGGGTTGACGGAAGTCAAGCGGTCAGAATGGCCGCACGATCACCATGACCACGATGACCGCCAGAAGCAGCGTCGGGACCTCGTTGGCCAGCCGATAGAAGCCTTGCGGCCGAACGTTGCGGTCCACCAGGAAATCGCGCCGCCAACGGGAAACCATGCCGTGGAAGCCCGAGAGCAGAATGACCGCTGCCAGCTTGACGTGCCACCAGCCCCATCCCCAGTCAAGGATACCAGGCGTCAATACAAGCACGATGCCAAAGGTCCAGGTAGCGATCATCGCCGGCGTGGCGATCTGCCGGAGCAATCGGCGTTCCATGACCTTGAACCGCTCGCTTTCAGGCGATCCGGGAGCCGTCTCGCAGTGATAGACGTAGAGTCGCGGCAGATAGAACAACCCGGCCATCCAGGCGACCATGGCAATGACATGCATCGCCTTGATCCATGGATAAACCGTCCTCAGTACGTCCAGCGTCATCCCGCGCGTCCCATAGCGTCCGGCGCGCATGTGAGGCTGTTGAGGAACCGGCTCACGCGGAATCCTCGACGCGACAAAGGCAGCCGGAGTATCGCCGGGGACAGGCGCGCGGTCCCCGATGACTGTGCGTGCCAATTCCCAACGCCAGGGCCCGACGCACGCCGCGGGCAAGCGCCGCGATGAAGCCGGTGTCCGAGTTTGGTGCCGGAACGCGAAAGTAGCCCGGAACTCCCAGCCGGTCTGCCAGATGCCGATATTCGACGTCGAGTTCCACCAGCGTTTCAGAATGCTCCGACACGAAAGCAATCGGCACAAGCATCACCGCGACCCTATCGCGCGCCGCCCTTTCGATTTCAGAGATCGTGCTCGGCCCGATCCAGCGCACCGGCGTCGCTCGCGATTGATAGCAGATCACCCAGTCGATCAGCGGTTCCTTCCACGCATTCAAGACCGCCGCCACGGTCTGTTCAACCTGCCACCGATAGGGATCGCCCGAGGAGATGATCGCTTCCGGAAGTCCGTGCGCCGAGAACAATACGCGCAACGGCGTGTCTGCTGCCAAGCCTGAACGAGCCTGCGCATAGGCCGCCCGCACCAGGGCCGCAACCGAGGCAACGTAAGCATCCTCGGCAGCGTAGCAGCAGATCATATGGGTTGCAGCCACCAGGCCGGCCTTGGCGGCAGCCTCCTGCCACGCCGCCAGTGAGCTGCCGGTGGTTGTGGTGGAGAACTGCGGATAGAGCGGCAGCAGTACCACATCATCCGGCCGCCAGGCCCGCACCGCACCCGCCGCGGCATCACTGAACGGGTGCCAATACCGCATCGCGACGAAGCACCGGACCTGCATATCCGGCAGCGCGGCTTGCAGCGTCCTGGCCTGGGCGCGCGTCAGGTCCAACAGCGGTGAACAGCCGTCCAGCAGCGCGTAGTTGGCCCGGGCGGCCGGCAAACGGAGATACGCGATCGCTCGTCCCAGCAAGAAACGCAGCAAGAGCGGCACGCGCAGGATAGCGGGGTCGCGGAACAGGTTCAGGAGGAACGGCCGGATCGCCGGCAGCCGATCCGGACCACCCAGATTGAACAGGACGACCGCGACTCGGCGCCTCTGGTCAGCCGGCACGCACCTGCTCCACCAGCTCCGCAACGTGCCCGGGCGGGGTTTGCGGCACAACGCCATGGCCCAGATTGAACACGAACGGCCAGCCGCGCATCGAATCCAGGATACAAGCGGCTTCGACCCGCATGGCCGCCCCCCCGGCAAGCAGCGCGAGTGGGTCGAGATTTCCTTGCAACACCACCGGCCCCCGCATCTGAGCCTTCGCCAGCACAAGGTCCGTGCCGGTGTCCAACCCGACCGCGTGAACCCCGGTCGTTCGCACGTATTCACCGATCAGCAGGCCCGCCAAACGGGGAAATCCGATCACCGGCACGGTCGGATGCAACCGGCCGAGCTCACCCACGATGCGACGCGTCGTCCGTACCACATGCGAGCGGAACTGGCGCGGCGACAGCACGCCAGCCCAGGAATCGAACAGCATCACGGCTTCGGCACCCGCATCGATCTGCGCCGACAGATAGCTCACCGTGGCGTCCGCGATGATGTCGAGCAACCGGGTGAACAACGCCGGATCGCCGAATGCCATGGCGCGGGTCGCGCCGAAGTCGCGTGACCCTCCACCTTCGACCATGTAGCAAGCCACGGTAAACGGCGACCCGGCGAAGCCGATCAGGGCCGCATTGCCCAAGCCTTCCGCCAGCAGCGTCTGCCGGACCCGGCGCACTGTCTCAAGAATGGGTGCCACGCGATCCAGCAGGTGGCCCGGATCCAGGTCAGCCAGTCCGGAAGCATCCCGCAACGGGGGCAACACCGGCCCTTCACCTTCACGGAAAGCCAAACCCTGTCCCAAAGCCCAGGGAACCATCAGGATATCGCTGAACAGGATCGCCGCATCCAGCCGATAGCGGCGGATCGGCTGCAACGTAACCTCGGTCGCCAGCGCCGGGGTCGTGCATAGCGCAATGAAGTCCTTGGCCTTGCTTCGTATGGCCCGATATTCCGGAAGATAGCGTCCGGCCTGGCGCATCAGCCAGACCGGTGGCGGCCATACGGCCTCTCCCGTCAGGGTTCGCAACAGGCGCTTCGGTGTGTCCATTGGGAAATCAGAGACAAGAAAGAATCTTTACTGGGTGATGATGCAGTAGGGCCTGTGGATTGCGGGGTACCCGCCGCCGCCGGAGTTTCCGGTCGTTTGTCCACATCAGAGTCACCCTGCAAGTAGCGCTGCCGCCGAAGCATTCAGGCACTATCCGCACCTGATGGACAATTGCTGCCAGCTATCCCGGTGTCGCGCAAGGGCACGGGTTATCCCCGCCTTGCCTCGCCGCTGGGCCAGGTGGGCTGACGGTCCCGGCTATCTCCGTTATCCTCCGCCTATGGATAATCATCGGATCAACCTTCACCTGGTCTCCGACGCGACCGGTGAGACGCTGAACGCGATAGCCCGGGCAACGACGGTCCAGTTCGAGCATGCGGAGATCATCCATCACCGGTGGAGCCTGATCCGTACCCGGTTTCAGCTTCACCGCGTACTGGGAGGCATAGAGCATGAACCCGGCCCGGTATTGTCCACGCTTGTTGACCGGGCGCTGCGCAGCGAGTTGGAAACCACCTGCCTGCGGCTGAACGTGCCGGTGGTCAACGTGCTCGATCCGGTCATGAATCTGTTGCAGGAATCGATCGGGGAGCAGGCGTCGGCCCGGCCCGGCCGGCAATATGCGTTGGATGCCGACTATTTCCGCCGGATTGACGCGATGCACTACGTCCTCGCCCATGATGACGGCCAGGCCGCGGCCGGTCTGGCGGAAGCGGACGTCATCCTGGTCGGCGTGTCGCGCAGTTCGAAGACGCCCACCTGCTTCTACCTCGCCAATCGCGGTATCAAGGCTGCCAACGTCCCGCTTGTCCCCAACCTGCCGATCCCGGCGGACCTGGAGAAGCAGCATTGTCCGGTGATCGGCCTGACTCTCGACCTCGCCGCCTTGATCGAGATCCGGCGCTTTCGCCTGCGCATGATCGCGGCGGGCGGTCCGACCGGGGCGGTTCGCCAGACCACCACCGAATACGTCGATGAGGACGCGGTCCGTTCCGAATTGCTCTGGGCGCGCCGCCTCTGCAACAGCCGGGGCTGGCCCGTCATCGACGTGACCCGCCGCTCGATCGAGGAGACCGCGGCGACGGTGCTGCAGTTGATGGACGCCTGGCATGAACGCCGGAAGGCCGCACAGCCGTCCACGTTGTGACGGGACTTGCCTGGCGACCCGCCCCGGTCGATACAGACATCATGAACGAGACTGTGACCACGGCACCGGTGGAGGTGCCGCGCTATGATTTCGGGGTCGCGGAGCCGAAATGGCAACGTGCCTGGGCCGAGCGCGCTTGCTTCGATGTGGACGACGTGCCCTCCGATGGCAAGCCGAAATACTACGTTCTTGAGATGTTCCCGTACCCCAGCGGCAAGATCCATATGGGGCACGTGCGCAACTATACCCTCGGCGACGTGGTCGCGCGCTACAAGCGGGCGCGGGGTTTTTCAGTGCTGCATCCGATGGGCTGGGACGCGTTCGGCCTTCCCGCCGAGAACGCGGCGCGCGAACGCGGCATCCATCCCGCCAAATGGACCCAGGAAAACATCGCCAACATGCGAACCGAGCTGCAGCGCATGGGGTTGTCACTCGATTGGCGGCGTGAGTTCGCGACATGCGATCCTGTGTATTACGGCCAACAGCAGAAATTGTTCCTGGATTTCCTGCGAGCCGGTCTGGTCGAACGCAAGGAAAGCTGGGTCAATTGGGATCCGGTTGACGGCACGGTCCTGGCCAATGAGCAAGTGATTGATGGCCGCGGCTGGCGCTCGGGTGCACCGGTCGAGAAGAAGCAGCTCAGCCAATGGTTCTTTCGCATTACCCACTATGCCGGGGAGCTTCTCGCGGCGCTGGACCAGCTCGGCCGCTGGCCGGAGCGAGTCCGGATTATGCAGGAGAAATGGATCGGCCGCAGCGAAGGCGCCCGGCTGCATTTCGACCTGGTGACGCCGGAGCAATCGATCGAACGGGGAGAAGTCTACACCACTCGGCCGGACACGCTCTACGGCATGTCCTTCCTGGCCCTGGCGCCGGAACATCCGCTCGCAGCGGCGGTTGCGGCGCGCGATCCGGCGGCTGCTTCATTCATCGCCGAGTGCCGCCAGATGGGCACCAGCGAGGCAGCGATCGAGACCGCCGAAAAGCGCGGCTACGACACCGGCCTGCGGGTTCGCCACCCGTTGCTGGAGTCCGCGACGTTCCCTGTCTGGATCGCCAATTTCGTGCTGATGGAGTACGGGACCGGCGCAATTTTCGGCTGCCCGGCGCACGATCAGCGCGACCTCGACTTCGCTCGCAAGTACAATCTCCAGGTTGTCCCCGTGGTGTTGCCTCCGGGCGCCGACCCGGATTCCTTTGCCGTGGCGAATGAAGCCTATGTCGGTTCCGGCACCATCTTCAACTCCGGACCGTTCGACGGCCAGGATGTCGAATCTGCGAAGCGGGCGGTGATTGCCGAACTCGAACGCCGCGCCGTCGGCAAGGGTGTCACGAACTGGCGCCTGCGCGACTGGGGCGTGTCGCGCCAACGCTATTGGGGCTGTCCAATTCCGGTGATCCATTGCGCGGCCTGCGGCGTTGTCCCAGTTCCGGACGAGCAACTTCCGGTCCTGTTGCCCGATGACGTGACCTTCGACCGGCCGGGCAATCCACTTGAACATCATCCCACCTGGAAACACGTGGCCTGCCCCCGCTGCGCCGCACCGGCGCGGCGCGAAACCGACACCTGCGACACGTTCGTTGACAGCTCGTGGTATTTCGCCCGGTTTTGCAGCCCTCGAGCAGCGGAACCGGTGGCGCGTGCGGCAGCCGATCACTGGATGCCGGTCGATCAATACATCGGCGGAATCGAGCATGCGATTCTGCACTTGCTCTATTCACGGTTCTTCGCGCGGGCGATGCAGGCAACCGGCCATCTGAAAATCGACGAACCGTTCGCCGGATTGTTCACCCAGGGCATGGTGACTCATGAAAGCTATCGCAGCACCGCCGGGCCCAACGGTGCGTGGCTCTATCCCGATGAGGTTGTGACGCAGCCCGACGGCAGCGTGGTCGGCCGCGATACCGGCGAGCCGGTAACCGTCGGCCGCGTCGAGGCAATGAGCAAATCGAAGCGCAACACGGTCGATCCCGGGGCCATCATCGCCCGCTACGGCGCCGATACCGCCCGGTGGTTCATCCTGTCGGACAACCCGCCCGAACGGGACATGGAATGGACCGAGTCCGGCGTCGCCGGGGCGTTCCGCTTTACCCAACGCGTGTTCCGCCTCGCGGAATCGCTCGACACGGCTCCGGTGGAACCGCCGGCCGGGGATGTGGGACCGGCCGTGCGCGCGTTGCGCCACGCGACGCACCGGACCATGGCGGCAGTGACCGACGCACTGGACAGCTTCGCCTTCAACGTCGCGGTGGCCCGGCTGTACGAGTTCACCAACGCGATCGGCGACGCCGAACGCGCCGCCGACCAGCCCGGCCTCCGCTGGGCGCGTCGCGAGGCGCTGGAAACCCTGTGCCGCCTGATGTCCCCGATGATCCCGCATTTGGCCGAGGAAGTGCATGCACGGTTGCAACCGGACTCCGCGGTACTGGTCGCGGAGCTGCCGTGGCCGAAGCCGGATCCGGCATTGTTGACCACCGAGAGCGTGACGATCGCGGTGCAGGTCATGGGCAAGTTGCGCGGCACGATCGCCGCACCGCCGGATGCCGCGGCGGGCCAGGTCATTGCCATGGCGGAAACCGAACCGAACGTGGCTCGGGCGCTGCTGGGCAAACGCGTGGTCAAGCGCATCCATGTGCCGAATCGCATCGTCAACTTCGTGGTTGCCGGATGACCGGCGAGTTGTCACGCCGCGGGCTGCTGGCACTCGGCGGCGCCGCGGCCTTGGCCGGCTGCGGTTTCCAGCCGGTGTACATGCCCACTGCCTCGGGCCGGGCGGGACCGGCACAACGGGAACTGGCGGCCATCGATGTGGGTCTGATTCCCGATCGCCCGGGTCAGTTGCTGCGGCAGGATTTGCAGGAGCGGCTGGCGGCCGATTCGGGCGGAACGCCGCATCGCTACGACCTTGCCGTGAGCTTCTCGATTGCCGGTGAGGGCATTGGCGTCGAGCCGGACAGTTTGGCAACGCGGATACGCCTGACCGGAACCGCGCAGTGGACCCTTACGGCGCGCGATCCGTCGCAAACGCGGGTCACCAGCGGGTCCGCGCGAGCCATCGATGGGGTCAACGTCCTCGATCAGCAATACTTCGCGGCGGACCTCGACAACGAAGTGGTGCAACGCCGGCTGGCGGCTGCGGTGGCGGACCAGATTGCGATGCAACTGGCGGTATTCTTTCGCCGCCGCGCCGCCGTTGCGTCGCGCGGCGCAGCATGAAACTCGCGCCGCAGCGGGTCGCCGCCTTCCTGCGAAATCCCGGGGATTGCCGCGTCGTCCTGCTGTACGGCGACGACGCCGGCATGATCCGCCAACGCGCGGAAACGCTGGTGCGGGCGGTGGCAGGATCGCTCGACGATCCATTCCTGGTCGCCGAGCTGGCGCGGGACCGGCTTGACCGGCTGGCCGACGAGGCGGCCTCGGTGCCGCTGACCGGAGGCCGCCGCGTGGTGCGCGTGCGCGACGCGACCGACGCGGCGACCGGACCGGCGCAGGCGGTCCTGGACAGCCGCGCCCAGGCGCTTGTGGTCCTGGAGGCGCCGGGCATAGCGGCCCGGTCCAAGCTGCGCAGCCTGCTGGAGGCTGCTCCCGATGGTGCCGCGGTCGGCTGCTATCCGGAGGAAGGTCGCGCGTTGGAGGAGACTATCCGCCGCGCGCTGGATGCTGCGACCGCCGGCGTGGACCAGGACGCACTGTCATGGCTCACTGGGCAGCTTGGCGCCGACCAGGTATCGACGCAGGCCGAGTTGGAGAAGTTGTCGCTGTGTGCCGGGCCCGCCGGACGGGTTGACCTGGAGATGGCGATGCACTGTGTCGGCGACGCGGCCGGGCTGTCGCTGGACGACGCGCTGTTTGCCGCGACAGCGGGAGATCTGGCAACGGCGGACCGCGCCCTGGAACTGGCGGTGGCCGAGGGCACTGCGCCGGTCGGCGTGTTGCGTGGCGGCCTGATGCACTTGCAGCGGCTGTATCGGGCGCGCCTGCTGATGGAAACCGGCATGAGCGCGGGTGAAGCCGCCAGGGCCGCCCGCCCGCCGGTGTTCTTCCGTCGGGTCGCGGCCTTCACCAAGGCGCTGGATCTTTGGTCGCCGACATCGCTGGCCGCGGCGATGGCGGGGCTGAGCCAGGCCGAGCGCAACTGCAAACGTACCGGGGCACCGGATCACACGCTGTCCCGTCACGCGGTGCTGACCCTGGCCCGGCGGGCAATGGCGGCACGCTGACCCACACAAGGCAAGACGCGGCAGGACGCGGCAAAATGACCCTCCTCCTCTCCTTGAGGGACGGGTTTGGGGGTGGGGTGCGTCAGCCACAGGCCCACGGATGAACACACCCCGCCCCCAAAAAGGGAGAGGCAGGAATTCGTCGTCACAGCAGCAAGGAGGCAGGAACATGCCAGGTCTTCCGCTCGAGGGTCTTTCGGTCCTCGACCTGACGGCGCATCGCGCCGGTCCCACCGCGGTACGGCAACTCGCCGATTGGGGCGCCGAGGTGATCAAGATCGAACCGGCGGGTCCCGAGAAGGGCGACGCCACGGGCTCCAGCCGGCACGGCTTCGATTTTCAGAACTTGCACCGCAACAAGCGCGGCATGACGCTGAACCTGAAGAACCCGGAGGCGCACGCGATCTTCATGCGGCTTGCGGCCAAGGCCGACGTGATCGTGGAGAACTACCGCTCCGACGTGAAATACCGCCTGCGGGTGGACTACGACACGGTGGCCAAGGTCAACCCGCGCATTGTCTATGGCAGCATCTCCGGCTTTGGCCAGAGCGGTCCCGATGCGACCCGGCCGGGCGTGGACCAGATCGCCCAGGGCATGGGCGGGCTGATGTCGATCACCGGCCTGCCAGGCCAGGGGCCGGTGCGGGTCGGCATCCCGATCGCCGACCTCACCTCAGGCATCTTCCTGTCACAGGCCATCCTGCTCGCCCTGATGCAGCGGGCGCAGACCGGCAAGGGGCAATGGGTGCACACCTCGCTGCTGGAGGCGCAGATCTTCATGCTCGACTTCCAGGCGTCGCGTTGGCTGATCGCCCATGAGGTGCCAGGCCAGGCGGGCAACGACCATCCGACCGGCATTCCCACCGGGGTGTTTCCCACCGCGGACGGCCACATCAACATCGCCGCATCGGGCGACGCGCTGTGGACCCGGTTCTGCCAGGCGATCGGTTGGGCCGAGGCTCTCTCCGATCCGGACTACGCCACCGGCAAGCTGCGCTCGAACAACCGCAAGGCGCTGAATGAGCGGTTGGGCGCCATCACCCGAACGAAGCCCAGCGCGCATTGGCTGGCGGCGCTGAACAAGGCCGGTGTGCCCTGTGGACCGATCAACGACATCGAGGCCGTGTTCGCCGAGCCGCAGACCCGGCATCTGGGGATCGTGCGCCCCGTGCACCACCCGAAGCTGGGGGAGATCAGCGTGGTCGGCCAGCCGATCACGCTGAGTGCCGCGCCGCAACCGGAGGCGATGCGGCCCACGCCGGAACTGGGCGAGCATACCGACGCGATACTGGGCGAGCTGGGCTACGACGCAGCGGCGATCGCCGGGCTGCGCGAACGCGGCGCTATCTGACGCCAACCGCCCAAAAGGTTGACCTGCGCGTGCGGGCGCCGAGTAACCCGTCATCGCGAGGTGACCTCCGGCCGGCGGCGGCCGACCCGCCCCGGATGAAACCGCGCAGGAAGCAGGCGTAAGGGGGCAGGAGACTCCCCCTACCCTTGAGGGAGTGGGTTGTGGGGAGAAGGGGAGCCTGCTTGTTTCTTGCTGGCGAAGCGTCAGGCCCGCGGACGCTGGGAGCGTATATCAGGCCGCGTCTTGTGCCGCCATCAGCACCGACCGCCGCGACGCCAGGAACTCCTCCACCGCCCCGGCCAACCGATCGCACTCCGCGTCGCCGATCGGCAGCGACAGCGCGACCATGCCGCGCCGGGCCAGCCAGATGCCGTGCGCCAGCATGTCGAAGAAGAACAGCTCCTTCAGCTTCGCGTCCCCTTTGGCCGCGTCGGCCGGCGAGCGCACCGGACCGCGCATCGCATGCACCGCCAGCATCGAGCCGATGCCGGTGAACTGCAGCGGCGCGTCGGCGGCGCGGCACAGGCCGTTCAGCCGCTCGCGCAACGCGTCGCCGCGGGCGTTCAGCGCCAGCGCCGCTTCCGGCGTGTAGATGTCGGTCAGCCCGGTCAGCCCGGCCGACATGGTCAGCACGTTGTTGTTGAACGTGCCGGCGTGCGGCAGCGCATCCGGCCGGCGCGGATCGAACAGGTCCATGATATCGGCCCGCCCGCCGAACGCGCCGAACGACATGCCGCCGCCGATGTATTTTCCCAGCGTCGTCAAATCCGGCTGCACCCCGCGCACCGCCTGCAAACCGCCAGGCGACAGGCGCGAGGTCATCACCTCGTCCAGGATCAGCAGAGCGCCGACTCGCGTGCAGGCGTCGCGCAGCGCGGCCAGGAACTCGGGCGTCGCCGGGATGCAGCCGCCGCTGCCGATCATCGGCTCCAGGATCACCGCCGCCAGTTCGGCGCCATGGTGCTCGATCAGGGCCAGCGTGGCCGCGGTGTCGTTGTATGGCGCCAGCACGAACGGGAACGGCGCGTTCACCGGCGAACCGCCGCCGGCGAAGGTGAACACCGCGCCGTGATAGGCACCATCGAACGCCAGCACCTTCGTCCGCCGAGTGAACACGCGCGCCAGGGTGATCGCCAGCAGATTGGCCTCGGTGCCGGAATTGGTGAAGCGCACGCGCTCCAGCGCGAAGCGGTCGCACACCGCGCGGGCAAATTTCGCCTCGATCACGTTGTGCGCGCCCATGCTGATGCCGCCGTCCAGCGCGCGATCCACCGCGGCACGAATCACGGGATGCGAGTGCCCGTACAGCCCCGCCGTGTATTCGCCGAGGAAATCGACATATTCGGCGCCGTCCATGTCCCACAGGCGGCAGCCCTCGGCGCGCGCCATCGCCAGCGGGAAGGGCGGGTAGAACAGCACGGTGCGGGTGTTGCCGCCGGGCATGACCGCGGTGGCCTCGACATACCGGGAAAGGCTCTTGGGGTTGCGCGTGACATAGGCTTCCTTCGCCTCGGTCAGCACCGCGTCGATGTCGGCGTTGGTGAACATCAGGGTGGGGTGGTTGCGCGGCACCGGCGGCGAACGCGGCACCACCGGGTGGCGGCTGCGGGCAAGTCGTCGCGCAAAGCGGCGCGGATGTGGTTGCTGCTGGCCATGGCGGTCAGTCTGGTTCCCGGGCGTTCAGGCGAAGGGCGACGAAGTAGCGCAAGGGCGCGGCGGAGTCACGGGAGCAGGGCGTTGCCGGCGGGTTCATCGCATGCGCCGTGCGGGCGGGGGCTGGGGCGTCTCACCGGCGTCTCGTTTCGCCGCATGCGAGACAGTGGCACGCGAATGGGAGTTGACCACCGGCCGCGGCGGCCGGCCCGCCCTGAATGAAACCGTGGAGGTCGTCACGGGGAAAGAGGGTCGCCCTCCCCCAACCCCCTCTCTCAAGGGGAGGGGGAGCTTGCTTGTCGTTGGAGCTGTTCGTTCAGCCGTTGTCCATCGGCTTGCATCCGCGTGCATCTGCGTAGGTGCTTGCTTCGGCGATGCCGCGACCGGACAGGTGCCAGTGCTTTGACGTCCGGCCGGCGCTCCGCCATGGCTTTCGCGGCCGCCGGGCTGCGGCTCAGGTTGGCGGCACCCAGGGTTCGTAGGTGTCGGCCCAGCGGAGGTTCGAGCCGGTGCCGGTGATGATGGCGTGCAGCACCTCGGGTTCCGGCGGCTCGTAATCGCAATCCGGCGGCAGGCCGCCGAGCTGGCGGATGCGCTTGACACGCATCGTATGGAGGATCGCGTAGCGGTCGGCCTGCCGCCTGATGCGGTCCCGGTGCTTCTCTTCGTCGGACCACTCCTCGTAGTCGCGCGGCCGTGCCGGCTGGGGCGGCGGTTCCGCCGCAGCCGGGGGCGCGGCCGGGGGCACGGGCTGGGGCGCCGACGCGGCGACGGGCGGCTGGGGCGGCAGGCGCTCCAGCGCGTCGGTCAGTTGGTTGAGGACGCTATGCTCGGTCCAGGCGGCGGATTCGCAGTCGGCGTCGGTCGCCTCGCGCTTCTTGCGCACCGCCTGCAGGGCGAAGAGCTTGCCGAGGTAGCCGCGCGCCTCGCGGCCCATGCTGGCGGCCTGGGCGCGGAGCTTCATCGCGAGCCTGGGGTCGTCCATGTGCTGCGCGGCCTGGCGCAGGCAGTCGCGGGCGTGGGCCATGGTGGCGATATGATGGGCGGCGAGGCCGGCTTCCACGGAGCTGGCCGGGACCAGGGCGGCGAGGTTGTCGATGGCGGCGCGGTGGCGGCGGGCGCGGGCCTCGGTGGTGTCGCCGCTGCGCAGGGGGAGCATGTCGCGCAGGGCTTCCATGGCTTCGTCGTGGATGTCCTGCTGGAGCTGGAGGGCGGGGTTGGGCTGGTGGGGTGGCGGCGGTGCGTTGTCCATGGGGGGAGTATAATGTTAGTTATTAATAGTGTCAAGAGGGATGTGGGTGGGGCGTGACTGTGGCCGGGCCTCGGTTTCGGGGCGGTGGGCCGATGGGCGGCCGGGGTGGGGGGAACGGCCGCGGCACTGGGCGGACGCGGGCGTTGCCCGGGCGCGGGGCACGGGCGCCCGGACGGCGGCGTTCGGATGGAGGAAGGGAAGAATTTTCAGCCACAGATGCACGCAGATGGCAACGACTGGGGCCATGCGGTGAGGCCGCGGCCGGTCAACCAGAGCGGATGGTTCGGGGTGTGGTCGGCGGCCGGCGGAAACCCAGGTCGAAAGCCAGCCTCCGACGACCGGATCCAGGACCGTCGGTTTTCGCTGACAGGCGACGTCCGGCATTTCCACCCGGCCGAAAATGTCCCGCCGCTATGACGCGCGCCGCGGCGCGCCGATCCATTCGCGCAGGTGCGGCGACAATTCGTGGTCCGGGGTCTTGACCAGGTCCTTGGCCAGCCTGCCGGTCACCATTGCCGTGGTGCGCGCGTCCAGCGCGTCCTCGATCTCGCGCAGGCAATGCGCCGGCGCGACCAGCACGAGGCGGTCGAACGCGCCCTCGCCCGCGGCGTTGCCCGCCTCGCCGGCGACGAAATGCGCGAATTTCGTCGCCTCCAACCGATGCGGATCATGCCGCGGCGCCACGCCGTGACTGGCGGGCGTCGCGCTCTCGAACGAGCGTCCGGGCCGGTCGGAACCGAGGTCGTGCGAGGCGAGATGCGCGCTGGCCGAATCGAAGCCGCGGGTGGTGCGCAGCACGTTGTCGGCATCCGCCCCGACGAAGCGCGCATGCTCGCCGTCGGCGACCAGGAAGCAGAGTCCGCGATTGCTGACCATGACTGGAGTCCTTTCTCAATGCGCCATCA
Organism: Acetobacteraceae bacterium; assembly: GCA_035535035.1. Classification (GTDB taxonomy): domain Bacteria; phylum Pseudomonadota; class Alphaproteobacteria; order Acetobacterales; family Acetobacteraceae; genus JASHVB01. The sequence goes on from DATLQW010000105.1 coordinate 17,457, forward strand.
GCACCGGCAAACCTGCCGCGCGCAGCACGCGGCGGGTAACGCCGCCGAACACCACCTCCCGCATCCGGCTGTGACCGTAGCCGCCCATCACCAGCAGGTCGGCGCCGCTCGCCTCGACGGTGGACAGCAGCACCTCACCCGGATCGCGGCCGGAAGATGGGACGACCCGCAAGGTTGTCGCCGGATTGTGCCAAAGCAGCGCGCGGCAGAGCCGCTCGCCTGATTCGGTGCCGCTTCGCGAGTTTTCCGGCACGGCGACGACGGTGACGGTTTCCGCGGCGTGCAGCAGCGGCGTTGCGCCGGCGACCGCACGCGCCGCCTCCGGCGTGTCCTTCCAGGCGATGGCGATGTGGCGGCCGATCTGCTCCGGTGGGCGCGCCGGAGCGATCAGCAACGGACGGCCGCTCTCCAGCAGCACGGCTTCCAGCGCGTCCAGCATCACCGGCTCGCCGTCGCCGGCGCGACCGAGCACGGTCAGGTCGGCGGTGCGGGCGTGGGCCGCCACCAGCCGCACTTCGTCGCCGGTCTCCACACGGAACGTGGCGGAGGGCCCGCCGGCGAGCGGCGCGTCGGCCAGCGCGACACGGTCGCGCGCGCAAAGCGCATGAACCGCGGCCTTGGCCCGGTCGTGGCGGGCATCGGCGTCGCGCTGCAGCGAGTCGAGCACCCCGTCCATCCCGACGCCGGCACCGGCGAAATCGGCGGCGGACATGGAGATCGCCAGCTTCGTTATGTCGAGCCGGACATGCAGGAAGTCCAGGTGCCCGGCGGACAGGCGCGCGACGGCCAGCGCGGTGCGGAACACGGCGTCATGGGTCTCGGCGCCGGGGGCGGGGACCAGAATGTATCTGAACATGCGACCTCCGATCACGGTGCAGCTTGCCGCCGATCGGCGGCGGGCACGTTGATCTGCGTCAACCGCGAGTGACACCTCGCGGACGAAATGGGCGTGGACGTGAAGCGGACCAAAGCCGCGAAGCGGATCGGCACGGTTGGGTCGCGACGCGAACCAACCGTGCGCAGTGAGGGTGAAGGGCAGCGGGGCGGCCCGATCACCCTCAGCCGGCGCCGCGCGGCGCCCTCTCCTACTGCGCGGGCGAGGGTTGCGGTTCCACCAGCAGCACCGGGACGCCGCGATCGGCGGCGATGCGCACGGCCACCGCCACGTCGCCGGCCGCCGAGGCACCGCGTGTCAGCACCACCAGCCGCTCCCGCACGTGGCCGAGCGCGTGCAGCAGGTCCTCCGCATGCAGCGCGCCGAGGGTCCGCGTGGCGACGCGCGACCGCGACAGGCCGAGCGCCATGGCGCGCTCCGCGACGCTGCCGCCCAGGGCCACGTCGCCTTCCGGCAACAGCACGAGCAGTCGCTCCCTGGTGTTCACGGCGGCGCGGGCGGCGGGCGGGAGGCTCGGGTCGTCGGTACCGGCCAGCAGCACGGCGACCGGCCCTCGGCGCGGCGTGAAGCCGCCTGGCAGCAGCAGCAACGAAGCCGCCGATCCGTGCGCCGCCTCGTAGACGCGGGAAAGCCCTGGCGCCAAACGGCCGCCGGGCGCCGCCGGCTCGGCGACCACGATGACGTCGCTGCCGGAGGCGATCGCCGCAATGGTCTCCGCCGGATCGCCCCGCAGCACCTGGAACGCGGTGGGCACGTCCAGCGCCGCGGCAACCTCGTGCAGCAGGCGTTGCGCATGCTCTGCCGCGCGATGCAACTCGCCGGCGATGCGGTCGGCATCGAGCTTCTGCCATTCATGGGTCGGCAGGCGGATCTCGCGCGCGAAAGGCAGTTCGGCCAGGGCGAGCAATGCCGCGTCTTCGATGAACAGGCCGTGCAGGTCGAGCTCGAGCAAGGCCGCGAATTCCGCGACGGCGCGCAGGGTGCGCGCATCGGCGCCGCCGTGGCAGAGTTCCACGATGAGCCGCCGGTGGATCGCCCGTTCGCCGCTGCTCATGTGTCGCCGCCGCTCATGTGTCGTCTCCGCCGGACCGCGCCTCGCCGGCCGCCTTGCGCGCCTTGGCGAACAGCTTCAGCCGTTCCTCCACGGCGCGGTTCAGGGTGCCCTCCGGATACGCGCCGGCGGCGTCGCGTTCGCCCGCCGGCAGGCCGGTGAGCAAGCCGATGCCCTGGTCGATGCTGTGCACCGGCCAGACCGCGAAGCGGCCGGCGGCACAGGCTTCCACCACGTCGGCGCGCAGCATCAGGTGCTGCGCGTTGGCGGCGGGGATCAGCACGCCCTGGGTGCCGGTGAGGCCGCGCGCGGCGCAGATGTCGAAATAGCCCTCGATCTTGTCGTTGACGCCGCCGATCGCCTGCACGACGCCGTGCTGGTTGACCGATCCGGTGACCGCCAGGTCCTGCCGCAGCGGCGCATCGGCGAGTGCCGACAGCAGCGTGTAGAGTTCGGCCGACGACGCGCTGTCGCCATCGACGCCGCCATAGGATTGCTCGAACACCAGGCTGGCATACAGCGACATCGGCGTGTCCAGCGCGTAGCGCCCGGCGAGGAAGCCGGAGAGGATCAGCACGCCCTTGGAATGCAGCGGGCCGCCGAGTTCCACCTCGCGTTCGATATCGACGATTTTTCCCCCGCCGGGGCGCACCCGGCAGGTGATGCGCGACGGCTGACCGAAACTGTGGTCGCCGAGGCTGAGCACCGACAGCCCGTTCACCTGGCCGACGCGGCTGCCGGAGGTGTCGATCAGCGCGATGTCGCGCAGGACCATCTCGCGGCTGCGTTCCTGCACGCGGCCGGCGCGGCGGCGCTGCTGGGCGATCGCCTGTTCGACGTCGTCGCGGGTTGCCACGGCGTGGCCGTTGCGGCCCGCCCAATGGCTCGCTTCGGCGATCAGGTCGAGCAATTTTTCGCTGCGCAGGGTGAGCTTGGCGGCGTCGTCGGCCATGCGGGCGGCGTGTTCGACCACGCGGGCGACGGCACCGCGGTCCAGCGGTTTCAGGCCGTCCTGCGCGGCGATGGTGCCGACCAGCCGCGCCAGCATCGCCTCGGTGCCGGCGGACCGGTCGATGTCGTCGTCGAAATCGGCCAGCACCTTGAAGTGCTGGGGGAACTCGGGGTCCAGGGCGGACAGCAGGTAGTACAGGACGCGGTCGCCGAACAGCACGACCTTCACGTCGAGCGGCACCGGATCCGGCTCCAGCGACACCGTGGTGGTGAGGCCGACGAAGCGCGAGATGTCCTCGATGACGATTTCCTGGCGCATGAGGGCGCGTTTCAGGGCCGGCCAACTGAACGGCTCGGACAGCAGGGCGCGGGCGTCAACCAGGATCATGCCGCCGTTGGCGCGGTGCAGCGCGCCGGGTTTGATGAGGCGGAAATTGGTGACCAGCGCGCCCTGCATCTGGAGATACTCGACGCGCCCGAGCAAGTCGCCGAGCGTCGGGTGCAGCTCCTCGACCACGGGGGCGGCGTGGTTCTCCTGGGTGACCAGGACGTTGATTTCGTAACGGTCGAACGGACCGCCGAGGCGCATGCCGGCGAGCGCGCCCTCCGCGGCGGCAGCGGCGGCCTGCATGAACAGCGGCAGGTTCTCCAGCATGTCGGCGCGGGTTGCGTCGATGTGTCCGGTCACCTGCGGCAGGTCCTCGAATGCGGCGCGCATTTCGTCGAACGGCTGGGCGATGGCGAACTGCGCCGTGTCGCGGTCGAGCGCGCGCACCGCGTCGCGCTGCTCCTTCTCGCGGCGCGGCAGGGCGCGCAGGGTTTCCTCGAGGTCTTTCTCCAGCTCGCCGATCGCCGTGCGCACCGCCTGCTGCTCGGGTTCGGGCCAGGCGTTGAAATCCGCCGGCGGCACCACCTTGCCGTCGCGCGCCGGGGCCATCGCGAAACCGACCGGCGTGCGCAGGATGACGATGCCGCGCGCCTGGGCTTTCGCGTTCAGCGCGGCGAACGCCTGTTCGTTCTTTTCCTGGATGGATTGCTCGATGGCGCCGCGGCGCTTCTGGTAGTCCTCGCTTTCGAAGATGGCCGGCAGGGCGACTTTCAGGTCCTCGACGAGGCTGTGCATGGACTTGGCCAGCGCCGGCGCGCGACCGCCCGGCAGGGCCAGGGCGACCGGGCGGTGCGGGGCGGCGAAGTTGTTCACATAGACCCAGTCGGATGGCGCGGGACGCGCGAGCGCGGCGGCGTCCAGCAGGGTGCGCACGGATTGCCGGATGCGCGCGCCGGGCGCGCCGGTGGCGAAGATGTTGAAGCCGCGCTGGCCGATCGTCGTGCCGAGGCCGATCGCCTCCTGCGCGCGCGATTGCTCCATCAGGCCGGGCAGCGGCGCGAGCTCGGCGGTGGAGGCGAACTCGAGCGCGTCGAGCGCGGCGCGGCGATAGAGGCGGTCGGGCGGGATTGGCTGGATGGGGGGTGCGTCAGGCATGGCGGCGGCGCGCTCCGCGCGGTACTTGCGGGTGCGAGGTGGACGCTGGGCGTGCGGGTGTGGACATGTTTCCTCCGGCGGCGCGGAGCTTGCCGGACATTGTTGGTGGGGGCGTTGATCTGGGTCAACGGCGCGCCACGTGGCAAGAAACAGACTCCCCCTCCCCTTGCGGGAGGGGGAGTCTGTTTCTTGCCAGGGGAGCCGGGAAGCTCATGCGATATGCGGCCTTGTTCGGCATCCTGGCGCTGCTGCTGCCGCGGCACGGCGTGGCGGCGGACGCCAGCGTGGCGTTGGCACCAGGACACGCCACCGTTGCGTTCCGCGCCTACGGCCTGGGCCTGCTGCCGCTCGACGGCCGGTTTGCCCGCTTCCGTGGCCGGTTCAGCTACGACCCCGACGACCATGCCCGTTGCACCGTCGCCTTGCGGGTTGACGTGGCCGGCCTGGCGATGGCGCCGGCGACGGTTGGCGCGATGGTGTTGGGGCCGGATTTCCTCGACGCCGCGCGGTTTCCGGCGCTGGCCTATGACGGCGCGTGCGACGCCGGCGGGCTGACCGGGCGGCTGACCATGCACGGCGTGACACGACCTTTCGGGTTGACGCTGGACTGGGGGAAGGACGGCGTGACCGCGGTCGGGCGGCTGCGTCGCGCGGACTGGGGGATGACCGCGCGACCGCTGCTGGTCGGCTCGACGGTGCGCATCACCGTGACAATGGCCGCCGGTCAGGAGCGCGGCGGGGGCCGCTGAATCCCTCGCCGGCGTCGCCGGCCGAGATCAAAGCCGGGAAAGGCGTGCCGAACGACCGCGTTCTGCTCCGTGGCTGAAGCAATTGGCCAATGGCGTGACGCTGCCGCCGGCCGCGGCCCCGTCGCGTTTCCACACGGGGGCCGTCCGGTCATGGGCACGATCATGCGGGAACTCGTCGTTCGTCCGTATGTCATCCGGTATAGCGTTGATAGAGCCGGATTTTCGTCCTACGTGTCCGCCGCGGCGGGCGGCGTCCGGCGATGCCGCGGCTGGGCGGTGGCTGGCGTGACGCCGCCGCGTTCGAACCCGCCAGGGACCGCGTGACCTCCCGCCTACCGCACCCGCCGCAGGAGCAGCCGCACGGCGCCGGGGTTGGCGGCGTGCGGATGGGCGGCGGCGAGCACCAGCGGGCGGATGTCCGGGCGGTTGAGCCACAGCGGCAGCTCGCGGCGCAGCACGCCGGTTTCGTTGCCGCTGCCGCGGCCGGTGATCACCTCGACGCAGCGCAGCCGATCGGCGTGCGCGGAGCGCAGGAACGCCACCAGCGCATGGAATGCCCGCTGGGCGGTGAGGCCGTGCAGGTCGAGCTGGCGCACGGGGGGAAACTTGCCGCCGCGGAAGCGCTGCCAGGTGGCGCCGTCCACCCCGCCCGGCGCCTCGCCGACGGCGAGCGCGCGGCGAGGCGGCTGCACCGGCGGAGAGTGGGGTGGCGAAAATGGCGGCGGTGGCAGCGTGGCGGCGGGCAGAAACGGCTCCGGCTGGTGCATCTGCGCTGGTGGGGCCGGCGGTCCGAGCGGGGCCGGCGGTTCCGACCGACGCTTCGGTTCCGGCCGGCTCGGCAGGGCACGGCCAGGCAGCGCCGCGATGCGGTCGGCGTAGGCCGTCCAGGCTGCGCGGTCGGCCTCGGTCAGGCGGCGCCCGGAAGCCGGTGAGCGGATTGTCATGGGAGGGGCACGACTCGCATCATCCCGCGACACCGGGGACCCATGCCGCACCGGTCCCGGCTTTCGCGGGGATGATGCGGACCCCCGACCCGGATCAGGTGGTTCGCCGGTTTCCGGGCGGCGCCCGAGGCCGGGCGGCTTGCGGCCCATCACGGCCCCCGGCAGAGCAAGACCGCGCTGACGGCGGCCAGCACCGCCAGGGCGATGTCGGGAACGGCGTAGCCGCCGGCCGCGGTGACCGCCACGCCGAAGCTCGGTGGGATCAGCATGACGGCGGCGAACATGATGGCGGTGCCGAGTCCGGTCGCCTCGGTGCGCCGCGGCCCGCCGAGGGCCGCGTAGTCGGCATAGGCCACCCCGGTGTAGCCGCCGGCGGTGCAGCCCGCGAGCACGGTGACCGCCGCCACCGCCCAGCGCGGCCAGGCTGGCCCGATCTGGCCGGCCGCCACCGCGGCGACCGCCATCCCGGCGCCATGCATGGCCAGCGTCCGGCTGGGCGACAGCAGCTTGTCGGCGACCCAGCCCCAGATCGGCCGGCTGACCGTGCCGGCGACCTGATAGACCGCGAGCATGCGGCCGGCGCCCACCAGGTCGAAGCCTCCGGTCGTCGTGAGCTGCACCGTCATGAATGCGACGAAGCAGAGCTGCATCCCGGAATAGACGAAGCTGGCGACCGACAGGCGGCGGATCCGTGGGTCGCGCAGCAGCGCGAAGGGTGCCAGCAGGGTGCGTCCGAAGGCTCGGGCGTGCGGGTCGCGGTCGGAGTCCCAGCGCCGGCGCGGGCGCTCCATCAGCCCGAGCAAGAGCAGCAGCGGGGCAAGCTCGGCGAGCAGCGCGAGGCGCCAGCCGATCGCGAGCGCCAGCGGCGGCAGGATCAGCGCGGCCAGCACGCCGCCGAGCGGCACCCCGATCTGCCGCAGCGACATGACCATGTTGAACACCGGCTTCGGCGTCTGCGGCACCAGCAGATGCGTGCTGGCGGGTGCCGCGGCGCCATAGCCCAGGCCGAGCACCACCGCGGCGAGCACCAGCGACAGGAGGTGCCCGGTGGCGGCGATCAGCACCATGCCGGCGGCTGCCGCCAGCACCGCCTGGGTGGCTCGCACCCCGCCGTAGCGGCGGATCAGGCCGGGCGACAGCAGCGCCGAGACGATGCCGGTCCCGTAAGCGGTGGCGACGAAGGCGCCGACCAGCGCGCCGTTCACGTGCAGCGACGCGGCCACCGCCGGGGCGATCGCCGGGACGGAGAACAGCGCCGCGGTAGCCAGCGTCTGCACCGCCAGCGTGGCGGCGAGCGGCGCGATCGGCATCGACCGGAGGGACGCAGGCGGGCCCCTGCGCGCGCCGGGACGGGGTTCATCAGTCGCAGGATGATGCACCGTCCCTCCACTGCGTCACATGCCGGCCGGCACTTTCGTCCCGTACCACCCGTTATGGCGAGGCGCGCCGCACCACGGCAATGCCCGGCGGGAGATTGGTTCGGCGCCACGCGCCCCGCAATGAGGGACGGGTTCAACCGGTCGCAACCAACGGGTCAGAAAGACGGCGCCGTATCCCGCGGATTTACCGGCCGGCAGCAAGCGGGGCCGAAGATGGGCTCAGTACGGCACGTTCAGCCCTGCGGCCTACCTTCCCGGCGGCGGCAGCGACTGCTGCTGTACCGGCGCACCCGGCTGCAACTGCACCGGCTGCGGTCCGCCATTTCCCTGGTTCATCGGCGGATAGGCCGGCGCATAGCCCGGCCCGGATTGCGGCGGCCCGGCCGCCCCCATCGGCGGCGGCGGCGGCGGCGGCGGCGGCGCCGCCACCTGCACGGTGGCGGCATTGCCGAAGCGGGTCAGCACCTCGCGCAGCGGGTCGGCGCCGCGATTGGCCCCCGCCATCTGGATCACGATCTGCCGCGCCGAGTAGGGCTGGCCGTAATAGGTCGCGTTCCACTGGCTGCGCAGCGACATGATGCTGCCCTCGACCGAGACGCCGCCGAACAGCCCGCGGGTCTGGGCGAACACCACGATGTCCGCGCCGACCGCCGCGGTGGTGGCGCCGCCCACGCTACCGCCGACCGTGGCGACCGCGACCGAGGCATCCGCGCCCAGCTTGAACTGGCTGTCCATCACCGCGTTCAGGCCGCGCTGGGTCATGATCAGCATGAGCAGGGCGCTGTCCTCGATACCGGCCTGGAAGCCGACGCTGCCGCTGCCGATGGAGTAGAAGGCGGGATACGACCAGGTGCCGTTGGCGGCGCGCGCCAGGAGCACGCAGTCGCCGCCCGAGCCGCCGATGATGAAGCCGGCCTTGAACACGCGGGGGCAGATCATCGCCGCGCGGGAGCGTTGCAGCATGATGCGCGGGTCCTGCGACACGCCCTGCGTCATCATTTCCTGGACGGCGAGCGTGGCGCGATCCACCAGGGTCTGCGCGGCACCCTGGGCGCGGGCGAGGCCGGGGGCGAGCGACGCGGCCAGGGCAATGGCGGCCAGCAGGAAGCGGCGCATGGCGAATCCTCCTTGGATGGCGAATCGGGGGTTGCATAGCGCGGATATCCCGAGTCGCGGGCGAGCGCTGCCACAGGCGGCGGCATTTGCGGCGGATTTCCGGTCAATAACCGGGGAGCTCGTTGACACAGGCCACCCGCCAGCCCTCCGGATAGCGCTCCAGGCGGGTGAGCGACAGGTTCTGCACCGAGAGGTGCAGCGCGTTGTCGGGGCCGATGCGCAAGGCGTGCGCCACCGCGGCGCGGATCGAGCCGCCATGCGCGACGGCGATCACGTCGCGGCCGTCATGCTGCCGCGCCAGCCGTTCCAGCGTGGGGCCGACGCGAGCGATGACGGCGGCCATGGTCTCGCCGCCGGGCGGTGCTTCCCCCCCGGCCAGCGGCCAGAAGGCGTGCTTGGGCAAAGTGAGGCGAGGGGGCAGCTCGGCGTGGGGAAGGCCTTGCCATTCGCCGAGGGATTGCTCGATGAGGCCGGGTTCGACGGTGAGTTCGGCTGGCGGATAGCCGGCGGCGAAGATCGCCTGGGCGGTGCGGCGGGTGCGGGAAAGGGGGGTGACGATCCAGTGGGCCTCGCGGGGCAGCCTTTCGGCCAGCGACCGGTACATCGGCGCCTGTTCGAGCAAGGTGGTTTCGCACAAGGCGACGTCCATGACGCCGTAGAGGATGGCGCGGGCGTTCTCGTCCACCAGGGCGTGGCGGATCAGCCAGAAGCGGGTTTCGGTCATCGTGCCGGACGACGTGCCGCGTTGCCGGAGGCCGGCCGCCGGCCCGCGCGGGCCGGCGCCGGGGCGACGGCGCCGAGCGGCATGGGCGGCTTGAGGCCGGGCATGCGGTGGCGGCTGACGCCGGCTGCCGCGGCCTCGATCGCCGGACGGCGACGCAGGGCACGCGGGACGCGGGCAACGAATTCCGAGGAAAAGCGACGCCGCGCCAGTGGTTCGGGCGGCGTATCGCCGCCGCGCGCCACGTCGTGGACGATATCGGCAAGCGACACGCGCGGGCCTCCGTTCGGCTCGACCTGGCTGGCCGCGAGATGGGACAGGCGGGGACACCCGGCGCGGGTGGCCACGAATTGGCGGTCTTCCCCGGACCAGGAGACGCGGCCGGTATAATGGTCAATCGTGGCACCTTCGGGGCGGACGCCCGCCGGTTGCCGGGGAACCCGAGAACTGGCCGGGGCCTTCACGCTGCTGGGCATGCATCATCTCCAACCGATCGATCGCGGCCAGAAGCTGCGGCCCCGGACTGACGCGAGGGTCTCCAGGCGACGGCATCCGGGTCACTTTGCTCCACGCATGTGGGGATGGCCGGCGGGATGCAAGAGCTTCGATCTGGGCCATCCGGTTGTTCAATCCCGACCGAAGCCGCGGGACGGTTCGATCGCCGGCAGGTCGCGCAGGTCGAGGTCGTGGATCGCGGCCAACGCCGATGACGCTGTCCTGCCAGCGCCGGGTCCGGCCGCGGGCGCGGTGCGACGGCGCGCCTGGCGTTCGGCGGTGGCCCGTCACCGAAAATGTGGAAATCGAGCTAAGTAGATTCCGCATCTGGCGTCTCTAACGACGCCATGGCAGCATTTATTCACGCAAACGGCGGCGCGACCGTCGCGTCCGGATCACCCGTTCGGCACGATGAAGCGGAGACGCCACGATGGATCTTATCAAGCATCTGTTCGCCGGTCAGCCCTTGGTCGCACTCTTCATCACCATTGCGCTGGGCTATTTTGTCGGCAAATTGAAGCTCGGCAATTTCGTTCTGGGCGGCATTGCCGGCACATTGCTGGTCGGCGTCGTCATCGGCCAGCTCGGCGTCAACGTCGATCCCGGAATCGGCGCCATTTTCTTCGCGCTCTTCATCTACGCGGTCGGCTTCCAGGGTGGGCCACAATTCTTTCACGCCCTGAATCTGCGCTCGCTGAATCAATTGGCCTCCGCCTTCGTCATGTGTTTCACCGGTCTGCTCTGCGTACTCGGCGCCGCCTGGATGTTCGGGTTGGACCGCGGCATGGCCGCGGGCCTCGCCGCCGGCGGGCTGACCCAATCTGCCATCCTTGGCACCGCGGGCGATGCCATCGCCAAACTCGGCCTGTCCGCGCAACTGACGAAAACCATGCAGACCAACGTCGCCGTCGGATATGCCGTCTGTTATATTTTCGGCTCGCTCGGCCCGATCATCATGGTCACCTGGTTTCTGCCGATGGTGATGAGATGGGACATCCGGCAGGAGGCGGTGAAGCTCGCGAAAGGTCTTTCCGGAGGCCGGACGGAGCTCGAGCCCGGGCAGTTCGACGCGGTCAACGACATCATCACGCGCGTCTATAGGGTCACCCCGGACCGCGAAGCCATCGGCCGGACAGCAATCGAGCTCGACAAGCAATTCTCCGACGCCGCGGTCGAAGGCATCTATCGCGACGGCAAATCGATCGACCTCGACGACCGCACTGTCATCCGGCTTGGTGACGCCGTCGCGATAACCGGAAAACTCAGTTCCGTGCAGGCATCCAATGCCGCCCTCGGCGACGAGATTGTCGCACCGGCCGGATTTTCCATCATCGAGGAAAGCCGCGAAATCGTCCTCACGAACCGCGGATTAAGCGGCCGCTCAGTCGGTGAAATTCACGATCATGCGACGCTTGAGGCTCGCCATGGGGTGTTCCTGACCGCGGTCAGGCGCATGGGCCGGGACCTGCCCTTGCTCGACAAGCTTCAACTCAAGACCGGTGACGAATTGCATTTCACCGGCAGCACGGCGGATCTCGACCGCGTCCAGTCGAAGATCGGCTACAAGATCAGCGCCGCCGCCGCCACGGACTTCATCTTTTTCGGCATCGGCATGGTTACCGGAATACTGATCGGCATGATCTCCTTCAGAATCTGGGGTGTGCCGGTTTCCATCGGCAGCGGCGGCGGCTGCCTGCTATCGGGCCTGCTGTTCGGCTGGCTGCGCAGCGTGCACCCGCGCTTCGCGGCGCTGTCGATCGGCGCATCCAGCTTCCTCAGGGATTTCGGGCTGGCCGTGTTCGTCGGCGTGGTCGGCATTGGCGCCGGGCCACACGCCCTGATCGCCATCGAGCAATCCGGTCTGACGCTGTTGTTTCTTGGCGTCGGTGTCACCCTCATCCCGCAGGTCATCACCTTCTTTTTCTCTTACTTCATCCTGCGAATCAAAAACCCCATCGAGGCACTGGCCTGCGTCGCCGGCGGGCGCAGCGCCAATCCGGCGTTTGCCGCCTTGCTCGCCAAGGCCGGCAACGCCACCCCCGTCGTCGCCTTCACCGTCACATACGCGGTTGCCAACGTATTCCTGACCCTCTGGGGTCCAGTCATTGTCGGCATCATCACCAAGAATGCCGGCCCCTGATCCCCGCTTCACGGAGATGCAGCATGTCAGACAAAGCTCACAGCGACGTCGCCAATCTCAGCCCTTTCGAATTGAAGGACCAACTGATCGCCCTCGCATCCTCCGATGCCCAGCGGCTGATGTTGAACGCCGGTCGCGGCAATCCCAATTTCCTTGCCATGCTGCCGCGCCTGGCATTTTTGAGCCTTGGCGAATTCGCCATGCTGGAAGCGCAAAGGTCGTATTCCTACCTGGATAGCGGCTTTGGCGGACTGCCGGAAATTCAGGGCATCGTCCAGCGCTTCGAAACCTATGCCGGCAATTGTCGCACGAGCGAGGGTGTCCGATTCATTCAGGCGGCGATTTCCTATGTCAAGGACCAACTGGGGCTCAAGCAGGACATCTTTCTGCTTGAAATGGCCGGCGCCTTCCTCGGCTGCAACTACCCGACACCGCCGCGGATGCTTCTCCACACAGAGGAAATCGTGAAAGCCTATCTCGTCCAGGAAATGCTGGGGGACACTCATAGCGCGGGCAATTTCTCGCTTTTCGCAACCGAGGGCGGCACTGCCGCCATGACCTACATTTTTCAGAGCCTGCATCAGAATGGCCTCCTTCAGCGCGGCGACAAGATCGGCATAGGCACGCCGATTTTTTCGCCTTATCTGGAAATCCCGGTGCTGGCGGAGTACGGTCTCGAGATCGTTGACATCCGGATGGACGGCCATGCGGACTGGCAATTCCCTGGCTCAGAGCAGGAAAAGCTCAAGGACCCGGCTATCAAGATATTCTGCCTGGTCAATCCCAGCAACCCACCATCTACCAAAATGTCGGACGTGGCATTGGCGCAGCTCGCCGATCTCGTTGCCAACACAAGACCGGATCTGTTCATCGTCACCGACGATGTCTATGGCACGTTCGCCGACGATTTCGTTTCCATCTTCGCGAAGTGCCCGCGCAACACGCTCTGCGTCTATTCGTTCTCGAAATTCTTCGGCGCCACGGGCTGGCGCCTCGGCGTCATCGCCCTGCATGACGATAATGTATTCGACGCCGCTCTGGCGGCGCAACCTGAGGCGCAAAAGAAGCGCCTTGATGCGCGCTATGCCTCGCTTACCACCAAACCGCGCGATCTGCGTTTCATCGACCGGCTGGTCGCCGACAGCCGTGCCGTCGCTCTCAATCACACCGCCGGTCTCTCCGGCCCGCAGCAATTGCAAATGGCCCTGTTCGCCTTGAACGGACTGATGGATCGCGAGCACCGCTACAAGAACGCGGCGAAATCGCTGATCCGGAAGCGTTACCGGACTCTCTACAGAACAATGGGCGTAGCGACGGTCGCTGGTCCCAACGACGTCGATTACTACACGCTCATAGACCTGCAAGAGATGGGCGGCAAGCTTTACGGGCCGGAGTTCGAGGCCTGGTTCATCGAAAGCGACCTTGGCATCGACTTCCTCTTCCGCCTGGCGCGGGAAACCGGCGTCGTGTTGCTGCCCGGCAACGGGTTTGAAGTCGTGGACACCTCGGCCCGTGTCTCGCTTGCCAATCTGACCGATCATGAATACGCCTCGATCGGCCGCTTCGCGCGCCAGATCCTGGACGAGTATTTTCGCGATTTTACCAACAACAATCCGCATAAGGCACCGCACCCGGCGGTGCGCCACCCTGGAACCGGAAACCATTCGGTCAAAGCGGCAATCAAGACACTCGAGCCCCACGCATGAGATCACGTCCGTCATTGGAAGCCGGCCGGTTGTAGTTCCGCGACTGGCACGTGTGGACGCCCGCCGGGATGCAGGAGCGGAGATGAGGAACTCTGGCGGGCGGATCGATTGCGGTCCTGTGCCCGGCCTGTTGGCGCGGCTGCACGGCGGCTGGTCCGGATGGGTTCCGCGATCCGGCCCGCAAGAATGATAGTGCTCTCTGGCAATGACAGCGTTATGAGGTCACCGAAATCCGCCGACCACCTCCAGCACCGCCGTCCCATAGCGTTGCAGCTTTGAGGCGCCGACGCCCTTGATCTGCGCCAGCTCGTCGAGGTTCGCGGGCCGCACCGCCGCGACCTCGCGCAGCGTCGTGTCGTGGAAGATCACGTAGGGCGGCACCGACTGTCCCTTGGCTTCCGCCGCGCGCCAGGCACGCAGCGCCTCGAACAGCGTTTCCGCCGCCGGCCCGGCAATCGGCGCGACGCCGACAGCGGTCCCGCGCCGCCGCTCCGGCCGCTCCACCTCGCGCGGCCGGCGCGGCGTGTCCTGCCGCAGCATCACCGGCGTTTCGCCGCGCAGGATCGGCCGCGCCTTGTCCTGCACCAGGAACAACCCGCCATGCCCCGCGGTGTCCACGTCAAGCGCGCCCAGCGCGATCAATTGCCGGATCAGCCCGCGCCAGAACGGCGGCGCGTGCCCGGCGCCCACGCCGAACGTCGGCAGCTTGTCATGCCGATGCCGCAGCACCGCTTCCGTCTGCTCGCCGCGCAGCACGGCGATGACATGCAGGGCGCCGAAAATCTGGTCGGTGCGATACACCGCCGACAGCACCTTCTGCGCCTCGACCGTGGCATCCAGCGTGATCGGCGGCGCATCGCAATTGTCGCAATGCCCGCAATCGCCGGAGAACTCTTCGCCGAAGCAGGCGAGCAAGGCGTGCGTGCGGCAGGTCACCGCCTCGGTCAGCGCGACGATCTCTTCAAGTTTGGTGCGCATCACCCGCTTCTGCGCATCCGGTGCCGCGGATTGCGCCAGCCAGTGCCGCGCCTGCGCGACATCCTGGCCGCCGAACAGCAGCAGTGTCTCGGCCGGATCGCCGTCGCGTCCGGCGCGGCCGATCTGCTGGTACCAGGCCTCGGGACTGTCCGGCATGTCCAGATGCACGACGAAGCGCACGTCGGGCCGATCGACGCCCATGCCGAACGCGATCGTCGCCACGACGATCACCGGCTCCCCGGAGCGGAACCGCGCCGCCGCCGCGCGCTTGTGCTCCGGCTCCAGCCCGGCATGGAAGGCAACCGCGGGAAAGCCTTTTTCCCCGAGCTTCGCCGCGACCCGCTCGGTCTTGGCGCGGGAGCCGCAATAGACGATGCCGCATTCGTTCGGGTGGCGGGCGAGAAACTCCAGCAACTGCGCCGTCTCGCCCACCTTCGCCGCGGCGGCAAGATGCAAATTCGGCCGATGGAAGCTGGAGAGAAAAACCGCCGCGTCGTCCATGCGCAGCGCGCTCATGATGTCGCGGCGGGTGCGCGGATCGGCGGTCGCGGTCAGCGCGATGCGCGGCACGCCGGGAAACCGCTCCGGCAGGCAGGCGAGTTCACGGTATTCCGGGCGGAACTCGTGGCCCCATTGCGAGACGCAGTGCGCCTCGTCGATGGCAATCAGCGCGATCCGCAGCCGCGACAGCCGATCGAGCGTGCCATTCCCCAGCAGCCGTTCCGGCGACACGTACAGCAGATCCAACTGCTGCTCGATCAGGTCGCGCGCGACGCCGCGGGCTTCCGCGGGATCGAGGTCGGAATGCAGCGCGCCGGCGGCGACGCCGACCTGGCGCAACGCCGCGACCTGGTCGTCCATCAGCGCGATCAGCGGCGAAACGATCACCGCGGTGCCCGGGCGGCACAAGGCGGGCACCTGGTAGCACAGGCTCTTGCCGCCGCCGGTCGGCATCAGCACCAGCGCGTCGCCACCGCCGAGGACATGCTGGATCACGGCTTCCTGCGCGCCGCGAAAACCGGGAAAGCCAAACACACGACGCAGCACCGCTTGCGGTGCCGTTGCCGGCGCCTGATCGCGCAGTGCCGGCGCCTGATCGAGCAGTGATTGAAGCACCGTCAGTGACTGCCGAGGCTGATCTCGACCCGGCGGCTCTGTTGCGACGACAGCGCGAAATGCACCGAGCCCCGGCCGCGGCCCCGCATGCGCGGCACCGGCACGCCGTCGGCCTGCAACCGGTCCATCACGACCTGCGCGCGCAGGTCGGTCAGCAGCGCGTTCGCCTTGCGGCTGCCGGTGGGATCGGCAAAGCCTTCGACATGCACGGCAACGCCAGGATGCGCCTTGGCATAGGCGCCGGCCTGGCCGATCACCGCCAGCGCCGCGTTGTCAAGCCTGGCGGACCATTCCTGGAAGAACACGACGAAGGTCCGCGCCGGCGGCTCCGCGCCATCGGCGCGCGCCAACACGAAACACAACAGGAACAAGAACGCGATGCGGCGCATGGCCGATTCCCTCGGAGACGGAATTGTCCGTTCTCCTGCCCGAGCGGTGAACGCGCCGTCAACAGCGATGCGGCATGCGGTGGAATCTTAACCAGCCGCGGCAATGCTGGTGGCGTTGCAGGAGCCGATGACACGCAGGTTGCGCCGCGTGATGGCGGCCCTTACGATCCGCTGATGGAGGCACGCGTTTCGCGACTGGAGGAGGAGATGCGCGAGGAGCAGACCGCGCGGTCGCGAATGGAGGCGGCCATCATCCGGATCGAAGCGATGCTGACCGCGACGTTGCCGCATCTCGCGACCAAGGCTGACCTGGCCGACCTGAGAAGCGAGATGAAGGCGGACTACGCCGACCTGAAGGCGGACCTGAAATCCGATATCGCCCGGCTCGACGCCGACAAGCCGGGCAAGGCATACATGTGGGGCGTCCTGGCGGTGCTGCCAACCGCATATGCGTGCGGCCTCGCTGCTCTTGCCGTGTTGAAATAGCGGTCCCGCTACGCCGCAGCCGCGACCGCCTTGCCGCCCGCCAGCCGCCAGATCCGGTCCAGCCGCTCCACCCCGGTCAGGCGGTGGGCGATCAGCACCAGCGTGCGGCCCTCGGCAACGTCGTTCAACGTGGCCAGGAACGCACGCTCGGTCGCGGCGTCCAGCCCGGCGCAAGGCTCGTCGAGCACCAGGATCGGAGCAGTGGACAACAGCGTGCGGGCGAGCGCCAGCCGGCGTCCCTGGCCGCCGGAGAACCGCGTGCCGCCCTCGCCCACCCAGGTGTCCAACCGGTCCGGCAACGCGCGCACCATCTCACCGATGCGGGCGGCATCCAACGCTTGCCATAACGCGGCCTCGTCCGCGTCGGGACGCGCGAGCAGGAGGTTGGCACGGATCGTGTCGTCGAACAGGTGGGTGGCTTGGCCGAGCCAGGCGAACCGCGCATGGACCTCGGCGGCGGACAGCGTGGCGAGATCGACGCCGCCCAGGCGCACGCTGCCTTGTTGTGGCGCCACCACCTTCAGCGCCATGGCGGCGAGGGTGGATTTTCCCCCGCCGGACGGTCCCAGGATGGCGACGCGCGTGGCTTCGGGGATTTCCAGCGTCAGCCCATCGAACACCGGCGCGCGATCGGGTGCCCAGCGGAAATGCACCGCGTCGAAGCGCAGCGCGAACCCGCCGGGCATCGGCGCGGGCGCGGGCGGATCGGGCACCGCGACCGGTGCCTCCGCCGCTTCCAGCACGCGCCGCGCCGCGGCGGCGGCGTGACCGGCGAGCGCGCCGGCGCGCGGCAAGCCGCCGACCGCCTCGAACGCCGCCGTGACCAGGAAGGCCGCCAGGATCGCGCCTGCCGGGTTGGCGCCGGCGGCCAGCAGCACCGCGAAGATCGCCGCCTGGCCGCAGAGAAACGCACCGGCGCCGGCCAGCGCGGTGCGCCGGGCCAGATCGTGCTGCGCCGAGAGCAAGGCCGCCTCGCGCGCCTGCACCGCGGCGATCATGCGGCCCTCGGCGCCGAAGGCTCGCACCTCACGCAGTCCGGTCAGCGCGTCGAGCGCGGCGATCCGCAGGGAACTCGTGGTTGCGGCGAGCCGGCCGCCGGAGTCCCTGGCTGTGCGGGCGGCCAGCCAGGGCAGAAGCAGGGCGGCGACGGCGAACAGCAGGCCGATCGCCGCCGCGAGGCCGGCCGCGTGCCGGCCGATCACGATCAGCAGCACGGGCAGCAGCAGCACGGCCCCGGCGAGCGGCACCAGGATGCGCAGATACAGCCCGTCCAACGCCTCCACGTCGCCGACCAGCCGCGCCAGCACGTCACCGGCATGGCGGAAGCCCAGGCCGCCCGCGGCGGTGCGCGCGAGGTGGCGAAAGAACCAGACGCGCAGGTCCGCCAGCGCGCGGAAGGTGGCGGCGTGCGTCACCAGGCGGTCGAGGTAGCGCAGCACGACCCGCGCCCCGCCGAGGCCGCGGAAGGCGACCGGCGCCACCAGCACGCCGGCGGCGACCGCGGTGCCGATCATCGCCCCGGACATTGCCATCAGTGCGACGCCGCAGGCGAGCGCCGCCAGGGCGATGATGAGGCCGGCGGCGAGCCAGCCGGCCCGGGCGCGCCACAGGGCGAGGATGCGAAGCAGGTCCATGGGCGGGTGTTTTCACCCGCGTCCGGGCGGATGCAAGGGGTGGGTTGTGGGTGGCCGCTCGGCCTCGACGCTTCCTTTGGGTCCACATTTGTGCGGCATTGACAATGCGCGCCGAGCTGGATCAACCGACAAGAGTCAGCAACCTTGAAGATCACGGCGTAGACTTCAAGGATGCCGCCCGGATTTTCGAGGCGTCTTTCTCGAGGCCGGCGACGAGCGCAGCGACCTTGGCGAGCAATGCTATCGCGGCTTGGGCGGTGTCGGCGACGACTGCTTGAGGTCGCCTTCACAGGGCGCGCGAGGTGGTCGACGTCGAAATCGTCGCCTGACTGACGTTGTAGCCGCGGGCGACATTGCAGGATTGCGCCGCGATGCCGATCGAACCCGTGCCTCCATCCGCCCAACTCGCTGCCGGACAGCCTCGACGGCTTCGGCCGTGCGGTCCGGCAAGCCGGCAGCCTCGATGTGCCGGCCGTTAGGCGACGCCCATAAATAAGCGAACCAGTCGTCACGGGACGGGATGCCGCAGAACGACGGCCCTCCGCCACCTGATTCGACTATTCGTGGGCGTCGCCGTACGCGTGATCGCCGGGTCGAAGCCGTGCCGCATCGAGGCACAACGCCATGCCAGGCGGTCCCTCGACGCGCCGGCTGGTCGGGCGCCGCCTGCCGCAGTCCGGACCCAGTGCAAGAGGCCGTGCCCCGCAACCGTCCGTCGCGGAAACGTCACCAAGTGGGTGCCCTGCCCATGCTGCATGGCAGCATGCCTTGCGGGGGACAGGTCGCAAGCCAGCTTATTGCCTGCCTACAAACGACCGCTGGACGCCCCCTCCCATGTCCCACACCGCGACCCTCCTCCTGGAAGACGCCGCCCTCCGCCCCGCCGCACGAGGCCGCCGGCGCGTCCGCCTGCTGCGATGGGTGCTGATGGGCGGCGGCGTCATCGTCGTGGCCGCCGGTGCCCTGTTGTACTGGCTGGACGGCGGCCGCTACGCCAGCACCGACGATGCCTACGTCCAGGCCGACGGCCTGACCCTGTCCACCGACGTATCCGGCATTGTTGCGGACATCCCGGTACATGAAGGCGAGACGGTGAAGCAGGGCCAGGTGCTGTTCTTGCTCGACCCGTTGAAATTCCAGATCGCACTGGACAACGCCGAGGCCAACCTGGCGCAGACCCGCCTGAACCTCGAGGCGATGCAGGCCGACTACCAGGCGGCGTTGCGCGACGCGGCGGCGAAGCGGGCGCAGGTCAGCGGCGACCAGGCCACCTATGACCGGTTCGCCGCGCTGGCGAAGCAGCATGCCGTGACCCAGCAGGAAACCGATGACGCGCGCTACAAGCTCGCGACCGACCAGGCGACCTTGGGTGCCAGCAGGATGCAGGCGCGCGGGCAACTGGCTCGGCTGGCCGGCAAGCCCGGCCTGCCGATCGAGCAGATGCCGGCTTACCGGCAGGCGGCGGCACAGGTGGCCGAGGCTCGGCGCGAACTGGCCCACTCCATCGTGCGCGCGCCCTATGACGGCGTCGTCACCCAGGTGAACAAGCTGCAGCCGGGCATGTTCCTGCCCGCCGGGACCGCCGCATTCGGTTTCATCTCCACCCAGCATGTCTGGATCGAAGCCGAGCCGAAGGAGACGCAACTCACCTGGACCCGGCAAGGCGACCACGCGACAGTGACGATCGATGCCTATCCCGGCCGCGTTTGGGACGGCGTGGTGCAGAGCGTCGCCCCCGCCACCGACCAGCAATTTTCCCTTCTGCCGGCGGAAAACTCGTCGGGCAACTGGGTGAAGGTGGTGCAGCGGCTGCCGGTACGGGTGCAAATCGAGCGCCATCCTGGCGATCTGCCGCTGTCGGCCGGCATGAGTGCCACGGTGGACATCGACACCGGCCACACCCGCTCGCTGGCGGACCTGTTCTGAGGTCGCCATGCCGTCGCAGGCCAACCCTCCGGTGCCGCAATCCCCGGCACCACAATCGCGGGTGCCACACCGGACGCTGATCACCATCTGCGCCATGGCGGCGACGCTGATGCAGGCGCTGGATTCCACCATCGCCAACGTGGCGCTGCCCTATATGCAGGGCAGCCTGTCGGCCAGCACCGATCAAATCACGTGGGTGCTGACCTCGTACATCACCGCGGCGGCAATCATGACCGCGCCGGTCGGCTGGCTATCCAACCGGTTCGGCCAGAAGGCGGTCTTTCTCGTATCGCTGATCGGCTTCACCGTCACCTCGATGCTGTGCGGGATCGCCGGTTCGCTGGGCGAGATCGTGCTGTTCCGGCTGCTCCAGGGCGTATTCGGCGCGGCGCTGGTGCCGCTGTCGCAGTCCACGATGCTGGAGATCTACCCGCCCGAGCAACGCGGCTCGGCCATGGCGATCTGGGGCATGGGCGTGATGATCGGCCCGATCCTGGGGCCGACGCTCGGCGGCTATCTCACTGAATTCTACAACTGGCGCTTTGTGTTCTTCGTCAACCTGCCGTTCGGCGTGCTGGCGGCCGCGGGCCTCGGCGCTTTTCTCCCCCGCACGGAGCCGCGCCCCGGGTTGCGCTTCGACTGGACCGGATTCGGCCTGTTCGCCATTGGCATTGCCGGGCTGCAACTGATGCTGGACCGCGGCGAGACCAAGGACTGGTTCGGCTCGACCGAGATCGTGATCGAGGCGGTGATGGCTGGCCTCGGCCTCTATTTGTTCGTCGTGCATCTTGCCACGTCGGACCAGCCGTTCGTCCACCCGCGCATCTTTCGGGATCGCAACCTGGCCGTCGGACTGGCGGTGATGTTCGCGGTCGGCCTTTTGCTGCTGGCAGTCTCGGCGCTGCTGGCGCCCTGGCTCCAGGAACTGGGCCATTACCCGGTGGAAGCGGCCGGATTGGCGATGGCGCCGCGCGGTATCGGCACGATGGCGGCGATGCTGATCGCCGCACGCCTGGCAAACCGCGTGGACGGGCGGCTGCTGATGGGGATCGGCGTCGCCATCCTGGCCTGGAGCCTGTGGCGCATGACCGGATGGACACCCGCCGTGGCGGAATCGGAGGTGGTGGTCAACGCCGTCATCCAGGGCTTCGGCTTTGGCTTCGTCTTCCTGCCGCTGCAGGTGATCGCCTTCGCCACCCTCGAACCGGCGCTGCGCACCGAGGGCACCGCGCTGCTGAGTCTGCTGCGCAACATCGGCATGGCGATCGGCGTCTCGGTGACCGAGGCGCTGCTGACCCGGAACACGCAGATCGAGCATTCGGTGCTGGCCGGCTATGTCACGACGCTTAACCGCGCCCTCGGCGGCGGCACGCTGGCACATGTGCTGTCGCTGACCACACCGCTCGGCGCGCAGGCGGTCGATGCCATGGTGAACCAGCAGGCGCAGATCATTGCTTACAACGACGACTTCAAGCTGATGATGCTGACGACGCTCCCGATCCTGCTGCTATTGCCGCTGCTGCGCGGGCAGCCCGGCGGCACGCCGGGATCTCACGCCGCAATTATGGAGTGACGCGGCGCTCCGGCGGCGCTATTGTTGCGCTGCCGGATGGGGGGAGCCATGCCAGACGTCGCCGTCTCCGTGATCAACGCCAGCAGCGTCGTGACCGACGACGAATGCCGCACGCTGGTCGCCGCGCTGCAGCAGCAGGTGGCGCGGGATTTCGCGCCGATCTGGGGCGTCGGCGCGGGCCTGACATTCGTGCCGAGCGGAGGAAAACCCGCCGCCGGCACGTGGTGGCTCAGCATCCTCGACAACACCGACCGGGCCGGCGTGCTGGGCCATCATGACCTGACGCCGGACGGGCTGCCGGTGGCGAAATCCTTCGCCGGCACCGACAAGCATTACGGCCATTCCTGGACGGTGACCGCGAGCCACGAACTGCTGGAGATGCTGGCCGATCCCGACATCAACCTGACCGTGTTCGTGCATCCCGAACAAGGCAACGGCAAGCTGTACGCGTATGAGGTGTGCGACCCCTGCCAGGACGATTCGTTCGGCTATGACATCGACGGCGTGACGGTCTGCGATTTCGTCTATCCGGCGTATTTCCAGACGTTTCGCCAGCCCAACAGCACGCGCTTCGACCATTTGGGCAAGTTGCAGAAGCCGGTGCCCGCGATGCTGGACGGCGGCTATATCAGTGCGTTCGACGTGAACGGCTCGACCGGCTGGCACCAGGAGACGGCGGCGACGCTCGATCCCGCAACCAATCGCGCGTTGATCCGCGGCCGCACCTCCAGCCGGCGGGTGCGGCGGCGGCTGCCACGATCGGCCTGGGTGACGTCGACGGCATTCAAGTAGCTTCCGCGATACTGGCCGAGTCCTGATGCTGGCCGAGTACTATCGCAAGCGCGCCGCCGAATACGACGCGTTCTATGCCGACCCGGCACGCCAGGCTGACCTGGCGGTGCTGCGCGACTGGCTGGCGGGGTTGACGCGCGGCCGGCGCATCCTGGAGGTCGCGGCCGGCACCGGCTACTGGACCGCCACCGCCGCACCGGTCGCCGCGGCGATCACCGCCACCGACATCAATGCCGAGACGCTGGCGATCGCCGGCAACCGGCAGCCTGGCGCGCATGTCACGCTGCTGCGGGCGGATGCCTGGAACCTGCCGCTTTTGCCGGAGAGATTCGATCTGGGCATGGCGCATCTCTGGTGGTCGCATTTGCGCAAGCGGGACCGGGCCGCGTTCCTGGCACGGTTTGCGACACATCTGGAGCCGGGGGCAACGCTGCTGATGATCGACGAGACCCTGGTGGCGAATGTCGGCGCGCCGATTTCCCGACGCGATGCGGACGGGGATACCTGGCAGCGGCGCTGGCTCGCAAACGGAGAGCGCTTCGAGATCGTAAAGAATTATCCTGATGCGGCTGAGCTGGCGCAAAGCGTCGGCGAGGCCTGTGAGGACGTTCGTGTTCTGGAGCTCAAGCATTTCTGGGCGCTGAGCGCAAAGTTCCTTCCCCACCCCCTCCCGCGCTCCGCGCGGGAGGGGGTGGGGCGAGGGTGCACCGTGCGCCCCATTTGAATTCTCGTTTGGGTGTCGTTGTGATGTGGACCGGCGGCGGTCCCATGCCTACATTGCCGGCATCGGTGCCATGGCCGACCTTCAGCCGCTGTTGCGGAAGTTTGCTGCCGGGCCGCTTCCGGGGACGCTGGAGCCGCGCATTGCGCGGGACCCGGCGGGCCGTCCGCCATTCCTCTGCTATGCGATCGGGCACATCGGCGGGAAACACGGCAGGTACCAGATCAAGCCGCTACACGTACTCCTCGGCGCGGCGGCCACTATTGTCCAACTCGATCCCATGGACCGCCACCTTGATCCGGATAACCGCATCCGGCCGCAGATCGAGCTTAGCAAGATCGAGATAGAACCCGTTTGTGCCTCTGCCATACCCGGCATCCAGCAGGTCCTGCCGGAACGCATCCGCGACGAACGCCAGAACCCGTCGATCGTCCACGAACAGATCGAGCGCCACCGGATCGGCCACGCCGGTAAGACGGCACCATCCGTAGAGGCATCCGCCGGTGACGCCCTCGATGATACCTTCGTAGCGACGCCTCGATCCGGCGATATACGTTGGCCGGTTGGGTTCGATCAGGCGGGTCAACTGCCCGCGTAGCGCGTCACTCTGCGGCACGCCACAGAACTGCGTGATCGCATCGATAAAATCTCCCGGAAACACCAGGGATTTCTCGTAGCTCAGCAGCAGCGTGGGACAACGCAGATGCTCCAGGAACGTCATCATGGCAGCGAGGTCCCCAACCGCGTTCCGCAACGCCCGCATCGGCTCCTGGTATTCCGACAGCGCGGTCCGCACCGATATCGCCACCGGATCGCGAAACGCCGCGATGACGTGCGGATCGTTGAACAGCGCCATGTCCTCCGGATCGAGCCATCGGCACAGCATCGGCGCCTTGAACCCCCAGGTGCCATAAGCCGCGTTCCGCTCGCCGATGAGCCGCTTCAGCCCGTCGCGGTCGCGCGCTTCGAGGACCCTCGCGAACGCCTCGTCCTCATGGACGATGTCGTTGATTTCGGAGCCCATGAAGATGCCCACCTGCCGCAGGACGGATGCGACCAGGCTGGTCCCCGACCGGTAGAGGCCGGTCACGATGAACGTCCGGCCGGCACGCCCAGGCGGGCCTGGGTCTGGACGGTCCACGATGAACCCCTTGTTCACCAGGTCATCGGCCTGCGTGCCTGAAGCGCTCATCCGCCATCCCACATCATCCGGCCCGTCGTCAGAACAGCGTCGGCACCCCGCCCCTCGCCAGGTTCAGCGCCGGGACGCCGCACAGGCTGGCGGTGCGCTGCTGGATGGTCGGGGTGTCGGTGCAGGGCCCGGCGATCAGCGTCGGCGCCAGCCCCATCTCCCCCAATACCGATTTCGCCCCGAGCGCGGCGAGCGAATCCGACGCGACCAGAATCAGCTTCGCATCCGGCCGCCGGCGAACGAGACTGCGCAGGAATGCCGGAACATTGGCACCGAGAATATCGCCGCCGCATTCCACCACGACCGCATCGGCGGCAGCCGACAGGCAGGAATCCAGCATTGCCTCGAATATGCCGCCGATGTCCGGGCGATCCGAGGGATACGTGGTCGGCAGCCCGAAATCCACGCAATCGAAGCATGGCGCGGCGCCGAAATCCTGGTAGCTGTGCAGTTCGGTGAGCGACGACGTGCCGGTGGCCTTCAGCGCCACCACGCGATGCCGTCCGCTGTTGCGCAACGCCCGCAGGATGTTCACCGCCGCGGTTGTCTTGCCGACCTCCGATGCCGTGCCGACCACCAGGAACACAGGGGCGCCCTGGTCCGCCGCGCCCGGCGCAGGCTCGGCGGCGAACTGATGGATGTTCAGCCCGGCGCCGCCGGCGTCCTGCGCAGTGCCGAGGAACGTCACGCGCCCGAGATGCCCTTTCTCGCGCGGCGACTCTCCGATGAACGCGCCGACCGCGCCGCAATCGGCCAACACCCAGTATTCATTGCCCGGCACCAGGCCGCCTGCCGGCACGTTGCCGACCACCCAGCGCGTCGATTCGCGATGGCCCGGCGTGCCGAGGAACACGTCGCCGGGCGCGATCGTCATTGCCCGTCCCGTGACGGCCTCGGCGCTGAGCGGCGCGGCGCCCGGCGCCAGCGCAAAGGCGCAGACGTCGCCCTCGAGGCCGCATTGCGCCGCAACCCGGACCGCAAGCCCGGCCGGCACGCGCCGCAATGCCGAGGCGCGCTTCGTATCGCCCGGCAACACGAGGTGGCCGGCCTCCTGGTTCACCGACGGGTTCCCCCGGCCGGGGTTCAGCCGGCGGACTTGCCTTCGTCGTCCAGCACTACCATGACCGAGCCGTTGGTTTTCAGCTTGGCCTTCTGCGAAGCGTCGAGGCCGAGCAGACTGGCAAGCTGTTCCAGCTTGTCGTCCGGCACGAGCTGCACGACGCTGTATGTTCCGGTCACCTTGCGAATGATTGCGTTAATGACACGTCTCCCTTGGTTGGCGGTGTGCCGATATGGCGTCGGAACAATGCCGCATAATCCGGTCTCCGCCAACTGGAAATCGGGGTCGCGCACCGCGCCGACCCGTCCGCTTCGCCGGTTGCCTTGCGGGCGCCGGCGTGTTTGCTTGCCGCGGCCATGCCGCGGTTGGGAAAATGGCGGCCGGTCCGGGTGAAGGAAAACATAATGGATTGCCCACGCTGCGGAGCGACAGCGTTGGAGGCCAGGCGGTTCTGCGGCGATTGCGGGGCGGCGTTGCCGTGGCGTTGCGCGGTCTGCGGCGGCATCAATCCGCCCGGCAGCCGCTTCTGCGGCGACTGCGGCGTCCCGGCCGCCGGCCGCGAGGCACCCGCCGAGCCGCCGCCACCGCCACCTGGCCCGGAACGCCGCCAGCTCACTGTCATGTTCTGCGACCTTGTCGGCTCGACGGCGCTCGGCGCGCGCCTCGATCCCGAGGACCTGCGCGAGGTGATCGCCGCCTACCACCGCCGCGTCACCGGCGAGGTTCTCCGCTTCGGCGGCTTTGTCGCCCGTTATATGGGCGACGGGGTGCTGGTGTATTTCGGCTATCCGGCGGCGCATGAGAACGATGCCGAGCGCGCGGTGCGTTCCGGGCTCGCAATCGTCGAGGCGATCACCGGGCTGGCAACACTGTCCGGCCCAGCCGGGACGCTGGCCACCCGCGTCGGCATCGCGACTGGCCTGGTGGTGGTCGGCGACCTGATCGGCGCCGGCGCGTCACGCGAGGAGGCGGTGGTGGGCGACACCCCCAATCTCGCTGCCCGATTGCAGACCGTGGCCGAGCCGAACGCCGTTCTGATCGCCGATTCCACGCAGCGGCTGACCGCCGGGCTGTTCGAATACCGCGGCCTGAGCGCCATCACGGTGCGCGGCTACGATGCGCCGATCCAGGCCTGGCAGGTGTTGCGCGAGGAGGAGATCGACAGCCGTTTCGAGGCACTGCGCGCCGCCGGGGGCATTCCGCTGTTCGGCCGCGACGAGGAGCTTGCGTTGCTGCTGCGCCGCTGGGCGCAGGCACGCAACGGCGACGGCCGCGTGGTGCTGCTGAGCGGCGAAGCGGGCATCGGCAAGTCGCGCCTGAGCGCGGCACTGGACGAGCGGTTGCGCGGCGAACCGCATCTGCGGCTGCGCTGGTATTGCGCGCCGCATTACCAGGACAGCGCGCTGCATCCGGTCATTGCGATGTTCGCGCGGCGCGCCGGCTTCGAGCATGACGATGCCGCGGCAACCCGGCTGGCGAAACTCGAGGCATTGCTGGCGTACAGCGCGCCGTCCGCGGAGGAGGCCGGCCTGATCGCCGACCTGCTGTCCCTGCCGGTCGGCGCCGATGCGCGGCTTGGCGAACTCACGCCGCAGCGGCGCAAGGAACGCGGCTTTGCCGCCATCCTGCGCCAGTTCGAAAGCCTCGCGCGCATCCAGCCGCTGCTCTGCGTCTTCGAGGATCTGCACTGGGCCGATCCCACCACGCTGGAATTGCTCGACCGGCTGGTGGCGACGATCGAGCGTATTCCGATGCTGCTGGTGGCGACCTCGCGTCCGGACCTGCAGCCGTCCTGGGCCGGCCAGCCGCTGGTGTCGGTGATCATGCTGAACCGGCTCGGACGCCAGCAGGCTGCCTCGCTGGTGGATGGCGTCGCCGCCGGCCGGCCGATGCCGGATTCGGTTCGCGAGCAAATTATCGCCCATGCCGACGGGGTGCCGCTGTTCGTGGAGGAATTGACCAAGACGGTGCTGGACAGCGGCCTCATCGCGGGGGAGGTGCGACCGGCCACGGCGGAGCTGCGCCCGCCTGTCGTGGTGCCGAGCTCGCTGCACGCGTCGCTGATGTCGCGCCTCGACCGGTTGGCCAGCGTGAAGGAAGTGGCCCAGATGGGCGCGGTGATGGGGCGGGAATTTTCCTTCGAGACGTTCCTGTCGGCATTCCGCCTGCCGCGCGAACTCGCGGCCGGGAGCCTGCGGGCGCTGGTGGATGGCGACGTGATGGTGGCGCGCGGGCGGCCGCCCAACGCGGTGTACAGCTTCAAGCACGCGCTGATGCAGGACGCCGCCTATGGCTCGCTGTTGCGCGAACGCCGCCGCTCGCTGCATTTGCAGGTTGCCGAAACGCTGGAGAGCGACGCGACCGGGGCAGCGGCGGAGCCCGAGTTGCTGGCGTATCATTTCGCCGAGGCGGGCGTCGCCGACCGTGCCATCGACTACCACCTGAAAGCCGCGGAACTGGCGATCGCGCGCTGCGCGATTGCCGAGATGGTGAGCCATTTGCGGCGCGGCCTGGGCCTGCTTGCGGCGCTGCCCGACGGGCCGGCGACGCGGCGGCGCGAACTCGCGTTGCAGGCGGCGCTGGGCCGCGGGCTGATCGACAATGTCGGATCGGCCAGCGACGAGGGCCACGAGGCGTTCATGCGTGCCCGCGAGCTGTGCCTGGAGCTGAACGAGACCGACCTGCTGCTGCCGATCCTGTATGGCCTTCAGGTCTATCACTTCACCCACGCCGAGCCGGAGGTGGTGACCCGCTACGCGCGCGAGATTCTCGACCTGGGCGCGCGGACCGGCAACCGGCAGGCAACGATCCTGGGCGAGCGCGTCGGCGGCAGCGCCTGTCTGCTGCTGGGCCGCTTTGCCGAATCGCGCGCGGCGTACGAGAACCTGCTGCGTCTGTACGATCCCTCCGACGAGGAGGTCGGCCTGGCCGCCGACACGGCGCGCGACCCTATGGTGGCGGGCTCCTCCTTCCTGGGGATCTGCCTCACCGTCATGGGCTATCCGGAACAAGGCCAGTCGGTGACGGCGCGTGGTCTGGCGCGCGCCGAAGAGCTGGAGCATGCGATCAGTCTTGTGTTCATCCTGCGCCGCGGCTGCATCACGGCCATGCTGCGGCGCGACGTGGCGGCGGTGCGCGGGATGGCGGCACGGCTGTTGGAACTATCGACCGACTACGAAACCTTCCTCGGCAAGCCGGAAGGGCTGCTGTTTCATAGCTGGGCATTGCTGCACGACGCCGCCGACCCGGCTCTGGACACGCAGCTTCGCCAGTCGCTCGACCAGTTGGACGGCACCAAGAGCTGGGCGCTGCTGTCGTATTTCATGGCGGCGGCGGCGGAGCTGAAGGGTGAGCATGGCGACCGTGACGGCGCGCGCGCGTTGCTGGCCCGCGCCGCGGAACTGGCGCGGCTGACCGGCGAGCGCTGGTGCCAGCCGGAGATCACCCGCCTTCAGGCGCGGTTCAACGCGGTCGATGCCAATGAAAGCATGGCCATGCTGCGCGAGGCGCTGGCGGTGGCGCGCGTGCAGGAAGCCAAACTGTGGGAACTGCGCGCGGCAACCGACCTGGCGCGCCTGCTGGGCGACCGGGGAGAGCGTGACGGGGCGCGCGAGTTGCTGGCCCCGGTGTGCGCGTGGTTCACCGAGGGCCTGGAAGGCCCGGACGCGGTTGCGGCACGCAAACTGCTGGAGGAGGTTTGACGGAAGCTTTCCCGCGCTGCGCGCTGGAGCGGCCGAGACGGGCAAACCGCGAGGATGAGGGTGATCGGGTCGCCCCGCCGCGCCCTCACCCTCGACGCTTCGCGTCCTGACCGCTCCCGCCGCGCAAGCGAGGTTTACTTCACCGCGGAGAACGACGTCGGCGCGAGGATGAAGTTCTTCACGTTGGCGACGATCGCGCCGGTTTCCTCGGTCTTTGCGCGCGCGCTCAGCCAGTCCGGATCGGCACCAAACGCGGCCCACTTCTTCTCGCGCTCGGCGAGCGATTCCCACTTCACGAAGTAATACAGGGTCTGGCTGGATTCGCCGATCACCGTGGTCCAGAACCCGGCCTGATGGATGCCATGCTTCTCCCAGAGCTTCAGCGTGATCGTGTCGAAACGCCGGAGCAGATCGGGCAGGCGCCCCGGGACGCATTCGTAGATACGCAGTTCATACAACATCGCTTCTCTCCCCTTTCGCTGGATCGATGACGGCTGCGAGTGTGCGCGGCGTTGGCGCACACCTCAAGGGGCCCGGGCCGAGGGGCGGGCCTGCGCCAGGGCGGGCGGCCCGGACCGGCGGCCGGACCGCTTCATCCGGCCCACGCGTCCAGCCAGCCCAGCAGGGCATTGCGGATCGGCAGCAGGCTTTTGTAACGCACGGTGGCATCCGGCAGCGCTCGCACGGATTGGGCGAGGCGCGCCGCGGTTGCGGCCGAGACGACGGCGATAGCCAGCGGATAGACATGCACCCGGATACCGAACAGCACCGCGCCGGTGCGCGGCAGCCGGCGCAGCGTCTGGCGTTCGACGCGCAGGAACAGCGTCTGTCCGGCATTCGCCGCGGTCACCGCCGGGTTGCGTGCCTCGCGCCATTTTCCCTCCGGCTGAAACAGGGTCGCGTTGTCCAGCACCGACCAGTTCAGCCGCGCGGCGATGTGGCCGGGCTTGATGTGATGCATGAAGCGATCGACCGGCCGCGCCAGGCGCTCGGCATAGAACGGCACCGGCGCGTGCACCGCGGCGAGCGGCTGGCCGAGTTTTTCCCCAAGCCGCCAGCGACTGGGGAAACACAGCACCGCGGCGGTCAACACCGGTGCCGCGTCATCGTGCTGAATGACGCAGAGATCCTCCTGCACCAGCCGGCCCGCGAGTTCCAGCGGATCGCACGGCGGATGGGCAAGGTCCCAGTGTTCGCCGGTCAGGCGGTTGTGCAGCGTGGTGCCGTCGCGGGCGAACCAGTCCGGGTGACGCGTCGTGAGATTTCCGGCGATGGCCGCCAGCGTCTCGGCCCGCGCGGCGTCCGAAACGGGGAGCGCGGCGAAAACGTCGGGACGATGTTCGCCGAGCAAGCGCCGGCGTTCGCGCAGTTCGGGCGGGTAATGGCCATCCAGCTCGAACCACGCCGCTTCGGGAAGCGTGGCGAGGCCCATGGCCATGCGATAGGGGCCGGGTTCGAACGGCAGATGAAGCGTCTCGGGCGGCAGCTTGCGCATGGGTCAGTGTTGCAGGCCGCGGGTTCGATCGCCAATGCGGCGGGGGAAGCATTCACCGCGGAGCATGCGAGGCGTGCGAAGGTTCGGTCGGCCCGGTCAGCCGACGCGCGGTGCGATCGATCATTCTTCGCGTGCTCCGCGGCGAAACCGTTGCCTGTGCCGCCCACCCATAGAACAGTTTCAGCGCTACCTGCTCACTCCTGGGCTTCGCCGGCGCGGCAACAGGCATCCGCGTCCCCGGCAGCCACATACTGTCCGGTCGGATCGACGAAGCCGCCGTCACCATAGCGGTCGTGATGCCGCACCCAATCGGTCAGGTTGCCGTTGATCGTCTCGTCGCGACCCTTCGGCGTGATATCGAGCACCGCGTATGTGCCGAGGAACATTTCTCCGCCGCGTGCGAAAGCCGAGTAGGTGTGGAAAATGTCGCCCGCCTCGTCTTTGCAGAATACGCTGCGGCCTGACAGCTCATCGATGCCGACCGGCCTGACCTCGTAGTTGTAGTAGGCCTCGCCCTTCGCCAGTTCATCCGGCCGGAACGACACGTGGAAGTCGTAGTTGAAGTCGCTGCCACAGGACGACACCCATTTGACACCCCAGCCCATGCGTCGCCGGAACGCTTCGATCTTGGCCA
Source organism: Acetobacteraceae bacterium (assembly GCA_035535035.1). Classification (GTDB taxonomy): domain Bacteria; phylum Pseudomonadota; class Alphaproteobacteria; order Acetobacterales; family Acetobacteraceae; genus JASHVB01. Next base: position 48,784 of record DATLQW010000105.1, read on the forward strand.
GTGGCGCGCGCGAAACCACGACATAGCTCACGTCGTGGTGTTCCAGATGCACCAGGGCGCCGCCGATATGGTCGATCTCGAACGAGCACCCGACGCAACCCTCGGTCCAGTCCGGGCCGAACATGAAGTGCTTGACGACGAGTTGGCTGCGTCCGGAGAACAGGTCGGCGAGCGTCTGCGGGCCGTCCGGCGTATCGAACACGTAGGGCTTTGCTAATTTTACCCATGGCAGCGCGCGGCGCGCGGCGTTCAGTTCGTCGCGCATCCGGGTGAATGCCTTCTCTTTGGCGAGGAGCTGCTTGCGTGCCGCAAGCCACTCATCGCGAGACACGACCTGGTTGTGCATGGCTGGATTTCCTCTCGCCAGGCTGGGGTGACTTTCGACGCGGGGTTGGCGGATTGCGCTACGCTTATCCGCCCTGCGGTGTCGTCGCGATTGCCTCGTCGTTGCAATCGGTCGGATATTTCCATTACGCTGTCGTCAGAATGTATTCGGTGAAGCGTTCCAGGCAGCTTGTCCAGCCTTGCTGGTGGCTGTCGCGTTCGGGGATCGCCTCGAAGCCGGTCTGGTGCAGGGTGAGCAAGGTCTGCTGGCCTCGCGCTTCGAAGGTGACGGTGACGCGCATTTCGTGGCCCAGGTTGCCGTTTGCGTCCTCCCAGGCATAGGAAAAGACCAGCCGTTCCGGCTCGGCGATTTCGCGATAGACTCCGCGCTTGGTGTGCATCGTGCCGTCGGGCGCGCGCATGGCGAGGCGATATGCGCCGCCGGGCCTTGCATCCATCCGGCACGACACCGTGGTGAAGCCTTGCGGTCCCCACCAACGTGCGGCGTGCTCCGACTGTGTCCACGCCTTGTACACCAGCGCGCGCGGTGCATCGATCAGCCGGGAGACGACCAGCTCGGGCGATGTCGCGGCGGCGCTACCGGTGCTTGCGGACATCGGGCTTTTGTCTCCCTTGCAGCTCATCCAGATAGTCCCCCAGGCGATCGAGGCTCTGCTCCCAGAACCGGCGATAGTGCTCCAGCCAGTCCGCGGCATCCTTGAGCGGCGCGGCTTCCAGCCGGCACGGCCGCCACTGGGCCGCGCGTCCGCGCGCGACCAGGCCGGCGCGCTGCAGCACCTTGAGGTGCCTGGAAATGGCGGGAAGGCTCATGTCGAATGGTTCGGCGAGCGCGGTAACGGAGGCCTCGCCGGCGGCGAGACGCGTCAGGATGGCACGCCGGGTGGGATCGGCGAGTGCGGCGAAGGTTGCGTTGAGTGGGTCTGACGCCATATCATGATAACCGGATGGTTAAGTAACCTATCGGTTAAATATGAGCGATCCTTGGGTCTGTCAACCTCGAATGCTGCCATCCGTAGGGCGGGTGTCGGAGGCGGGCGACGGTCCGAACCGACGGAGGCAAGCCGGCGACAGTTTCACCGCTGAGCATTCCGAGCAGTCGATGAAACCGCCTGTCGCGGGCGCGTATCGATCGTTCGCCGCGCGCTCCGCGGTGAAATCGTCCTGCGCCGCCTCACGCGATGGCCTGCGGCGCTCCCCGTCCCGGCGTCCGGCCCACAAGGAATAGGGTAGCCTGTTCCGCACAACCCCCATATGTTGGGGAAAGCCCCCTATCTCCCTTTCCCGCTCCGGTGCTAGCCTCGGCGCAACCAAGCCACGGAGGAGTCGCAGCATGGACGGCACGGCCCAGACCGCCGACGAACATCCGGTCCGCTTCGACCTGCTGAGCGAGAACCCGGTCTATAAGCCCTTCCGGTATCCGTGGGCCTACGAGGCCTGGCTCACCCAGCAGCGCGTCCACTGGCTGCCGGAGGAGGTGCCGCTCGCGGACGATGTGAAGGACTGGCACCGCAACCTCAAGGACGCCGAGCGCAACCTGCTGTCGCAGATTTTCCGCTTTTTCACCCAGGCCGATGTCGAGGTGAACAACTGCTACATGAAGCACTACGCGCGGGTATTCAAACCGACCGAAGTGCTGATGATGCTGTCCGCCTTCTCCAACATCGAAACCGTGCACATCGCCGCCTACTCGCATCTGCTCGATACCATCGGCATGCCGGAACTTGAGTATCAGGCGTTCATGAAATACAAGCAGATGAAGGACAAATACGACTACATGCAGTCCTTCACGGTGGACTCGAAGTTCGAGATTGCCCGCACGCTGGCCGCGTTCGGCGCCTTCACCGAAGGTCTGCAACTGTTCGCCTCGTTCGCCATTCTGCTGAATTTCCCGCGGTTCGGGAAGATGAAGGGCATGGGCCAGATCGTGACCTGGTCGGTGCGCGACGAATCGCTGCACTGCAACTCGATCATCAAGCTGTTCCGCACCTTCGTGCAGGAAAACCCGGAGCTGTGGAACGAGGACCTGAAGCGCGAGATCTACATCACCTGCGCCACCATCGTGGACCACGAGGACGCCTTCATCGACCTGGCGTTCGAGCAAGGCGCGGTGGAGGGACTGACGGCGCCTGAGGTGAAGCAGTACATCCGCTACATCGCGGATCGGCGGCTGGTGCAGCTTGGGCTGAACGCGCTGTACCACGTCTCGAAAAACCCGCTGCCCTGGCTCGACGAGATGCTCAACGCGGTGGAGCACACCAATTTCTTCGAAAACCGCGCCACCGAGTACAGCAAAGCCTCGACCATCGGCACGTGGGAGGAAGCGTTCGACGCGCCGGCCGGCGCGCTGGTCGCGGAAATCACGCGCGACTCCAGCGGCGCGGCGCGCGTCTGAATTATGCGACTCCCGCTCACTACCGCGACATTCCTCTGGCCAAGCCCGAACGCTTCGGCTAATGATACGAGGTGACGCACGCGGCGAGGCAAAAAACGTGGGAACGGCGCGTTAGTAACGCCTCCTTGATGATTTTGTGACGGAACTCGACACTGTGCTGGTACAAGATGCTGACGAATGGAGTATGGGATGGAGCGTGCCGCCGCCGGAGGGATCCGACTTTTCCGCGACGAACGGGTTGGCGCGAACCGCTGCCGGCATGCCGTGAGACAGTCGGCGCATGAACGAGGTTGCACCAGATGGGGACGACCACGTGGGCAACAGGCGTCACGGGACGACCGGTGAGCCACGCTGACGATGAGGTTGGACGCGAGCAGAGCAGCAGCAGCAGCAGCGGCGGTGGCGGAGCGCCGCGGTATAGCCGCCGGCTGTCCGACAAGATCCTGATCGCGTTCCATCACGCCTGCGACCAGGGCGACTTTGAAGTTGCCGAGCAATTGCTGCATATCCTTGAGATGATGCTGACGCGCCGGCCGCTGACGCCGGACGGCACCAGGCGGCGCAACATGGAAAGCCTGGTCGCCGCGCATGAGCGGCTCTGGCACCTGCGCCATCCGCACACCGACGAAACCTGATCTGGCGGCCTGGGGGCGGCAGCGACCGAGGCCCTCCGCCGGTTCCACCCCGGGGCGTTTGCCGGCTCGCGGACGCTTGGCCGCGCCTGCATGCCCTGGCGGCCGGGCGCAATCCACGGCGCTGTTGCAACAATAGCGACGGCCGCTTCCCAGCGATGCTCTGCCGGGAAGCGGCCATTGCATCGGGCGCGGCGACGCGCCCGTCCGTCAGGCCCAGGAGGTTCCCGAGCGACGCCCGCTATTTTGGGCGTCGCCTGGAATCTGCCTGTTACGCCTTCCGGCGCCGGCGAGCCAAGCCAAGCGCGCCAAGCCCGGCGCCCAGCAGCGACAAGGTTGCCGGTTCGGGTACACCCTGCTTGCCGGTGGTGCCGGTGTAGATATACGCCAGAACCCCAGGCTGTGTGCCGGTATGGTTGTCATAGGTCGACTCGGAAAAGCCGTTCGGGTCGAGTCCTTCCCAACCGACGAATGTGTGTTGCTGGTTGCCGCCACCTTGAGTTGGGCTCGGGCTGAAGTCGGAGGCGATCGCATTGCCGTTCAACAGGCCGGCCAGGTGGACGTCGAAATTGCCAACCTGTGCACAGACAGCCTGCCCTACCGCGTTGCAGGCGGAGTTGCTGGTGGTTTGGCCATACTCGTCGTCATAGTCGTAGGAAAACAGGTTGCCCGGCGTCAGACTGCCATTCCATTGAAGCTGGTAGATTGAACCCGCTGCAACGGTAATCGGCCCGACGGAGCCGGTCTTGCCGAGGTTGTCGGCCTGGTAGCCCGTGAAGGAGAAGTTAAGATTGGTGAACGCCTTGCTGCCCGTGTTGACGATGAACAGGTTTGGCGTGTCGTACTGGGGGGCGCTGGTGTTGGAGTTGAACGCCAGCCCGGTGGTCCCGAACGTACAGTCGATGTTCACTCCGCACTGTGCGTCATAGGCGCCGTAGATGGCACCGACGATGGTTTTGCCAGCCTGTGCGCCGGACGCCTGGGCCAGCAACAGCAGCGCTGCGACCCCTGTGGTTGTAAGCAGTTGCGCCTTCATTTCTCGTCCCTCTGACGTTTTGTTGCCGCAACCCCATTGGGCCGCCACGGCACCCGAAGCACTTTGCGTGCCAACAGGATTTTTCACGTTTTAACAACAGATTACCGTAGCGAATCGGTAACGTATTTCAGGCCCTGTAAGGAAATCCGACACAACCGCAACGTCGTGCCGCACGCGCCGGTTGCACAGAACACGCCACATCCCGCTATGGCCGGCCGCACTTATGGCTGGCGCCATGGCGGCGAGGACCTGTATGAGAGCCGATCGTCCCCAAACGAGACAGAATGATGAGCCAGGCCAGGACCGCTCCGATGCAGCCCATTGCACGGATCTTCGAGGAGGCCGTTCGGCTGCAGCAACGGGGCCGGGTCCGCGAGGCCGCCGGGCGCCACGAGATGGTGTTGCGCCAGGACCCGTACCATCTTGGATCACTACAGCTCCTCGGGGTGATCCACGCGCAGCAGGGCAGGCTGGAGCAGGCTCTCGCCCTGCTCGGCAAGGCGGTGGAGCGGCACCCGTCCGCGTCCGACGCGCATAACAATATAGGGATGATCCTGCAGGCGATGGACCGTAACGCCGACGCGGTCGCGCATTACGAGAAAGCACTGGCGATCAATCCGCGATATGCGGTCGCATGCAACAATATGGGCATCGCGCTCGCCAGCCTGGACCGGCATGACGAAGCGATCGCCAGCTATCGGCGCGCGCTGACGATCCAGCCGCGCTATCCCGAAGCGATGAACAACCTCGGCAGCGCCTTGCAGGCCACGCAGCAATACCCCGAGGCGGCCGGGCAGTTGGCTGCCGCGCTGGCGTTGCGGCCGGACTTTCACGAGGCTCGGATGAACCTCGGCATGGTGCTGGCCGCCATGAACCGCCTTGACGACGCGATCGCCGAGTTGCGCGCGGTGCTTCGGGCCCGGCCGGACGATTTCGTCGCGCACCTGAACCTGGCAGGATTGCTGCAAGGGATGAACCGGCACGACGATGCTCTGGTGCATTACACCAGGGCGCGCGACGCCCGGCCCGGCGACGCGGCGGCTGAGGCCGGCCTGGGCGTGGCCCTGTTGGAGATGGGCCGGATCGACGCAGCCCGGCAGTGCTTCGAGCGCGCCCTCTCGATCGATCCGCGGCATGCCCGGTACTATGCCAATCTGGCCAACACGCTGCGCTTCACCCACGACAACCGGCATTTGGCGGCAATGCTTGCGTTGACGCAGGACCGGTCTTCGCTTGCCGACGAACAGCAGATCTTTCTGGACTTCAGTCTCGGCAAGGCGCTCGCCGACATCGGCGAACACGAGCGGTCGTTTCAGCATCTGGTGCGGGCCAACGCGCTCAAACGCCAGTCGGGGTATGACGAGGCCAGAATGCTCGGTCCGGTTGAACGAGCGCATCACGTCTTCACCCCCGCGCTGATGCGACGCCACGAAGGCGCGGGACATCCGTCGCCGGTGCCGATCTTCATCGTCGGGATGCCCCGTTCGGGTTCGACGCTGGTCGAACAGATCCTGGCGAGCCATCCGCTGGTGTTCGCCGCGGGAGAAGTCCTGGCGTTTCGCCAGGCGATGCGGGCGGCCGGCGCACACACCCGGACGCAGCCGTTTCCCGATAGCGTTCCCAGCCTGACGGACCCTCAGATTCGCGATGTGGCGGCACGCTACCTCACGGCGATGCAGGCGATGGTGCCGGCTGACGCGCACCCGGCGCCGCGCTCCGGGACACAGCGCATAACCGACAAGATGCTGTTCAATTTCCGCTGTGTGGGCCTGATTCACCTGGCGTTCCCCAATGCCCGGATCATTCACACCTGCCGGAATCCGATCGATACCTGCCTTTCCTGCTTTGCATTGAATTTCCTGAACAGCCCGCAGATGTACGATCTTGGCGAGCTGGGCCGCTACTACCGGGCGTACACCGAACTGATGCAGCATTGGAGGAGCCTGCTGCCTCCCGGCGTGATGCTCGATGTGCATTACGAGGATATGGTTGCTGACTTCGAGCCGCAGGCAAGGCGGATGATCGCGCATTGCGGGCTCGAATGGGACCCCGCGTGCCTGGCGTTCCACACGACTCAACGGCCGGTGAAGACGCTGAGCGTTGCGCAGGTGCGCCAGCCGGTTTACCGCAGTTCGGTGGGGCGCTGGCGGCCGCGGGACGACCTGCTGAGGCCGCTGCTGGACGCGCTCGGCCCGGCGCTCGTGGCGGGGCATCCGCGCCAACCGCCCGGTCGCGAAGCACCTGGACCTTAGCCTGCCATGGCGACCCTGGCCGATGCCAAATACACGGGACTGTTCGCCTCGCCGCTGCTGGCCTATCAGTGGCCCGAGGCCGGCGAAATGAATGGGCCGCTATGCGCCAGCATCGTCGCGCAGGCCGCGCGGGACCCGGGCGACGTCAAGACCAATGTCGGAGGCTGGCACTCGGAAGCCGGACGCCTGGAGTTCTGTGGCGATGCCGGCAAGCGGCTGATCCGGCACATGTACGAGATGGCGGACGAAATGACCCGGCGGGTCCTGGCCGAGTACGACCAACCGCCGCGGCAGATGCGCTGGACGCTGCACGCCTGGGCCAATCTCAATCCTCCCGGGGCGTTCAACCGGGTGCACACGCATCCCGGTTCGACCTGGTCCGGCACCTATTACGTCGATCCCGGCGACCCGACCGATGACGACGAAGGAACACCGATCCACTTGTTCGACCCATGCCAGGGACGCGCCAACACGCTGCTGCCGCCCCTGGTTCCATCCAGCTATCTCATCCGCCCCGAACCCGGGCTGATGATCCTGTTTCCGAGCTACTTGCCGCACATGGTTTTCGCCCATCGCGGCAATCGCCCGCGCATCTCAGTCGCCTTCAACCTGCGCAAGGAACCATATCCGTGAGTGCGGGCGAGGACCTGGCGCGCGCGCTGGCCCGCCACGCGCAGGGCAGGCTGACCGACGCGGAGCAGATCTATCAGGCGATCCTCACGCGGGACCCCGCGCATTTCGAGGCATTGCTGCATCTTGGCGTGCTGCGCCTGCAACAGGGGCGGCCACAGGAGTCATTTGAACTGACCGGGAAGGCGCTTGGCATCGAGCCGCGATCCGCGGCAGCGCACTCCAATCTCGCCACCGCGCTGTTCGGCCTGCGGCGTCATGAGGAGGCGATTGCCGCTTACGAGCAGGCGCTGTCGATCGATCCGGATTATGCCGAAGCCTGGTACGGTCTCGCCACCGCGTTGCAGGCGCTTGCGCGCCACGAGGAGGCGATCGCCTGCCACGATCGGGCAATCGCGATCGACGCGGATTATGCCGAGGCGCATTGCGGTCGCGCGGCCGCGCTGCAAGCACTGAAACGCCACGACGATGCAATCGCCGGCTATCGGGCGGCGCTGGCCGTCGATCCCGACTATCCCGAAGCCCAGCATGGGATTGCCACCGCACTGCAGGCGCTGCATCAGGACGACCAGGCGCTCGCGCATTACGAGCGGGCGATCGCGGCCCAACCCGACTTCCCCAAGGCGCGGGGCGGGCTCGCCAGCGTTTTGCAAAGGCTGAACCGCCACCGGGAGGCGCTCGCGCACCTGCAACGGGGACTGGAGTTGCGGCCGGATCATGCCGCCACGCATGTCTATCTCGGGAACGTGCTCGAAGAGATCGGCCGGCTCGATGAGGCGCGGGACTGTTTCGAGCGCGCGCTTGCAATCGATCCCGCGCATCTGCGGGCCTATTACGCCCTGTTCCAATCGCGCCGCGCGATTGCCGGCGAGCGGCATCTCGCGAATCTCGGGACACTCGCCGATGACGTCGGCACCCTCGGCGAGGATGACCGCATCCTGTTGCACTTCGCGCTCGGCAAGGCGCTGGCGGATGTGGGAGAGCAAGCGCGCGGCTTTCAGCATCTTCTGGAGGGCAATGCGCTCAAGCGCCAGCAGATCGCCTACGACGAGTCCGGTGTGCACGGATTGTTCGAGAAGGTCGCACGGGTTTTCACCCCCGCCTTGATGGCGTCGCGCCGCGGATCGGGCGATCCATCGGCCGTGCCGATCTTCATCGTCGGCATGCCCCGCTCGGGCTCCACGCTGGTGGAACAGATCCTGGCCAGCCATCCACGGGTGGTTGCGGGCGGCGAGCGCAGCGATTTTCGCGAAGCGATGCGCGGTGCCGGTCTTGACGAGCCCGCGTCGCTATTTCCGGAAGCGGTGGTGGCGCTTACGCCGAAGCAGCTTCGCGAGCTGGCGGCGGCGTATCTGGGGCGCCTGACCGCCGCGGCGCCGGTCGCGGCACGGATCACCGACAAGGCCCTGGCGAATTTCTGCGCCGCCGGCCTGATCCATCTTGCGCTGCCCAATGCGCGCATCATCCATACCTGCCGCGACCCGGTCGATACCTGCCTGTCGTGCTTCAGCTTGCTGTTCAGCGGAGATCAGCCGTTCACGTTCGATCTGGGCGAACTTGGCCGCTATTGCGCCGGATATCATGGACTGATGGCGCATTGGCGGAAGGTTCTACCGCCGGACGTCATGCTTGACGTGCACTACGAAGCCCTGGTCGATGATTTCGCGCCACAGGCCCGTCGCGTCATCGCCCATTGCGGATTGGAATGGGACGACGCATGCCTCGCCTTCCACAAGGCGGAGCGTGCGGTCAGAACGGCCAGCGTGGTGCAGGTGCGCCAGCCGCTATATCGCAGTTCGGTGGGGCGCTGGCGGCCAGATGCCGACACATTGCGACCGCTGCTGGATGGGCTTGGCGGCATCGGCGCAAACGACACCGGGTACCGCGTGACCGGCGGCAATGCGGAATGACGGCGGCGCCGGCGCCCGGGCCGGCGGCGGCTGCGACGGCGCAACCGCGGCGTCGCCTGTCCGCGGTCTTTCGGCGGGCGATATCAGTCCAGTTGCAGCACCGCGCCGTCACGCAGTATCGCGTCGGCGGCCGGGGTGAAGCCGCCGCCTGCCTCGTGCAGGGCCAGGCCGGGCAGCAGCCGCGGCTTCGCGCGGCTGCCTTTCACGCCGCGCACCAGCACGAGTTTCGCCGGCCGGCCCGGCTTCGGCCATAGCGGCAGGATCGCGCTTGCCGCGCACCCGGCCGCCGCCATCGCGGCGAGACAATCGGGCAGCGACCCGGCCGGCAGGATGAAGCTCAACGTGCCGCGATGGCGCAACGGCGAGGCCAGCGCCCGCGCCCAGGCGGAGAGCAATCCGGGTTCCCCGCGCTTCGCCCGGGTACGGGAGGCCAGCGGCGAGGCGGTCCCATCGGGAGGATGATAGGGCGGATTGGCAAGGGCATGGTCGAACGTGCCGGCGTCCGGCATCGCCACGATGTCGGCGGCGAGGAAGGCCAGTCCGGCGGCGCCGTTCGCTTCGGCGTTGCGGTTCGCCAGCGACACAAGGCAAGGGTCGCACTCCACGCCGAGCCCGTGCAGGTCCGGCACGCGGGCGGCGAGGCAGAGCAATGCCGCCCCTGCGCCACTGCCGGCTTCCAGGACGCGTTCGCCCGGACGGGCGGGAACCGCGGCGGCGAGCAGGATGGGCTCGATGCCGGCGCGAAAGCCGCGTGCCGGCTGGGCGTAGGACACGCGGCCGTTGAGCAGGTGGTCTTGGGTGCACTTCACCCCGACCGTCACCCTACCCTTGGTCCGCTTCGCGGCCCAGGCCCGCGAAGCGGCCTGGATTCGCACTCGTCACCGGCGCAGCAGCCTGGCGGCCTCGGGGGCGAAATAGGTCAGCACGCCGTTGCAGCCGGCGCGCTTGAACGCGATCAGCGTCTCCATCATCGCATGGTGGTGGTCCAGCCAGCCGTTCTGCACCGCGGCCATCACCATCGCGTATTCGCCCGACACCTGATAGGCGAAGGTCGGCACCCCGAAGCGCTCCTTCACCCGCCGCACGATGTCCAGGTATGGCAGGCCCGGCTTGACCATCACCATGTCGGCGCCCTCGGCCAGGTCGAGCGCCACCTCGCGCAGCGCCTCGTCGGAATTGGCCGGGTCCATCTGGTAGGTCTTCTTGTCGCCCTTCAGCGCGCCACCCGAGCCGACCGCGTCGCGGAACGGGCCATAGAACGCCGAGGCGTATTTCGCCGCGTAGCTCATGATGCGGGTGTGGATCAGCCCGGCCTCGTCCAGCGCGCCGCGGATGGCGCCGACCCGGCCGTCCATCATGTCGGACGGGGCGATGACGTCGATGCCGGCCTCGGCCTGGATCACCGCCTGGCGGGTCAGCACGCGGAGCGAATCATCGTTGGCGACGTAGCCGTTGCGGATGACGCCGTCATGCCCGTGGTCGGTGTAGGGATCGAGCGCCACGTCGCCGACCAGCCCGAGTTCGGGAAACTCGCGCTTCAGCAGCCGCGCCGCCTCGCAAATGAGGTTGTCCGGATTGGTGGCCTCGGTGCCTTCGGCGTCCTTCTTTTCCGGCGGCGTCGCGGGGAACAGCGCGACCGCGGGGATGCCGTATTGCACCGCCGGCGCGACGTGCCGCGCCAGGCGATCGACGGTGACGCGCTGCACGCCCGGCATCGAGGCGACGTCGGTGGTGGCGCCGCGGCCCTCGATGACGAACACCGGCCAGATCAGGTCGTCAACGGAGAGAGAATTCTCGGCCACCAGGCGGCGCGTCCAGGCGTCGTGGCGGTTGCGCCGCATGCGGGTGGTGGGGAACCGGCCGACGCTCATGGCGAGTATTCCTCTGCGGAGGGATGCGCACTGCTTTACGGCCGGCGCGATGCCTGGTCCAGCAGTTCGAGCACCGCATCGGCGGCGGCTTCCGAGGGAAGGCCATGCGGCGGGCGAAGTTGCTCGAGCACGTCTCGGCAGGCGGCGCGTTGGGCGTCGGCGGTCGCCTGGTCGGAGAGCAAACGGGTGAGCGTGGTGGCGAGGCTACCCGGCGTGCAGGCATGCTGGATCATCTCGGGGACGATTTCGCGCCCGGCCAGCAGGTTGAGCAATGAGGCATAGCGCACGCTGACGAGGTAGTGGGCGATGGCGGCGGTGAGCGGGTTGACGCGGTAGGCGACCAGCATCGGCACGCCGGCGAGCGCCAGTTCCAGTGTGGATGTGCCGGACTTGGTCAGCGCGGCGGCGGAGGCGGCGAAGGCGTCGTGTTTTTCCTGCGTCCCGGTGACCAGGATCGGCGGGATCGGCCAGGCAGCGGTACCGTGGCGCACCGCCTCGGCGACCGGGGCGGCGATCGGGACCACGGGTTGCAGGTTGGGGATATGCGCGGCGACGCGTTGCAAGGTGGCACCGAGGATGGGGAGGAGCCGAGAAACTTCGGTGCGGCGGCTGCCGGGCATCATGGTGAGGACCCGGGTGTGGGGGGCGATGGCGTGGCGGGCGCGAAACCGGGCGGCGTCGCCGGTGTCGGCGCCGCTCTCCAGCACCGGGTGGCCGACGAAGGTCGCCGGCAGGTGGTGGCGGGCGAAGAACGCCGGTTCGAACGGCAGCAGGCAGAGCAACCGGTCCCACAGGCCGGTGTAGTGGCGGACGCGGCCTTCCCGCCAGGCCCAGGCCTGGGGGGCGACATAATGGATTCGTGGAAGGCCGAGCGCGGCCACCGCGCGCAGCACCCGCAGGCTGAAGCCGGGCGAGTCGATGGTCACCACGATTGCGGGCTGGCGGGCGGCGATGTCGGCGGTGGTCTGGTTGAGCCGGGCTTTGAGCTGGCGCAGGCGCGGAATGACCTCGATCAAGCCCATCAGGGCGAGGTCGCGCATCGGGAACAGGCTGGCGAGGCCCTGTGCGGCCATCGCCTCGCCGCCGATGCCGGCGAACGCCACGTCCGGCCGGCGCGCGGCAATGGCGCGCATCAGGCGGGCGCCGATGGCGTCGCCGCTGGCCTCGCCGGCGATGAGGTAGATCACGGGCACGGGCTTCGGCATGGGCTTCGACATGGGCTTTCCCTGGCACGCATCGCCGGATCGGGCCAGCCTGGTTGCGCGGCGGCAGGCGGTTCTCCCGTCCTGGACCGTCCGGGAACGATCGCTCCAACCGCGGTAAGGACGATACGGCGGCGGCGGCGATGTCACTTGATCCGGTTGGTTCCCGCCAGGCCCTTGCCGGCGAAGTCTATGCAACGCCGTCGCGGCATGACGGATGAGGTCCATGGCTCCGGAGTGACGTTGCGCGGGCGCACGCTCCTGGACACGGTCATGGATAGGCTGAGTCGTTTCCGGCATGCTCTCGATTCGGCATGCTCTCGATCCGGGCCATTTTCGCCGGCCGGCGCCGGCTGGGTTTTCGAGATGATTGTCGAACAGCTCGCGGGACCGCGGCGGCGAAAGCAGGAATAGCGGCTCCAATTGCAGTGCGCCGGCGCACATGGCGCCGGCGCTTGTTCGCGCTTCGAAAGCCGGCTCTTTATACAAAGCTTCCCGCGCGCGGCGAAACGGCGGCGCCATGGCCGATGAGATCTCGCGTGGTGGCTCACTGTAAACGGATGGGTATCGCGGCGTGGAGCGGCATCGCGGGGCCGCGTCGTGGTGCCCCGATCGGCGTTTTATCGACGGCTCGTGGGGTGACCCGATGCAGGCGGCAAAGCGCCGCATCGAGTCGCAAGCGGGCGGCCAACCAGAAAGCGGGCCGGAAACGACGGAGGCGTAATGGTGAATTGGAGCCGTTCTTTGAGAGGATCGCGGCCGATGCCGCACCCACCCGGGGTCGCGGTCGCATTGGATGCCGGCCATTCAGGTGCTCGCGATTGGTGTCGGCACCGAGGATTGATTAGGACTTGCGTCCCGGGGGCAATGATACTAAATTTGCTACCACTTTCCACTTTCCAAAATAGGAATCGCCAAATTGGCCAGAAAGCCCACCCTGTCCCGCCACCTCCGTGAAGCTCGAATCGAGCGCGGCCTGTCGGTTGCGGAAGTTGCCGAGCGCGCTGGTGTCAGCGTCGCCAGCATCTATCTATGGGAGACCGGCAAGACCCATCCGAGGGATGCGAATCTGTCGGCGCTCTGCAAAGCCCTGAAGCTGCCGATCCGCGCGACGAGAGAACTCGCGGCTGGCTAGTCCAGCCGGACGCGCGTCAGCGCCACGGATGATGCCGCTGCTGGTGTTGGCGTCGTTGTTGTTGGTCGGTTGTGCCTTCTCGCCACCTGGCCGTCAGGTTTCGTGCTGCGCACCCCCGGCACCGGGGACGTTGGCGATTCACGCTGGCGGAGAATTGAACGGCAGCGCAGTCATCTGGCGGCGGCGGTAAAACGACGGCGGCCGGGAACCATGGTCCGGTGGAAGATCCTGGACGTTCGGCGCGGAACGATCGCTCCGAAGCCGGTGGAGTACGCTGGACCGCAAACGTTTGCAGCCTGGCGTATCCTAATTCGCCAAGGGTCGCCCTCGCATTGCCTTTACGCCGGAGCGATGCGTCTTGTCTTCAAGACGGCGTTCCTTTGATCCGCGTGTCGGCTTGGTCGCCCTGCGTGGCGGCGGCGGCGGTGCCGCAGCCTGTCTGATCAGCGTCAGCAGCCGCTCAAGGGCGTCCACCCGGTTCCGCTCCCGCGTCCGGTGGCGCTGCGCCGAGATCACCAGCACGCCGTCCTTGGTCAGCCGTCGCCCGGCCAGACGTTCGAGACGCGCGCGCACCGAATCCGGCAGGTTGGGCGAGTGCCGCACGTCGAACCGCAACTGTACCGCCGTCTCCACTTTCTGGATATTCTGCCCACCCGCACCGGACGCACGCAGAAAGTCCTCGTGCAGTTCCGAGTCGTCGATCGACATTGTTCGCGTAACCTTGATCAGCATCGCAAGCGGTCCGGCATGATCCTGGGCACTTTCGGTGATGTTGCGTCACGCATCGGCGGGGCGTCACGCAACGACGGGGCGTCACGCAACGGCGGGGCGTTGCTCGGCAATCGCGCTCGCTGACGCCGGCAGCGGATCAGTGCATCAGCGCCATCGCCGGGATCTGCGCGGAGGCCGTCCAGAACCGACCCACCGAGTCCGCATGGGCGCGCAACGCGGCGTCATCCGCGTCGGCCAGCGGCGTCGGTTCGTGGTCGAAATGCCCAAAGCGATCCGTGCCGCGGACCAATGTCGCCGACAGGCGCGTGGTGCCGACATGTCGCACGCGCGTCGGGATGTAGCTGATCCCAATCCCCACGCGCCGCTCGCCGGTGCGGTTGATGCCGGAGCGGTGGAACGCCAGCGTGTGATGGAACGACACGTCTCCGGCGGCGAGCTCCAGCCCGACGGCGCGGCTTTCATCGATCGCATCGGCCAGAGTCTGACCGCGCGACAGCATGGCGTTCGTGTCCGGCTGATCGAAATGCGGACGCTGGCCGGAGGTGTGGGACTGGGGAATGATCTGGACGCAGCCATTCTCCCGCGTCGAATCGGTCAGTGCGACCCAGGCGGTGACATGCTCGAATGGCGCCAGGCCGAAATAGGTGGCGTCCTGGTGCCACGGGACGAACGTCTCGCTGTGCGGTTCCTTCAGCCAGACGGTCGTGTGGAACACCATGATATCGGCGCCGATCAGCGATTCGACGCAGTCGAGCACACGCTTGTGGCGCACCAGCGCGGCCGCCCACGGGAACAGCAGATAGGGCTTCACGCGATTGCCGGACTGCCGCCGGCCGGCGATCCGCAGCACGGGGCCGCAGTCTCGCTCGCAGCCCATCCGGTAGAACGCGGTTTCCTCGGCGGTGAGCAATGGCCGGCCGGGCAGGTAACCGTCGATGGCGTAGCGTTCGATCTCGGTGGCGTTCAGCATCGGTGAGCCCCTTTGCGTCCGGTCTCGCGCGCACCGGTCGGCCCGTCATGCGCCATGCCAAACCGGTTTATGCCGGTGCCGGATGGCGTGGCGCGCTTGGCCGCGGCCCGCGCAGCGGCACGACCGAGAGTCCCTGTATCATGCGCTTCTGCCCAGGCGCCAGTGCAGGTCACGATCCGCCGCCAGTGACTCATAGCGGCTGATCTGCTCCGCGGTAACGGCACGTGCATCGGCATTGTCGCACAGTACGGCGCGGTACCATTCGCCTGTCATATCTATGCATTCACGGTACTCCAGGGTCGCATTCCATTGCAGCCCCAGCAGCGCCTTGTCGCAGTTCAGCTTCAGCAGCCCGGCTTCGTGGAACGGCACCTGGTCCGCGATTCTATATGCCTCCTGCGCGGCCGGCAGCCGCCAGATTTGCGCGAGGTCCTGGAGCAATTCGACCACGGTGCGGCTCCGCTCGGCACGCGGGCCAAAATTGAACGCCTCCCCGTTGTGCGCGTCACGCTTGGTCAGATCCTGCCCGAGTGCCAGATAGCCGCTCAGCGGTTCCAGCACGTGCTGCCAGGGCCGGGTGGCGGACGGGCTGCGAAGCTCCACGCTGTTGCCCTTCGGCCAGGCCTTGATGCAATCCACCACGATCCGGTCAGCCGACCAGTCGCCGCCGCCGATCACGTTGCCGGCCCGGCCGACGGCCAGTCGCACCGGGTGCTGGCCGTTGGCGAAAAACGCATGAAAGTAACAGCGAATGGCCAACTCCGCCGCGCCCTTGGAGCCGCTGTAAACATCCTTGCCGCCAAGCGCGTCGGTTTCGCGATAGCCCCAGGGCCACTCGACGTTGTCATAGCACTTGTCGCTGGTGATCATGATCGCGGCGCAGGGCCAGGTCACCGACCGCAGCGCCTCCAGAACGGTGGCGGTACCCATCACGTTGGTCGAGAAGGTCTCCAACGGGTCTTTGTAGGCAAGCGAGACGATCGGTTGCGCTGCGAGGTGGAAGACAAAGCGCGGCCGCGTGCGATGCAGCAGCGCGCGAAACGGATCCAGGTCACGCACGTCGCCGGTGGTGTGACTCACCACATCGGCGAGTCGGGCCTTCTCGAACAACGACGGGTCGGTCGGGGGATTGAGCGAATAGCCATACACCTCAGCGCCGAGACGATGCAGCCAAAGGCTTAACCAGCCGCCCTTGAATCCCGTATTGCCGGTGACCACGACATGCTGGCCGCGGTAGCAATCGCCGAAAGCTGCTGCGACGTTCACTGCTGCGACGTTCACGGTGGCGCTCACTCGATCGCCCGGGGAGCATCGCCGGGCCGGCTCGGTTGGATCAGGAATGGTGCCCAGGGGCGGAATCGAACCACCGACACTGCGATTTTCAGTCGCATGCTCTACCAACTGAGCTACCTGGGCACGGGGCAAGCCCTGTGACGGCCCGAGGCCATACAGGATGCCCGCCGGGCGATCAAGCCGCGCCGGGACGAAGGAAGGTCAGAGCTCCGCGCGGCAACCCGCCCGGGGAGCCAAGCTCACAGCCTTCGCTCGGTTCATCCAGTTGCCTCCGGGTCTGAGTCGGGAATCGTCGGCGCGTCCTCGTCCAGCTCCGCCGACGGCCCCGGAATGCGGTATTGCCCGGTCAGCCAGCGGCCCAGGTCCACATCGGCGCAGCGCGTGCCGCAAAACGGCTGCGTCGCCGCGACCGACGGCTTGCCGCACACCGGACAGCGCGGCGCGGTCGGAGAAGCGGGCAAACGCACGATCATGGCGCCTCCATGGTCCAGGCGTCGCCCGCCAGCGACGGGTCGCTGCGCTGGATCAGGCCGCGCCCGGTGCGGCGTGCAAGGTCTGCCACCGCCGCGCGGTCCTGTTCCAGCGCGCTTACCACGGCCGGGGCCGCGCGCAAGGCCGGCATGCGGCTGGGATCGGCGGCCACCGCATCGGCGATGGCGCGCAACGCCGCCAGGCCGGCGGCATGCGGCCCGGCCAGCCTCTCGTGCAGCGGTGGGTGCACCCGCGGGCGCACGATCTCCGCCAACCCCAGCGCGGTGAACCCGAGCAAGCGCGGCCGGCCCGGATCGTCGGCCAGCGCCTCCGCCAGCGCCGGACCCAGCGCCGAGCGCCGTCGTGCCGGCAGTCCCGCGAGGTCCACCAGGATCGCGCCCGACAGGTTGCGCAGGCGGATCTGGCGCGCCAGGACCGGCAGCAATCCGCGGTTGATCGCCAGGTGCCCGCCGGTCGCCGCGCCAGTGTCCACGTCGATCGCCACCAGCGCCGGGGTCGGATGGAACGACAGCCGGGCGCCGTTCGGCAGCACCAGTTCCGGTTGGGCCAGCGCGTCGATCTGCCCGAGCAGCTCGTCGTCGAACAGCGGCGCGCGGATGGCGAGCCGGAAGCCGAGTGCCGCGCGCAGGGACGCGGCCAGTGCCGGGTCGTCCACCCACACCGGCGCCTGCTGGTGCGCGGCGGCCAGCCGCTCGACCGCCCCCGGACCGCGGCGCAGCAGCCTCGGCGCCCCGCCCCCCACAACCCCTTGCTCTTCCGCCGACAGGCGCGCGCTGAGCCGCGGCCCCTTGCCGCCCTGGGCGGCGCGGATCACCCGCACGCCCAGCACGGTGCCTTCGCTGGCGGTCTTGCCGCCCTCGGTATCCGGCAAAAAACCGTCCGCGCCGTCCAGCGCCACGAAGACCCCGCCAAGCGCCGGTGCGCGCGCCGAGACCCGGCCACGGTGCAGATCGCCCACGCCGTCCGGCGCGCCGGGCCGCCAGATCGCGTAGTCCAGCAGGTCGTCACCGCGCAGCACGGCGACGCGCACCTCGCCCGGGCTGGCGGCGGCGAGGATCCGCGTGGTCACGGCAGCTTCCAGCCGGCGCCACGCAATAGCTGGACGGTCTCGAACAGCGGCAGCCCGACCACGTTGGAATAGCTGCCGGACAGGAAGCGCACGAACCCGGCGGCGCGGCCCTGGATCGCGTAACCGCCGGCCTTGCCGTGCCACTCGCCGCTGGCGAGGTAGGCGTCGAGCAAGGGCGCGGTCAGCCGGGCGAAGCCGACGACGCTGGTGACGAGACGCTCGGAGCGCCGGCCGTTCGGCGTCGCCAGGACCACCGCCGTCAGCACGCGGTGGCGGCGGCCGGACAGCAGGGCCAGGCAGCGCCGCGCGTCGGCCTCGGTCTCTGCCTTGGGCAGGATGCGGCGGCCGGCGGCCACGATCGTGTCGGCGGCCAGCACCAGACAGCCCGGCGCCACCACCGCGCCGGCCTTCGCACGGGCCAGCCGCAGCGCGCAGGCGCGCGGCAGTTCGGCGCGGGCGGGCGTTTCATCGATCTCCGGGGAAACCACGCGATCCGGAACGATCCCGATCTGCGCCAGCAGATCCAGCCGCCGTGGGCTGGCCGAAGCCAGCACCAACTTGATGGGACTCACGCCGGCGTGGGCTATTTGAAGCGGAAAGTGATGCGCCCCTTGCTCAGGTCGTAGGGCGTCATTTCGACGTTCACCCGGTCGCCCGCCAGCACCCGGATGCGGTTCTTGCGCATCTTGCCGCTGGTGTGCGCCAGGATGCTGTGTTCGTTGTCGAGCTTCACGCGGAACATGGCGTTGGGCAGCAGCTCCGTCACCATGCCGCTGAATTCGATCATGTCTTCTTTCGACATCAGACCTCGATCATCGGTTGATTTCGCGTCGAACATGAGGGCCGGGGGCGGCAAGGTCAAGCCGAGCGGCTCATGCGCCACGGATTCGGGTCTTGAGGCAATCCCGGGGCGGGTGCTAAGCAGATTCCGATTGGTTGACCAACGGTCTGGCGGTGCGATCCACGCAGCGGACAAGGAGCTCAACCGTGAGAAGATGGGACCTTCCGTTGGCCAAGCCACGAATCTCTGCTTAGTGTCGCCGCCATGCACACTCGCTTCGTGCGTCTCCTGCTGGCCTGCGTCTTTGCCCTTGCGGCGACGATGCCGGTGGGCGTGCGCGCCATGCCGATGCGGGCTGATATGGCCAGGCAGGCCCTCCAGCAGCCGTGCCAGAACTGCCAGCGGCCGCAACCGACCGGCAATTCGAACTCCGCCAACATGCCGGCTTGCCAGAGTCTCGCATGTGCGGCCTCGCTCGCGACACTGCCGGCGCCGGTGTTGCCGCATGGGCGCGTCTTCACCCGTGCTGGCTACCGGAGCACGCCGCCGGCGCAATGGGCCGAGGCCGCGCCCTCGCCCGACCCGCTCCCGCCAAGACCCGTCGTCCTCCTCTAAGAGGCCGTCTCGAAACTGTTCCCGGAGGGCTTGAATCCGGCCATGTGCATGGAATCTAGGGGGTCCGCTGCCTGTTGGAGCCGCCGATGTGGACCCCCGATACCCGGGAACTGCATGACCGGGACGATCTGCGCTACCCC
>DATLQW010000106.1:0-5200 GCA_035535035.1 Acetobacteraceae bacterium
CACGGAATGGATGCGGCGCTTCCATGGGGTGGCTACCAAGAACCTGCCGAACTACCTGAGTTGGCGACGAACGATTGAAGCGCTCGGGGCCACACCAACCCCGGAGGCTTGGATCAAGGGGGCGGCTGGATTGGGGCCATATCAACAGTCAACGCTATAATAGCGCTGCGCATTGACCACCGGCCGGCGGCGAGGGGTAAGGGGTAAGGAGGCAGGAGACTCCCCCCTCCCCTTGAGGGAGGGAGAGTCTCCTGTCTGTCTCCTGCTTCCCGCGACCCGCGCGGTTTCGGCCATGGCCGGCCGGCGGTCAACGCGCAACTACATGCTGCAAGGCGGCCGCGTATCTCACTCATTGGGCAGGGCGATGGACCATCCAGCCAAACACGCCGATGCGACACCGCCAGCCATCGCCCGCACCGCACCGCGTAAAACCTTCCTTCACCACTCCCGACACAGCATGCGCTCATGCCGAGCGATCCGGGTGCAGCGCTGCGATTGGTGAGGGTCCCGGTCGCGGCCGCCTCACCCGGCGCACCGCGCGTGCCGTCCCCTCCCGCCGCGCGGGAGGGGTTTTTCCCTCCGCCCATCCTCCTGTCGGCCGCCCTGCTGCTGTGGCCGGCCCTGCTGAACGGCTACCCGATCGTGTTCGACGACACCGGCACCTACCTCTCGCAGGCGGTGCAGCGTTATCTCGGCTGGGACCGCCCGGCGTTCTACAGCCTGTTCCTCCTGCCGCTGCACATGACGCTGACCACCTGGCCGGATATCGCCGCGCAGGCCCTGCTGGTGGCGCACACCCTGCACCTGACGCGACGAGTCCTGCTGCCGGCGAGCTCTCCCTGGTGGCTGCTGCCCTTCGTCGCCTTCCTCGCCGCGACCACCGCGCTGCCGTGGTTCACCGCGCAACTCATGCCGGACGTGTTCACCCCCCTGCTGGTCCTCGCCGTGGCCCTGCTCCTCCTCACGCCGGAAGCCCTGGCACGGCACGAGCGCCTCTGGCTGGTCCTGTTCGCCGCATTCATGATCGCGGCGCAGCAATCCAGCGTGGCCCTGTCGCTCGCCCTGCTGTTGGCGCTGACGCCGCTGCGGCGCCTGCTAGGCGCCGCAGCGCCGCTCGGCCGCAGCGGGATGGCATCGCTCGCCGCGCCGCCGCTGCTGGCGATGGCCGCGCTGGTCGCGGTCAACCTGGTCGGGTTCGGCCGCGTGGCGCTTTTCCCCTTCGGCAACGTGTTCATCCTGGCCCGGGTGGTCTATGACGGCCCCGGCATGGCCGTGCTGCGCCGCGACTGCCCTGCCGCCGGCTGGCGGCTGTGCCCCTTCCTCGGCCGCTTCCCGGCGACGTCCGACCAGTTCCTGTGGCGGCCCGACAGTCCGATCCTGCTGGCCGGCGGCCACAAGCGCGTATCCGCCGACGCCGACGCCATCATCGTCGCGGCGCTGCGCGCGGAACCCGGCACCGAGCTGCGTGCCTGGCTGCGCAACGGCATCGAACAGCTCGGCCGCTTCGCCAGCGGCGACGGGTTGCACGCCTGTCCCACCACCGTGACGCCGTGGATCGACCGCGATTTCCCCCCCTTCGAGCGTGCCGCCTATGCCGCCGCCCGCCAGACCAATGGCCGCCTGGCCGTGCCGGACTGGATGCAGGCGCTGCACCTTGTCACCGCGCTGGGCGGCATCGCCGGATGCACCGCCGTGCTCGCCGTGGGGCTGCGCCGCCGCCACGTCGCCGCCGGCTTCGCCGCCGCGGTGTTGCTCGCCGTGCTGGCCAACGCCTTCATCGCCGGCGGATTCTCCACCCCGCACGACCGCTACGGCAGCCGGGTCATGCTACTGGCCCCCGCGGTCGGCTTGCTCGGCGGCGCCGCCCTGGCGCGCAAGCGCCCCGCCACGGCATGACCCCTGCGGCCACCCACGACGTCTTCTGGTCCGGGCTGGAAGCGGCGGTCGCCGGAGGGTTGTCCTTCGTCTCGGCCTTCGTCATCGCCCGGCTGATCGGCCCGGGCGAGTTAGGCATCGCCGCCGCCGCCGTCGCCTTGCACGTGATGCTGTGGGTGGGCGTGAACGCGCTGTTCGCCGATGCGCTAGTGCAGCGCGAAGCGGTGGACGACGCCATGGCGGCGAGCGCGTTCTGGGCTTCGGTCGCGATCGGTGGACTCTGCGCCGTGCTGCAGGCCGGCGCCGGATGGCTGGTCGCCGCCAGCCTGGGAGACTCCCGCCTGATCGCGATGTCCGCCCTGCTGGCGCTGCCACTGCCGCTGGTCGGTGCCGGCGGGGTGGTGCAGGGGCTGTTGACGCGGCGGCGCGCCTACCGCGTGCTCGCCGGGCGAGCGATCATCGGCCAGGGACTCGGCACCGCGGCCGGGATCGCGGCGGCACTGGCCGGCGCCGGAGCCTGGGCGCCGGTGCTGCAGCAGTTCGTCACCTCCGCCGCCGGCGCCCTGGTGCTGCTGCTGCGCGCCGGCTGGCGGCCCCGCGCGGTGTGGCACTCGCGGAAGGTGCGCGCCCTGCTGCATGTCGGAGTCCCGCTGACCGCCAGCACGCTGGTGCTGACCGCACGCTATCGCCTGTTCGCGCTATTGCTCGGGGGCACCGCCGGAGCAGCGACGCTCGGTGAGACCCACATGGCGTTCCGCCTGGTCGATACGGCGCGCGAGCTATGCTCCACCGCGCTGTGGCGGCTGATGCTGCCGGTGCTGGCAAAGCGCCAGCACGACGATCTGGTACTGCGCGCCACCGTGGACCGGCTGCTGGCCAAAAGCAGTATGGCGATGCTGCCGCTGTGCGGGGCGATGGCCCTGGCTCTGCCGCAAGTGGTGCGACGATTGCTCGGACCGGCCTGGAGCACGTCGGCCGTAGCCGCGGAGCCGCTGGTCGCGCTGATGGCGGTGCTGATGCTGATGTTTCCCGCGGGCGTCGCGGTGGTGGCGCGCGGACGGGCGGGACGCGTGCTGCTGGGCAACGGCGCGAGCTTGTTGTTCACCTTGGTGGGGGTGGCATGGCTGCGCCCCGCCGGCGCGGTCCAGGCGGTGCTGGTCTGGTGCGGCGCACAATTGCTCGTGGTGCCATACGCGTTGTGGATGAACGGCCGCGCGGTGGGTACCGGCCCGCTGCGCCCGCTTCGCGCGGGCCTGGCAATGGCGGGGATCACCCTCGCCGGCCTGGCGGCGGCGGCAACGATGCCAGCGGCGATCCGCGAGGCGGCCGGGCCGGTGGCGCAGGTCTTGTTGCGACTGGCGGTGTTTGGCGGATTTGTCGTGACGGGCATGGCGATGGGCGGGCGCGCGAAATCCGGCTGGCCGCTATCCGTCCGTCACGGCGGCCCGGCCGGACCGAGCGTCCAGGGCCAGGTGACGCCAGCCACCGGCGAAGGCCCGTAGGCCCGTCACGCACGACTCCCTCGTGCGGCACCGCGAAATTCTGGATGGCGTGCGTTCGGCGCATCGATCCCCCAATACCCGAGCCCGGCGATCATGGCGGCGGGAAGCTCGCGCGGCCGTCGTTTCTCCGCGGCGGGGCAGGCGAATCAGGAAGATGGCACCGCGCCCCGGCTGCGTATCGATCGCGCCGTGCCCTTGGTATCAGCCGTCCCGCGCCTCGATCACGCCGGCCTTGATCGCCGCAAGAAACAACCGCCAGTCGCGCTCGACTTGCTTCGCGTAGGTCATGGCGAAATCGGCGATGGCCGCGTCGAACATGCCACCCGACCCCATATAACCGGCGATCCGCGCCGCATCTCCCGAGCGCGCGTGCGCCCGCGCCAGCGTGGCGCCGCACAGGATCGCATGGTGGGGCAACGCCTGTGCCGCGATCTCGCCGCCGATCGCCGCCAGGTGCGAATCCTTGAGCTGCCGCACATAACAGTGCTGGTCGTCGCCGCGATCCGCCGTCCAGCCGAGAAAGATGTCCGGCGTGGTCTGCATGATGCGCTGCCCGACCACGACGCGTTGCCCCTGGTTGGCGTACAGGCTTGGTCCGGCATGCGCCGCGAGCACCGAAGCGCGCGCCTCCTTCACTTGCAGCAGCAGCGTCGCGTCGTCGCTGGTGACGAGCAAGGCAATGGCGCAGAAACTGCCGACACTGCCGATACCCACGACCTTGAAGGCGACATCGGCGAGTTTATAGCGGTCCAGCAGCAGGCGCCGCTCTTCCGGCAGGCTCAGCTTGTAGGATTCGAACGCCGCGCGCGCTGCCAGTTCATGCGTGTCGTCGGCCTGGCCGGACAGCGGCAAGATCAATGGCGGGCTCGCACGGATGTGCCATCCGCCGTCGCGCCGCTCGATCAGTTTCGGATAGCCCCGGTGGAACGTGTCGGTGGCCAGGTACAGTCGCTTCAATTCGCGGTCGCGCAGCCGGGTGTCCTCGATCCCGTTCAACACTTGCGCCGCGTCGATGCGCAGGCGCCAGGCCGCCAGCGGGTCCAGCTTCACCAATTCCGTCATGTGCGTGCGGTACGACAGCACCATGGTGCGCGCGAGGTGCCGCGCGGCCTTCTCCTGCACACCGCGGGCGCACGCATCGACCGCGAAGCTGCTGGCCAACCGCTTGAGGTCCCATTCGAACGGTGCGGGCAGCGTCTCGTCGAAGTCGTTGACGTCGAACACCGGCATGCCGTCCGGCGAGGCGAACGTGCCGAAATTCGCAAGGTGACAGTCGCCGCAGGATTGCACCTGAAGACCGCTGATCGGGGTCGCGGCGAGGTCCGCCGCCATCACCGAAGCGCCGCCGCGCATGAAGGCGAACGGCGAGGCGCGCATGCGGCCATAGCGGATCGGCAGCAGGTGCGAGAGCAGATGGCGATCGCTGTCGATCAGCGTCTGGATGGGATCGCCGCGATTGGGCGGCGGCTTCCAAATCGCATGCAGGCTGCGCGGGACGACTTTGCGCAGGCCCTGGCCCGCCTCTCGTCGCTCGGCGATCGGCAGCACGGCGTGCGGCAGGACATGCTCCAGCGGCATGGCGCGTTGGCCTGGTGGCTATACAACCGGATCAGACAGCAACCGACGTTCGTTCGCAAGCGAGAAGATCGGAATTCGCATGGCGGGACGGCGGAATTTCTACTGCAACCGTCATTTTTCTGTCACAGACACAATCGCAGTGCCGTGTGAAGTCATTCCGCTGACGGGCGCACGTCGCCGGCAACCACCCCTGGTTCACGACATCAACCGGCCGTCGAACCGGCTGGCGATGCGCTCCTTCAGTC
>DATLQW010000107.1:0-28704 GCA_035535035.1 Acetobacteraceae bacterium
GAGCGACGCGGCCTCGGCCTGCGTCGATCCCGCCGGCAGGTCCGGCCGGTCGTGGTACCAGGATGGCAGTGGGGAGCGGCGTGAGCGCCCGGCAAGCATGCGCTCGAGCATGAAGCGGATGATCCGCGCGAGGAGATGGACGACCCACTCGGGCAGGCGCGCGGACGGGTCCGGGGCGGCCCGATCTGCATCGGGGGAATAGGCGTCGGCCGGAGTCGTGAGTGGATCGCGCATCATGGTGGGACGGATAGAGGGCGGCCTTTCCTGGCGGGTTGCGTGGCGCACGGCGTCTAGCATAGCGGGGCGGGTGTGTCAAGGATAATAACTGTCAAGGTCAAAAAAACTCACACACGCCGCGCCGGTGGCGAGGCTCGCTCGATGGATTGGCCCGATGGATCGGTTGGTGCGGTGGCCCGATGGATAGACCCGATGCACTGGCCCGACGGATTGGCTCGTGCGGTGGCCCGGGAAGACGGGGCTGTTTCCATCGGCGCTGCCGGCGGTGCCGGAGCGAGCGGTTCAGAGCTCGACCGCAGAATCAATGACGGGCAGCACTAGGGTGAGGGTGACGCCTGCCGTCCGCCGCACCGACAGCCCGCTGCGCTTCGCACCCGGCCCCCCTCCCCTTTCCCACTCTGTCGGAGAAGATTCCCCTACGCAGACATAAGCGGCGTCTCGCCTGGTGCCGGCGTGTAGGGGTACGTGCCGGTGCGCAACACCGCCTCCGGCCCGCCCAGCGCCGCAATGCGCGCCGCCTGATCGGCGAAGGCCCGAGCATTCACCGCGGCTGGATCGCAGATCGCCCGCAGCCGGCGCTCGCCTTCCGCCAGCGTGGCCGCATGGCCCGGCTCCAGTGCCAGGTCGCGCGTCTCGCCCGGATCGGCCTCCAGGTCGAACAACTGCGGGCGATAGCCCTCGTAATGCACGTATTTCCAGCGTCCGAACCGGACCAGGAACATGCCGGTCAGCGAGCCGACCGCATGGTATTCGCTCAGCACCGTGCGGTCTTCGCCGCCGCCCTCCGCCAGCCGCAACAGCGACGTGCCGGGCAACGCGCGGTCCTCGGGCGACAGGCTCTCGCCCACGGCCTCGACGATGGTCGGATAGGCATCGACCAGCGACACCGGCGTGGCCACGCGCCGTCCCGCCACAACGCCCGGGCCGCGCATGATCAGCGGCACCCCCGCCGATTCCTCGTACATGTTCGACTTGCCCCAGAAGCCGCGCGTGCCGAGATTGTCCCCGTGGTCGCTGGTATAGATCACCAGCGTGTCGCTTTCCCGCCCGCCGCCGCGCAATGCCGCCAGCACCTGGCCGATATTGTCGTCCAGAAACGACACCATGCCGTAATACGCCGCCAGCGCGGTGCGCACGTGCGCCGCATCGCGGAAATGGTCCTGGTAGTTCTGCACCTCGCGCAGCTTGCGCAGCACCGGATGGTCGGGGAAGTCGCGCGGGGCGGTCAGGCGCGGCAGCGGCAGTGAATCGGGCGGATACATCGCGAAAAATTCCGGTGGCGCCACCAGCGGAAAATGCGGGCAGACGAACGACACGAACAGGCACCACGGCTTGTCCGGCGGCGCATCGGCGACCCGCCGCAGCCAGTCGATCGCCGCATCCCGGATGCTGCGGTCATACGCGAGATAGCTCGATTCGCCCGGCCCCGCACTGCGCGCGAGTTGCTTCGTGCTGGGTCGCATCGGCGGCGGGCTGCGCAGCAGGCCCTGCACGTCGCCCTGGCCGTTCAGCACGTGCAACGGGAGAATTTCGTTGTCGAACCCGTTTGGGTCGTCGCTGCCGCGGTAGTGCAGTTTTCCCACCGAGTCGCAACGATGCCCGGTGTCGTGCAGCCGGTGCCCGAAGGATGGCGGCGTGCCGGTATAGGGGATCGCGTTGTCCCAGCAGCCGACCTGGTGCACGTAGCGGCCGGTGGCGAAGCTGGCGCGCGACGGCACGCAGATCGGACAGTTGCAATAGGCGTTCTCGAACAGCGTGCCCTCGGCCGCCAACCGGTCGAGCTGCGGGGTGCGGACGATGGCGTTGCCATAGGCGCCCAGCACGCGGCGGCTGTGCTCGTCGGACATGATGAACAGGACGTTGTGGCCGTTCATGCGGTGGTCCCTCCCCGTTGATGGATGGCATCATGGCAGGCCCGTCGCCACCAGACTTTGCCGCCCACGATCAAGCCCCCGTCAGTGCCGGAAATGCCGCATCCCGGTGAACACCATCGCCATGCCCGCCGCATCCGCGGCGGCGATCACCTCGGCGTCGCGCCGCGAACCCCCGGGTTGGATCACCGCCGTGGCGCCGGCCGCCACCACCGCCTCCAGCCCGTCGGCGAACGGAAAGAACGCATCGGAAGCCGCCACGCTGCCCTGGGTCAGCGGCGCCTCCAGCCCGGCCGCCTTCGCCGCCTCGACGCTGCGCCAGGCGGCGATTCGGGCGGAATCGACGCGGTTCGGCTGGCCGGGGCCGATGCCGACCGTCGCGCCGCCCTTGGCATAGACGATGGCGTTCGACTTCACGTGCTTGCAGACCCGGAAGGCGAACAGCAGGTCCGCCAGCTCCGCCGCGGTGGGGGCGCGGCGGGTCACCACTTGCAGGTCGGCGGCGCCGATCCGCCCGGTGTCGCGGGTCTGCGCCAGGAAGCCGCCGGACAGGCTGCGGAACACCATCCCGGGAGCCAGCGGATCGGGCATCCCGCCGGTCAGCAGCAGCCGCAGGTTCTTGCGCCGCGCCACCGTTGCGATCGCCGCCGCGTCCGCGTCGGGTGCGACGATCACCTCGGTCAGGATCGCCGCGATCTTTTCCGCGGCCGTCGCGTCCAGCCGGCGGTTCACCGCCACGATCCCCCCGAACGGCGAGACCGGGTCGCAGCGGAACGCCAAATCCCAGGCCTCCGCCAGTGTCGCGGCCGAGGCCACACCGCACGGGTTGGCGTGCTTGATGATCGCCACGGTCGGCGCGTCGAACTCGGCGACGCATTCGAAGGCGGCGTCGGTGTCGTTCAGGTTGTTGTATGACAGTTCCTTGCCCTGCACCTGCGTCGCCGTCGCCACGCCGGGGCGCAACGCGTTGACGTAGAAGCCCGCCGCCTGGTGCGGGTTCTCGCCGTAGCGCAGCGTCTGGCGTAGCGTGCCGGCGATCGCCAGGCGATGCGGGAATTTTTCGCCCCGCTGCGCCGCGAACCAGGCCGCGATCGCCGCGTCGTAGGCGGCGGCGCGGGCGTACGCCTCGCCGGCCAGCCGCCGGCGCAACGCCAGCGAAGTGCCGCCACGCGTGGAAAATTCCTCCAGCACAGCGGCGTATTGCTCCGGCTCGGTCAGCACGGTGACGAAGTCGTGGTTCTTCGCCGCGGCGCGGATCAGCGCCGGGCCGCCGATGTCGATGTTCTCGACGCACTCGGCGTCGGGGGCGCCGCGCGCCACGGTCGCCTCGAACGGGTAGAGGTTCACCGCCACCAGGTCGATCGGCGCGATGCCATGCGCCTGCATCTGCGCCACATGCTCCGGACGGTCGCGCCGGCCCAGGATGCCGCCATGGATCTGCGGCACCAACGTCTTCACCCGTCCGTCGAGGATTTCCGGAAAGCCGGTATGGTCGGAAACCTCCGTCACGGCGACGCCGGCCTCGCGCAACGCCCGCGCCGAGCCGCCGGTGGACAGGATTTCCACCCCGGCCGCCGCCAGCGCCGCGGCGAACGGCACCAGCCCGGCCTTGTCGGAAACCGAGATCAGGGCGCGGCGGATGGGCACGATGTCGGTCATGGCGAACCCGGTGCGTCTGTTGCAACGCGGGATAGCCTTTGCGACGGTGCGCCGCCAGACCCCGCCGAGGCTGCCGTCAGCGCGAGCGCGGCCATCTTGGGCCGCCGGCATTGTTGTTTGGCGCCCATGTCGCCTTTGCGGAAGACGGCGGTGCGCAACGTGTACCCCCGACAATCGGCGTGGCGGCTCGCTTGGCGCGGGGCGTAGCATGGTCGGGCGGCACGGTGTGTGGCGTGCTGGCGGGCAGCTTGAAGGTTTGGAACGAGTGGGAGCAAACCTCACGACTCCCGTCATTTTCCGCCCACCCAGATCTCGCGCCGATTCGCGCCGGTTCTCTACCAGATCGGGGGATTTCATGGATGGGTGCGGGTCATGGGGATGGAAGCGGCGGAACTGCGCGATTGTGGACGGCTGAAGGGCATCCGCGCGTTCATTGACGGCCTGTACGCCCACGACATCCACGCCAAGCGCGTGGACTCCCTCGCCGCGGCCACGCTGGGTGTGATGACCGGCGCGTTCGCGATGGCGCTGCTGACCATGCTCGGGGCGGCGGGCGAGAGCCTGGGGATGGACCGTTTGCTCAAGTCCAACACAGCAAAGACGCGCACACACTCGCTGTTCCGCCAGGGGTGCATGCTCTACGAACCGATCCCGAACATGCCGCTCCACCGGCTGCTGCCGCTGATGCAGCGGTTCGCGGAAATGCTGGTCAGCAGCGGGCTGTTGGGCAAGTCTCTCTCGGAAGCGGAATGAGGGGATGGGTGAGGGGCCTGCCACCCTGTTCCCATGCGGCAACCGTCGCCGTGCCGACCTTCAGGGCGGCGGCGAACACCGCCAAGCTCATATTGGCCTGCTTCCGGATCCGCCGGATGTCGGCCGCCTTCAACGAACGCATCTGGGGCAGGCACAGGGCATCAAACCGCCGCATCGTCACCGCTTCCATGGCCCTGCGTCATGCGGATCGCGCGCGGCCTCGCGAACCGCGGGACAATCGAGGCCCCGGTACCGAGCGCGGGCTGTCGCCCGCCCCGCGTCCGCCTCCCCCGCTTACCGCCAGGCCTTCAACCGCGCCGCCGCCTCGCGCATGTCCGCCTCCGGCCCGCAATAGCTGAACCGCAGGAACCGCCGGCCGCGCGTGCGATCAAAGTCCACGCCCGGACTCGCCGCCACCCCGGCCTCGGCCAGCATCCGCGCGCAGAACGCCTCGCTGTCGTTCGACCGGTCGGAGATGTCAGAGAACAGGTAGAACGCCCCCTCGGCCGGGGACAGCCGGGAAAACCCCGCTTCGGGCAGCGCGCGCAGCAGGTGGTCGCGCGACCGCCGGTAGCGCGCGACGTTTTCCCCCAGCTCCGCCCCGCAGTCGAACGCCGCCTCGGCGACGATCTGTGACAGATGCGGCGCGCTGATGAACAGGTTCTGCGCCAGGCACTCTACCGGCCGCACCAGATCCTCCGGCAGCAGCAGCCAGCCCACGCGCCAGCCGGTCATCGAGAAATACTTCGAAAAACTGTTCACCACCACCGCGCTGCCACTGGACGCCGCCGCCGAAGCGATGGCGCTGTCGTAGTGCAGCCCGTGGTAGATCTCGTCGCTGACCAGCCGCACGCCGTGCGCGTCGCACCAGCGCGCGATCGCCGCCAACTCCTCCGGATGCAGCATGGTGCCGGCCGGATTGCACGGGCTGGCCACAATCAGCCCGTCCGGCGGCGGATCGAGGTGCTCAAGCAGCGCCACGCTGGGCTGGAACCGCGTCTCCGGGCCAGCTTCCAGCACCACCGGGTGCATGCCCAGCGCGGTCAGGATGTTCACGTAGGGGGGATAGAACGGCGCGGCCAGCGCCACTCGGTCGCCCGGATCGAACGCTGCCAGGAAGGCCAGCGGGAACGCCCCCGAGGCGCCCACCGTCACCGCTACCTGCGCTACCGGCACGTCCAGACCGTACCAGTCGCGGTAGTGCGCGACGATCCGCTCGCGCAGCGACCGGCGGCCGAATGCCTCGGTATAGCCCAGCGCGTCGCCCGAGCGCAGTGCCGCCACTGCGGCCGCCACCGCCCCGGCTGGCGCGCCGGTGCCGGGCTGGCCGACCTCCATGCGGATGACGTGCGGCGCCCCCGGCGGCAGCGAAGTGGCGCGCGCGTTGGCCGCGGCGATCACGTCCATCACCATGAATGGAGGCGCCGCGGCGCCGCGACCGACCTTCAGCGTCATGCGCGCGGCTGACTCAGTTGCCGCCCACCGCGAGGCCGGCACCGCGCGGGTCGGTCGCCCACTGGCAGCTTCCGGCCGCGCCCGGCAGATAGCTCGCGCAACCGATGACGTTGGCCCGCCCCGGATCGGGCACCGCCGCCGCCATCGCCCGCCCGGTGGTCAGCGTGTTATGCATGCCCACGGCAACGGCCACCGGCGCCCCCGCCTGGCCGGAGCCGCCGACCTCGGCGCGGAACGCCCGCAAATGGTCATTCCAGGCCAGCGCCGCGGCATAGAACGGCGGCGGCACGCTGGTCGGCGAGGCCGCCAGCAGGAACCCGAGCCCCGGCACGATGCGCCCGGTGCCGAACAAGTTGTCGAGGCTCGCGGAACACACCACGGCGTTGCCGTTGCGATCCAGCGTCGCCCAGGTGGTCGAAGCCGGCAGCGGCGGCGGACCCGCCGGCGGCAGCGCGGTGTCCTTCAGCAGCGCATCCGCCGTCCCCCCGGCCGCGCGCCATTGCGCCGCCACCGCCAGCCCGCGCGCCGCCGCCTGGCTGACATCGGCCGGGTGTTGCCGCAACGTCTCGAACGCCGCTGCCGCGGCCAGGCCGCCATCCGCCGGCAGCGGCAGGAACGCGACCTTGTCGCTGTGCCACGGCTCGATCAGCGCGGGCGCCAGCGTCGGCAACGCGCCGCGCAGCGCGCCGAGCGACAGCGGCCCGCCCACCAGCGGCGACTGCTGCGCCAGTTGCCGGGCCAAATTACCCTGGTAGAGGTCGCCCACCCCTGTCACCCGGAGCCGCGACAGCGTCGCGGCGAGGTCGAGCTGCACCAGCGGATCGCCCTCGCGCAACGGCACGCCGTTGCGGCTGAACACTGCGCGGGCGCCCGGATCCGCCAGCAGCGGGCCGGCCACCACGGCCAGGTCCCGCGCCAGCGCCTTCGACACCGGCACGCCGAACCGCGCGAACCGCTCCGCCGGCACCACCAGGCTGGCGAAGGGAAGATGGCCATACCGCGCGTGCAGCAGGTACAGGCCGCGTGCCAGCATCGGCACCGCCGCCGGGCGATCCGCGTTCGTCCCGGTGCCGGCGGACGGACGCGGCAGGAACATGATCGCCTCCGGCACCCCGCCATTGGCGGACTTCCTGCCGGGGGAATAGGCCAGACACGCGCCGCCCGCGCCCAGGCTGGCGCGCGAGGGGAGCGTCACCGCCAGGGCGAACCCGATCGCCACCGCGGCGTCGGCGGCATTGCCGCCAAGCGACAGCGCCTCCCGCCCAAGCAAGGCGGCGCGCGGCTCGTCCGCCACCACGCCGCCGAGGAACCCCTGGACGTGGCCCTCCTGGCCCTCCGGCGGTGCCGAGGCGGCGAACGGGTTCAGGTTGGGCGCCGAGCTGCAGGCCGCGTTGCCCAGGGTCAGCGCCGCCAGGACGATGGCCCGCCAAGCCGCCAGGATAGCGCGCCCGCCACGCGCCGGGACCGAGAGCCTGCTTCGCAAGTTTGCCGATCCTTGTTCCGGGCGGCCGGCCGTGCCCGGGCTGGTCCGCATCGCCTTGGTGAGGAACCGTGCCATAAACGCGTTCGCCAGGACCGGCAACTGCCGGACCCGCCGCCCGAGAGGATTGCCCATGACCAGGCCGTTTCGCCTCCCCGTCCTGCTGCTCACGCTCGCCTGCCTGCCGGTTTTTCCGCGCGGCGCCGCGGCCGACGCGTTCACCCCCGCCCAGCGGGCCGAAATCGTCGCCATCGTGCGCGACGCGCTGCAACGCGACCCGTCGATCCTGCGCGACGCGGTTGTAGCGTTGCAGGCCGACGACGCCGCGCACCAGCAGGCCGAGACCCAGGCGACGCTCGCGGCGCACCGCGCCGGGCTGGTGACGCCGGCCGATCCGGTGGCCGGCAATCCGCATGGCGATGTGACCATCGTCGAGTTCTTCGACACGCGCTGCCCGTATTGCCGGCGCATGGAGCCGGTGATGGAGAAGCTCCTGGCCGAGGATCACGGCGTGCGGCTGGTCTATAAGGACCTGCCCATCCTCGGACCGGCCAGCACCCTGGGCTCCAAGGCATTGCTCGCCGCGCAGGCGCAGGGCGGCTACGACAAGCTGCGCGAGGCGGTGATGCAACTGCCGCCGGATACCACGCTGGCGATGATCCAGGCGGCGGCGGAAAAGCTCGGCCTTGATTGGGGCAGGCTGTCGCGTGACATGAACTCGCCGGCGGTGCGGCAGCGGATCGACGCCAACCTGAAGCTGGCACACGCGCTGGATATCCAAGGCACGCCGGCGCTGGTGATCGGCGACACGATGGTGCCAGGCGCGCTGGATTTGGCGGATCTGGAGAAGGAGGTGGCCGCGGCGCGGGAGGCGGAAAGGAAGTAGGGCGCGCGAAGACCCGCCAATCACGGCACGGCTGCTGGCAACGGGCCGGATGTGGCTGCCGAGCCTTCATCGGCACGACGAAGGCGCGCGGCGCCGACGGCTAGACATCACGCCGACGGACGCTATTCCGCCGCCTGCCGCGTTGCATTGTGGATCACCTCGTCCAGCGCCGGCTTCACGTGGCGCTGGAAATTGTCCAGCGTCTCGATCACCACCTCCTTCGGGGTCTGCGCGTAATGGTTGATCAGCGTGATGTATTCCGCCGGGAACACCCGCCATTGCTCCAGCAACTCGCGCCGCACCTCGTCCACCGTGCCGAACACGAACAGGCCCGAGTTCACCAGCGAACCGAAATAGTCGTCGTTCTCGACGTTGCGCCGGCCCATCGCCGCATAGAAATTCTTCCAGATGTCCAGGTCATAGTTGCGGATGCGGTCCAGCGCGTCCTCGCGCGTCCTGCCGATCTGGATCCAGCGCACCATGCACTGGTTCTGCCCCGGCATGAACGACCGCCCCTGCGCCGCGGCGGCCTTGCGGTAATGCTCCGCCAGCGGACCGGCCGACTGGATGTTGGTGAAGTAGGTCGGCACGAAGCCGTGCCTGCCGCAGAACGCGATGGTCTCCGGACTGCCGCTGCCGGACACGAACACCGGCGGATGCGGCTGCGTCCACGGCGCCGGGCACACCGCCACGCGCCGCGTATGGCCTTGCGCGTCCACCTCGCCCGGCGCGCCGAATTTCTGCGTCACGCCGGCACGCGCCAGCGGCCAGTCATCGACGCCGGTGTCGTACGGATAGGGGATCTGCCAGTTGTCGCTTTTGTGGTCGAAGCTTTCCTGCGTCCACGCCTTCAGCATGATCGCGACGTGGTCCTCGAAGATGCGGCGATTGTTCGCGTCGTCGGCCAGGTCCTTCTCCAGCGTGGTCGCCTGCGAGAACCCGGCGAGCAGGGTCTGCGCATTGTACACCGCGGCGCTTGGCGACTTGGTGGCGCGGGTGCCGAAATGCTGGCCGATCACGTTGGTCCAGCGCGACTGGTAGCCGCGCGCGAGGCCGACAAAGCTGCGGCCTTGTGCGAGCTGGTTGATCACCGCGGTTTCCTCGGCGACGCGGATCGGGTTGTGCGTCGCCATCACGTAGCCGATCACGCCGACATTGATGCGCTTGGTGATCGCTGCCCAATAGGCCTGGATCACGCTCGGCGCCGGCGCGACTTCGTAGCCTTCCGACCAGAAATGGTGCTCGATGGTGGCGATGCCCCACAGCCCCAGCTCGTCGGCCGCCCGCACGATGTCCGAGGCGCCGTGGATCGCGCTTTGGTAGAGTTGCCGGTTGCGGCCGATCGGGCGCAGCGCGGCGCGTTCGGCTTCGTCCTTCGCCGGCATGACCGGGTAGATGACGGTGATCGGCTTCAGTTCGGGCATTGGGGCGGCCTCCTTACCGGGCGTCAAACGACCATACCGCTTGGTAGGAAGGCGTCAATTGCCTCCTCCGCCGCGCGGCGGGAGAGGGTTGTCGGCCGCGGCACGCTTCATCGTCACCCCTACCCGCTCCCGTTGCGCGGGCGAGGATTCAATGCCTTACATGAACACGCTCTCCGGCTCGATGCCGAGCAATATGCGGCCGACGGCTTCGAAATGGGCGTCGCGGGATTGGGTCTGTTGCGACAGCGTGTGCATGTCGCGGAAGCGGCGCTCGAACGGCGTGCCGGGGAAGATCGCGTCCGTGCCGGCGGCCTTGTAGGTGAAGTCCGCCACCGCGATCGCCTCCTGGATCGCATGCGCGCAGGCCAGTCGTACGCGCGCCCGCGCCGGCACTCCGATCACGCCGGTGTCGTCCGCGGTCGCCCAGACGTCCGACAGCGTCTCCACCAGGTATGCGCGCGCCGCATCCAGCCGCCCCTGCATGCGCGCGACATTGCCCTGCACCACGGCATTGTCCGCCAGCCGCCCGAGCCCGCGCGGCGTCTTGCGCGTCGCCAGACCGATGAACGCGTCGAGCATCGCGCGCGCTATGCCACAAGCCACGCCGGCGCAGCCGACCGCATACAGGCCCTGCATGGGGAAAGCGTAGAGCCGCCCGGGAAGCCGCCGCAGCGTCGGATCCTCGCGCGTCGCGCTGAATGCTTCCGGCACGAACAGGTCGTTCAGCGTGTAACCCTCGGACGCGGTGCCGCGCATGCCGATGGTGTTCCAGTTGGCGACATGCGTCGCATGCTCCGCCGGGAACAGCAGCGTGCGCACGATCGGGCGGCCGGCGGCGTTCAGTCGCAGCGATCCGTCCGGCTCCACCACCTGGCCGTGCGCGCCCATCCAGTTGGCCTGCCGGCAACCGCTGGCGAAACCCCATTCGCCACTGATCCGGTAGCCGCCCGGCACTGCGACCGCCTTGCACGCATTCGGCGGGCCCCAGGCGACGATCGCGCGCGGGTCCCCGAAGATCGTGCGCATCGCCTCGGGTTCGAGGAACGGCGCGATCAGCGACGAACTGTTGCAGACGAACAGGTTCCAGCCGAACGAGCCGTCGTGCCGGCTGACTTCCTCGATGGCGCGCAGATACACCCAGGGTTCGACCTCGTCGCCGTCCACCGCGCGCGGCAGGAACATGCGGCACAGCCGCGATGCGTGCAGTTCGCCGAGCAACGGCTCGGGGATTTTCTGGGTGCGTTCGATCTCGTCCGCGGCGGCGGCAATCGATGCGGCCAGATCCCGCGCCCTGGCGACCGGGTCCGGCCTGGTGAGGACATTCATTCGACGTTCCGTGCCATTCCGCGGCGATTACGGGACGGCGCGCGGACGATGTCAACGCGGGCACGCCGGAGTGTTTTCGGGAAAGCGGGGTCGATCATGACGGCCGGCAAGGCCGCAACGAAGATTTTGGCTCTTGTGGCGTTGTTTACAGAATTGGACTACGATTGGGCATTGATGGAGCCGACGGCATTTGAGAGCTGGCTTGGTGGGATCGCGGGGTTAACCGCGGCGCGGCGATTGCTGGCGTTGCAGACGCTGACCTCATCGCGGAACGTTGGCAGCGCAGGCGTCGGGACACCTCCAGCTTTGATCCCAGCAATCGTACAGTCTGCCTCCAAAGCATCATCTCGATCGCAGCCAGCATCTCGGATTGACGCGGCCGGTGTCGCGGAACCTGGCCAACGTCGGGTGGACAGTGTTGGCTGCCCGCATTGCCAGAACCGCGACGTGGTACCTTGGGGACAGGCCAGTGCAATGCCGCGCTATCGCTGCAAAGCTTGCCGCCGGACCTTCAACGCCCTGACAAACGCACCGTTGGCCAACTTACTGATGAAGGACAAACGGGTCGCACAGACCCAAGCCATGATCGACGGTGTCACCACCGCGAAGGCCGCTTAACGATGCGGCGCGCATTATACGACGGCATTTCGCTGGCGGCACCGATTTCTGGCGTCACTGGCGGGCGACAAGCCCGCGACGATGGCCGGGATTGTCGAAGGCGACGAGACGTTTATTCTGGAATCGTTCAAAGGCAAGCGGTCGGAGATGCCGCGAAAAGCCCGCAAGAGAGGCGGCAAATCGGCTAGGCGCGGACTGTCCGCCGAGCAAATACCGGTGATCGTCGCGCGCGACCGTTCGGGAGCAACCACCGACGCCGCGCTGGCAAAACTGAACCGTGTAGCCATCGCCGCCGCCCTGGACGGCATCGTCACACCAGCCAATGAGTTCTGCTGCGACGGTGGTACTGCGATTGTTGCCTTCGCGCGCCGGGCTGGGATCCCGGCGCACATCCTGCCGATGCCCGGCAAACCCAACCCGAAGGCGCCGGATTTTCACCTCGACAACGTGAATGCCCACCATAGCCGGTTGAAGGAATGGCTACGCCGCTTCCATGGTGTCGCCACAAAAATCTGCCGACCTACCTCGGATGGCGGCGAACCTTGGAGGCGATGGGACAGAACGCCACGTCAGCCGCCATGATCCTCGGGGCTATCGGATTAGGGCCTTACCAACAAGATACGCTACAAGAGCCTTGATCTTGGTCTAACCGGCTACGAATAGCGCCGTCGCCAATCCGGGGAAAAGCAACCCTGCGAGAGGACGCAGCCGGGGGCAGGCCAATTAGGGTGCGGCGGTACGGCCAGAGTGTATGTAAGGTGCAGGGCCGGGCGGGATTCTCACGCCCGGGAAATAAACACCAGACAAAATCGCCGGCCTGAAACGGCGGAACGGTCAACTGTGTCCGGGGAAGGCGAGGGCGGCGGCCAGCAAGCGGCTTCGCGCCTTATAATCGGCGTCGGTGTCATCCTCGGCGCGGAAAACGATATGCGTCCGATCACGTAATCCCGGTCCAACCGCGACGTGCGGCGCGGTGCCGGGCAAGCTCTGACTGGCGGGCCGGCGCTTCGGGAGATGGCAGTTGATCCATGCCCTAAGGCAAGCATCGGTAATCACTCCGGAGCGCCGGTCTGCATAGCACAGTCCTGACCATTCGATGGAACATTGTCGGGATATTTTACATGCTTGCCGTCATCAACCCACTGTCCGCTGCCGTTCAAGCACAGAAGCGCATTTGGCGCTTGGGATTGAACAATTCGGCAGTTCAGCCCCTTATTGCTTTGCACAGCCTCTGGTCCCACGTTCATATGCTGCCAAAAACACACGCTTCCAGTTTGCAATGGACGAAGGAAGATCGTTGTGCGTCCATAAATCCGATCCTAATCTAAAAATAATCCAAAAAATGCATCTGCGACAGTGGAAATTTTTACTGATTTGTCGGGATTCTTTACGTACGGATTGACCCGGCTCGTCCGCGTCCGTCTAAATCATTGAACGTCAACGATTTTTGGGGATGGCACGAATATTGCTTGGCCATTACATACAGGGTGCCGTAGTGAGCGAGTGCCTTGGTATGACAAGGGGAACACGAATGCGAAAGACATTTTCCGCGGTCCTCACGGGGTTGGGGCTTCTTGCATTGGCAATGCCAGCACGCGCTGGGGTTAGCTATGACGCCAGCCTTGCTTCGCCTGGGACCTACTACGGCACCGGCAACGTGAACGCTCACTGGGTGGTCGATACCGGGACCAACCTGGAACTTGGTCTCCAGACGCTCATCCGCTATACGAACGCGGTGGTGCCGACGACCACGAACGTTTACGACGTTGCCCTGGGCAACTCATCACACGGTGGCGCTTTGTGGGGCTTCGCGTTTTCGGTTAACAGCAGCCCAGCTCTTCTGACTACACTGACATTGTCCATGAGCGTCACCGACTACCTTCACGGCACTACCGTGACGTTCGATCCGAAATTGATTGGGGACAACGCCGGAACCGACGGAACCAACACTGTTGGCGGGGGACCCGGCTGTTCGACGAGCACAACTGCTTCCGCCTGTGACCCATCGACTCAGACCGGCATTCAGAACGCCGAAGCGTTATCCTTCACCAATGGAGTTCCGGACGGATTCGATCCAAATTACAACTCAGGCGTAAACAATACCTGGTTGATTACCCTCACCGCATCGAGCGGCGGCAGCACCGTGGGCCAAGTCAGCGAACTCGTTAATGCCGGTGCAGGCTCTCCCCTGCCGGAACCGGCATCCATGGCACTGCTTGGCAGTGGTCTGCTCGGTCTCGGTGCCCTACGCCGCCGTCGCCGCGGCTGAATGTTGCCGTTTCTTTATTCGGACTGACGGTAAAAAAGACCGCGACAAACCCTCGCCGCGCGCGAGACACTTGTTCTACTCGCGTGCGGCGATCTGCGTTGGACAGAGATTTGTCTCTGCGCCGTGGTGGCGCGAGAACCCCACCGACAAATCTTGCTATCTATGACCTGGGTCTGTGCGACCCATTTTTTCCACCCAGCGCGATGGTGCGTCGCGATGGATCGGTCGCAGCGTGCCGCAGACCAGCGGCGTGGCGGCGAATCACCGGCTCGACGGCCGCGGATCGAGACCCTGGACGATGCAGCGAATGGCGGTGTGGACGGGCGCTCGCTTCCAGCGCGAGCCGCAGGAGGCATTCAACCGGCGGCGATGCACTCTGATGAAAGCCTCGACGGAGCGGAAGGAGTTGCCGCCGCTCTCGCACCTCGACCTTCCGCGTTGCGGGCGAGGTTGTCAGCCAGCCCACCCGAAAGACCGCTCCACCGCCTTGTGCCACGCCGCGGTCAGTGCCGCGCGACGCTCCTCCGGCATTGACGGCGTCCAACAGCGTGTCACCGCCCAGTTGGCGCGCAGATCGTCGAAATCCTGCCAATAGCCGACCGCCAGACCCGCGGCGTACGCCGCACCCAGCGCGGTCGTTTCCAGGGTACGGGGTCGCGCCACCGGGACGTTCAGCATGTCGGCCTGGAACTGCATCAGCAATTCGTTGACCACCATCCCGCCATCCACGCGCAGCGTCCTTATGGGAATCCCCGAATCCTGCTCCATCGCCCGCACCACATCCAGCGTCTGGTAGGCGCTGGCCTCCAGCGCGGCGCGGGCGATCTGCCCCGCGGTCGCATGGCGCGTCAGGCCGGCGATCACGCCGCGCGCGTCGCTGCGCCAATATGGCGCGTACAGCCCGGAAAACGCCGGCACGAAATACACGTCGCCGTTGTCCGGCACCGATGCGGCCAGCGCCTCCACATCGGCGGCCGCACGGATGATGCCGAGATTATCGCGCAACCATTGCACCAGGGCACCGGTCACCGCGATCGATCCCTCCAGCGCATAGCACGCCGGTGCATCACCAAACCGACCGGCGACGGTGGTGATGAGCCCGTGTCGCGAGGGCCGCGGCGTGGTGCCGGTGTGCATCAGCAGGAAACAGCCGGTGCCGTATGTGTTCTTCGCCTCGCCCGGTTCGCAGCAGGCCTGCCCCAGCAACGCCGACTGCTGGTCGCCGAGAATACCGGCCACCGGCACGCCCGCGAGCGGCGCGCGCGCCGTGGCATACACCGCGGAGGACGGCACGATCCGCGGCAGCACCGCGCGCGGAATGCCGAACGCATCCAGCAATGAATCGTCCCATTGCAGCGTCACCAGATCCATCAATTGCGTGCGGCTGGCGTTGGTGACGTCGGTGATGTGGGTGCCGGCGAGGTGCCAGAGCAACCAGCTATCGACGGTGCCGAATGCCAGGTCGCCGGCTTCGGCGCGACGGCGCGCCTCGGGCACGCTGTCGAGCAGCCAGCGCAGTTTCAGCGCGGAAAAATAGCTGGCGAGCGGCAAGCCGGTCTGTGGGCGAAACCGATCCTGGCCGCCGCCGCGCGCGTATTCCGCGACGAGCGGCTCGGTGCGGGTATCCTGCCAGACCACGGCATTGTGCACCGGCTGACCGGTGGCGCGATCCCACAGCAGCGTGGTTTCGCGTTGGTTGGTGATGCCGACCGCGGCGAGGTCGCGCGGCGACAAATCCGCCTCGCGCAATGCCTGTTCGATCACGGCGAAGGTGTTGTCGCGCAGTTCAACCGGATCGTGTTCGACCCAGCCGGGCCGCGGATAGATCTGCCGGTGCTCGCGCTGCGCCGAGGCGACGGCGTTGCCGGCGCGATCGAACACGATGAACCGGCTGCTGGTGGTGCCCTGGTCGATGGCGCCGACGTAACTGGTCATGTGTCCTC
Source organism: Acetobacteraceae bacterium (assembly GCA_035535035.1). Lineage (GTDB taxonomy): Bacteria > Pseudomonadota > Alphaproteobacteria > Acetobacterales > Acetobacteraceae > JASHVB01. Next base: position 15,922 of record DATLQW010000107.1, read on the forward strand.
CGGGTGGCCGCGCCGGGGGAGATTGCATGAGCCGGGCGAAAAAATCGCCCGCCGGTCGCCGTTAGGACACGCCGCGAAACAAACGATCCAAAGCCGGCCGCGTAAGCGCGATCTCCGCGAAAGCGGGACCCGGACCGTGGTTGGGTCCCCGCTTTCGCGGAGATGCCGGACGAAGCGGTGGCGGCCAGGCCGAAACGGCCCGATTAATTCGCGGCCGGTTCGGTGGCCATTGGGCGCGGCAGGTCGGTCTTGGCCTGGTCGGTCATCATCTCGATGCGTCCGGTGATCTGGCCGCCATCCTCCACTTGCAGCCTCCGGCAGCGCGCGGTGCCCAGCACGCGGCCGGTGCTGCGCACCACCAGGGCGCCGCGGGCGGTGAGGGTGCCGTCGATGGTACCGGCGATCTCGGCTTCCTCGACTTCCACCTCGCCCTTGAACACGCCGCCGGGCGCGATCGCCAGTTCGGTGGCGTGGATCATGCTGGCTTCCACGGTGCCCTCGACGACGAGGCGTTCGGCGTCCTGGACGGTGCCTTGCACGCTGATGCCGCGACCGACGACCAGGGTGCGGCGCTCGCCTGGCTCGCGCGCCGGCGAACGCACGGGCGGCAAGCCCGGGCGCGCACCGCTGGCAGGCGGCGCGGCCGGTCCGCCAGGAGCAGAGGAAAGCGGTGGGCGGGACATGGATGGCGCCTCCTTCGGTGGGGCGGGACGGAACGGAGGGACACCGAGGCCGGTGTCCCCGGATCCGAATGGTGAGGCCGGATGCACGACGTTTTGAGTCGCGGCGTCATCGACGGGGTTCGAGGCGGCCGGGTTGCCGGCAGGCAACGTTGCGCCCGAACCGAACGGCACCTCGTCAGGCTTGCGGCGTTTGAACAAAGCGCCCCCAAATGCGGTTGACGGAATGGACGAGTCCCTAAGACGCAACCGGCCTAACACGCCGGCCGGCGAGGGACAACCGCCGCATGGCAGTTATCCACAATGATCCGCTTAGGGACAAGCTTTTTGCCGAGTCTGCGTCAAAGCGAGATCGAGCACGTGCACCATGGCAGCGGTGCCGAGAACGGGGATGAGCAGGTTGAGCAGGGGCAAATATGCCGCGAACGCCATTATTCCGCCATAGCCCAGAATGGTGCCACGCGCGTTCCGATAGACCAGCGCGGCGGCCCGGCGGGGCATGCGGCGCATGGCTACCGCGACGAACAGGCCGCGGCCGATGGCATAGGCGGCGATTGCCCAGGCGAGCGCAAGGCCGATGCCGGGCTGGATCAGCACCAGCGGCAGCGCGAGCAGGTTCAGCGCGAGGACTCGGCCGCCGAGGCTGAGGCCGTCCCAGAGCTGTGCGGCAAGCGGCGCGGCGCGCGCGGGCGGCAGCATCGGGTAGTAGCGGCGCTCCACCGCGCCGGCGATGCGGTCGATATACATGAGGCCGATGGCGGCGGCGAGCGGCAGGAACAGCCAGCCCGAGAGCAGCGAGGCGCCGATCGACGCCAGCAGGCCGGCGGCCCAGCCGAGCGCGCCGTGCAAGTGCAGCACGCGCTGCACCGCCCAGCCGGCGGCGAGGTGCAGCGCGACGAAGCAGGCGGCGGACCAGGCGAGGCAGCGCGCCAGCACGCCGAGGAAAGCGCGGTCATCGAGCTGACCGACGGCTCGGGTGAGGGGGGAGAGCAGGGGATGCATGCGATGTACACCTCTCCCGCCGCGCGGGAGAGGTCAAGGCGGGTGAGCGCCGAGGGTTGTGCGGGGGCAGCGATGCCGCCTGCGCTGCCTCTCCCGGCGCTGCCTTGCGGCCTGCCGCCGCTGCGATAACCGCCCGCCGGCGTCCGCGGTCCTGCCCTGGCAGGCCGGCATGACGGGCTGGCACGGCACGGCGTCGCGTCGTTTCAGGGGTTTCTCGCCGGCGGGGCATCGAGCACGCCGGTGCGGGCGGTCCCGGGCGCGCGGCGGGCGGTATTTAGTTTGTAAAAATACCACATTCATGTTAGTATATAAGTCTGGCCAAGATTTTCCGGAGCACGCCGCATTGAACCGAACACCAAATTCAAGCCCCGCCGGGCCGCACCCGGACGAAGCCGGGATGGCCAGCGGGTGCAATTTGCCACCGAACCATCGAGTGATGCCGGCCGGTGCCGCGATTGCGCGGTCCTGCAACCGTTGCGGCGCGCGAGCGCCGTCCTGGACCGACCTCTTCGATCCACGCCAACCCGAGGCGTTCCTGGCCTTCTGCTCGGGCTGGTGCGCCATGCAGTTGTGCATCTGGCCGAACGAGTTCGCGGCGGAAAACACGATGGTCACGCTGGCGATCGGCCTGCGCGGACACGAGCGGACCTGGGCGATTTTTGCCACCGTCGCGGCGCTGCTGAAACTGGGAGGCCTGGCGACCCGGTTGAGCGGCAGATGGCAGGGTTATTCCGCGGGTCTGCTGGCGTCCGGGCTGTTCATGTCGATCATATTCTGGATGATCGTGGGCCTGTCGCGCGTGGCGGATTTCCCGCACACCATAACGCCAATCGGGTTGACCGGGCTGGGCATGGCCGCGGCCTTCCAGTTGGCCAACCGGCGCGATCCGCGGGAGACCTGGAAATGACCGACCCCTCCGGGCTGGGCGACGCGATCCTGCTGCGCCTGGCCGACCGGCTTGGCGCGGCGGAACAGCAGGCCGCCGCCAATGCGGCGGCGATGCGGGCGATGGGCGACAGCATAGCCGAGCTGCGGCAACTCATCGCCGGCCTGGCGCATGATTTCGACGCGTTGCGCGCGATCTCCAGCGACACGTTGCAGGCGTTCGAGAAGATGCGCACGCCGCTGCAAGGCTTGCTGGACCTGAAGGCCAGGCTGTCCGGGGCGTGGCTTGCGGTCACCGCGCTGCTGATGGTGGTGGCGTATCTGCTGCAGCCGTTGCTCGGCCAGATCTACCGCTGGCATTTCGGCGGGTGATGGCGTGGCCGGCCGGGCCGGGCATTGCCGGCGGCGCCTGCCGCGTCCAGAACCACGCGCCATGGCAGACCCAAGGACCGCACCACTGCCGCCGACCGCGAGGCAACGGCGCTGGAGCCTGGCGGCGGCCATCGCCTCGGTCACCGTGTTCGGCCTCAGCATCGGCCAGGTTGTGCCGCTGTTGTCGCTGCTGCTGGAAGCCCGCGGCACGGATGCGACGGTCAACGGCATCAACGCCGCGGCGGCGTTCGCCGGCGTCATCGCCGGACCACTGCTGGCGCCGCGCGGCGTCCGGGCGTTCGGCATCCGCAATTTCCTGCTGCTGTGCTTCGCGCTGGAGGTGGCGGTCTGTCCGCTGCTGAAGCTGTTCGACAGCCTGGACGCCTGGTTCGTCCTGCGCGCTTTCTCCGGCATGCTTGGCGCCAGTATCTTCACCTCGAGCGAGGCCTGGATCAACCTCCTGGCCGGCGACGCGGGCCGCGGGCGCATCATCGGGCTCTATGCCACGGCGTTGTCCGCCGGCTTCGGGATCGGCCCGCTGCTGCTGTCGTTCACCGGCATCCAGGGCTGGCCGCCGTTCCTCGTCAACGCCGGCATCATCGGCGTCGCCGGTCTGCCGCTGCTGCGGGCCGGCAACGTGACGACGGATTTCGGCCGTGAGCACGGCGCGCACCCGTTCACCATGGTCGCCAGGGCGCCGCTGATCCTGCTGGCGGTGGCGCTGTTCGGCTTCTACGAGGCGAGCTTGCTCGCGCTGCTGCCGATCTGGGGCGTGCGCCTGGGTTTTTCGCCGGGTCTCGCCGCCGCGACCGTGTCGGCGGTGTATATCGGCTCGGTGGCGCTGCAACTGCCGATCGGCTGGCTGTCGGACAAGATGGCGCGCTTCGCGGTGCTGCGCGCCTGCGGCGGCGCCGGCCTGCTGGGCGCGATCGGCATCGCCCTACTGGCGCGCCCGGCGCCGGCCTTGCTTGGGGCCCTCGCCGTGTGGGGCGGCGTGGTCACGGCGATCTATCCGGTCGCACTGAGCATGGCCGGCGACCGTTTCCGTGGCGGCGAACTGGTGACGGCGAATGCCGCCATCATCATCGCCTACGGGCTCGGCGCGCTTATCGGGCCGGGGCTGGGCGGGGCGGCGATGGATTTGTGGGATCCGCAGGGTCTGTTCTGGTTCTTCGTCCTGCTGTTCGCCGCGTTCCTGGCGGCGACCGGCATCGGCCCGATGACACGGTTGACGCAAACCTGACCGGGCCGCCGCTTGGCTGGCCGCCGGCGCCGCCCAATGCTCTTGCCCGCAACCAGCGGAGCAGGCGAGATGGCGGGAGAGACGCTGCACGAAGAGCGGGTCGTGTTGGGCAAGGAGTTGCTCGACCGGCACCGCGCCCCGGCGACCGTCATGGAGGAGCTGGAGGCGACCGATTGGTACGACCGGCGGATCGCCGGCAGCGAGAACGCGGAACTCCGCGCCGTCCTCACGCACAATCGCGACGAAGAGAAGGAGCATGCCTCGATGCTGCTGGAATGGGTGCGGCGGCACGATCCGGCTTTCGCGCGGCACATGGGGGCCCAGCTCTTCAATCAGGGACCGATTCGTGAGACCGCGGCGATCGAGGGTGAAGCTTGCGCCGCGGCGGCAAGCGACGGCAGGCTGGGCATCGGCAGCTTGCGCGCGGCGAGGTGAGCGATGGACCGTTTGTTGCGCGAGCTGGCGCCGATTTCCACGGCCGCCTGGGCGGTGATCGAGAGTGAGGCGCGGCGCACGCTGAAGACGACACTGGCCGGGCGCAAGCTGGTCGATTTCCGCGGCCCGCTGGGCTGGGACGCCGCCGCCATGGGAACCGGTCGCAGCGCACCCCTGGCGCCACCCCCCCCGATTCGGCCGCCGAGGCACGGCTGCGCAAGGTGTTGCCCCTGGTGAAATTGCGGGTGCCCTTCGCGCTGCGCCGTAGCGAACTCGACGCGGTGGATCGCGGCGCCGAAGACCCCCGACACCGAACCGGTCGTGGCCGCGGCGCGGCAGGTCGCGATCGCCGAGGATCGTGCGATCTTCCACGGCCACCCTGACGCCGGGATCCGCGGGCTGTGCGAGACGCGCGCCGAGGTGGCGCTGCGGCTGGATGGCGACGTCACGGGGTATCCGACGCTGATCGCCACCGCGCTGAACCGGCTGCGCGACCGCGGCGTTGACGGGCCGTACGCCGTGGCGTTGAGCGAGCGGGCCTATACCGGCCTCATCGAGGCGACGCAGAGCGGCTATCCGGTGCTGGACCATGTGCGCCGCCTGGTGAGCGGAGCGCTGGTCTGGGCGCCGGGCCTGGATGGGGCGCTGGTGGTTTCGCAGCCGGGCGGCGATTTCGCGCTGACAGTCGGGCAGGATTTCTCGGTTGGCTACCTGGCGCACGATGCGGAGCAGGTGCAGCTTTTTATCGAGGAGAGCTTCGCGTTCCTGGCGATTTCGCCCGACGCGGCAGAGGCGATTGCCGGCAAAACGACCTCGCCGGCGTAGCGCGAGAGGTTTTCATGGCGCATCGCCGGCTCCGCTGGCATGATCCGGTTCTCCCTCAGGCGAATGCGGCATCGGGCCAATCGTGGCGAAGCACCCAGCGCAGCGCGCGGCGATGCGGCGACAGTCGCGGCCGGGGCGACCGGGCCGGGTGGCGGCGCGGTTGCCGGAAACCGCGGTGGTCCAGGTCACCGGCACCGACCCGGATGGCGACGCGCTGGCGCGACCCACGGCCTGGGATTCGGAAGACGGCCCGCCGCCGCTGATATTCATGCAGCCCGAGGCGCCGGGGCACGCCGCGCTGGCACCGGGGGAACGGGTGCTTGCCCGCCTCAAGCCGCTCGGCGCCGGCCGCTATGAGGGCCGCACGATGCGGCGCCTTGCCGAGGCGCCCGGCCGGGTCCTCGGCGTGTTCCGCCGTGGCCAGGGCGAGAACCGATTGGTCCCCACCGACCGCCGCGCCAAGGCGGAATGGATCATACCGCTGGGCCAGGACGGCGGCGCCATGCCCGGTGAGATCGTCCTGGCGGAGCCGTTACCGCACCATCGTGGGCTCGGGCTGAAGCCGGCAAGGGTGATCGAGCGGCTGGGGACCATGGGCGACGCGCGCTCGGTCAGCCTGATCGCCATTCATACGCACGACATCCCGGTGGCATTCCCGGAGGACGCCCTGGCGGCGGCGGACCGTGCCCGCGCCACGCCGCTCGGCCGGCGCACCGACCTGCGCGACATCCCCCTGGTGACGATCGACGGCGAGGATGCGCGCGATTTCGACGACGCGGTGTTCGCCGGGCCGGACGACTCCCTCTTCCCCGACGGCTTCCGGCTGATCGTCGCCATCGCGGACGTGGCGCACTACGTCGAGCCCGGCTCGCCGCTGGATCGCGCGGCGCGGACCCGCGGCAACTCGGTGTATTTCCCCGACCGCGTCGTGCCGATGCTGCCCGAGGCGCTGTCGAACGGCTGGTGCAGCCTGCGCGCCGGCGAAGATCGCGGCTGCCTGTTCGCCGAGCTGCGGATTGACGCCGGTGGCAACAAGCTGGCGCACCGTTTCGGACGCGGGTTGATGCGCAGCGCGGCGCGGCTGACCTACACGCAGGTGCAGCAGGCGCACGACTCGGGGCAGGCCAGTCACCACGCGTCTGGGCAGGCCAGTCACCACGCGCTCGCCCTGCCGCACCTGTTTGCTGCCTTCCATGCCCTGCGCGAGGCGCGCATCGCGCGCGGCACGCTCGATCTGGACCTGGCGGAGCGCCAGGTGGTGCTGGACCGCGACGGCAAGGTGACCAGTGTCGCGCCGCGCCCGCGGCTCGACAGCCACCGGCTGGTCGAGGAGTTCATGATCCTGGCCAACGTCGCCGCGGCGGAGGAGCTGGAACGGCTGCACCAGCCCTGCGTGTACCGCGTGCACGCGCCGCCGTCGGAGGAAAAGGTCGCATCGCTGCGCGACTTCCTGCACACGTTGGGCATCGCGCTGCCACCCGGCGACAGGCTGCATCCGCGGGACCTCGACCGGGTGCTGCGCCGCGTCGCCGGCACGCCGGAGGAGCGGCTGGTCAACGAGGTGATGCTGCGGTCGCAGTCGCAGGCGGCGTACAGCCCGGACAACATCGGGCATTTCGGCCTTGCCCTGGCGCGCTACGCGCATTTCACCAGCCCGATCCGCCGCTACGCCGACCTGCTGGTGCATCGCGCGCTGATCGCAGGGCTGCGGCTGGGCGCCGGCGGGTTGGAAACGGAGGAGGCCGCGGGCTTCCCCGCGACGGCCGACCATGTCACCGCCACGGAACGCCGCGCCCAACTTGCCGAGCGCGAGGCGCTCGACCGTTACCTCGCTGCATACATGGCGGACAAAACGGGCGCGCATTTCGCTGCGCGAATTTCGGGCGTGACGCGATTCGCGCTGTTCGTCACAGTGGCGGAAAGCGGCGCGAGCGGGATCGTGCCCGTCTCCACGTTGCCGGACGACTACTGGCAGCACGACGCAAGGGAACAGACGTTGACCGGCCGCCGCACTCGACAGGTTTTCCGGCTGGCGCAGGAGGTTGAAGCGCGCCTGGCGGAGGCGAGCCCGGTCACCGGCGGCCTGGTTTTTCATATTGTGCCGGAGACGCAACAGCCAGGGAAACGGTCCCGCCACAGGTGAACCGCCTCACCGTCCTGCTGCTGTTGTTGCTGATCGTGCGAGCGCACGCGCAGCCGGTTGCCAGTGGAGGATTCGATCCTGGCATGGTCGCCAATGTCTATACCGTCGCGCTCGCCTTCATGGAGCCGCGCACGCTCGAGCAGGTGCCGGTGCCGACGCTGACGGTGTGGGGCTTGCGCGGGCTGACCGCGCTCGATCCGAATCTCACGGCGGAGCAACGCGCGGGAAAGCTGGTGCTGTCGGGGCGCAACGGCGTGCTGGCGGAACAGCCGGTGCCGGCCGGCGTGGCGCCCGAAGCCTGGGCGGCGGCGGCGGTGCGGTTGTCCGAGGCGGCGGCCGGCGCATCCGCGGCGGTGCGCCGGGCGGGCACGCAGGGCATCATCCAGAGCTTCTTCGACGAGTTGTTCAACCACCTCGATCCGTATTCGCGCTACGTCGCGCCGCGGGAGGCGGCGGAGGATCGTGCCGGGCGCAACGGCACGGCCGGGCTGGGCCTCACTCTGGCGCAACGGGGCGCCAGCATCCTGGTGCGGGCCGCGGTGGCGGACGGGCCGGCGGCGATGGCGGGTGTCCAGCCGGGTGACGTCGTGCTGAGCGTGGACGGCGCCCCGGTGCGCGGCAAGGACGCCGCCACGATCGCCGCATTGCTTGCCGGACCGGCGGGGACCACGCTGCAGATGAGTTGGCGCGGCCACGACGGCAAACCGCGCTCGGCCGAGTTGGAACGCTCGATGGTGCCGCCGGAAAGCGTGTTCGCGGAGCGGGTGGGCAACCTGCTGCTGCTGCGGATCACCGCGTTCAACCGCAGCACGTCGGCGCACCTGTCGGAGGCGTTGCAGGACGGCATGGCCGCGCAGCATCCGCCGGACGGCATTATCCTCGACCTGCGCGGCAACCGCGGCGGGCTGCTGCGCGAGGCGGTGGAGTCGGCAGATGCACTGCTGCCGGCAGGCGTTGTCGCCTACACCTGGGGGCGGGATCCGGACGCCGACCACGTGTGGCGCTCGGCGCCCGGCGAACTGGCGCGGGGCGTGCCGGTGGTGGTGGTGGTGGACGGCCGGACCGCCAGCGCGGCCGAGATCCTTGCCGCCGCGCTGGCCGATCGCGGCCGCGCTGTGGTGGCCGGCAGCACGACGCTGGGCAAGGGCCTGGTGCAGACGATCGATCCGCTGCCCGATGGCGGCGAGTTGTTCGTCACCTGGAGCAGGGTGCTGGCGCCACGCGGCTGGCCGATCCAAGGGCTGGGCGTGCTGCCGCAGGTCTGCACCAGCCTGGGTGGGGCGGCGCTGCAACGGCAGCTCACCGCGCTGGCCGAGGGGGTGCAGCCGATGCAGCACGACATCGACGTGGACCGCACCGCGCGGGCGCCGCTGTCGCCGGCGCGGATGCTGGCGATCCGCAGCGCCTGCCCCGCGGCGGAAGGGCGGGAGGCAGACCTGGCGACGGCGCGGGCGCTGATCGACAATCCGGCCGCCTATGCCGCGGCGCTGCTGCCGCCGTTGCGGCAGGCGGCAGGGGAGTGATACCGACCGCCCGAAAGGCTGACTCATCAGGCGTCCAGCCGTGCGACATCCATGTCATTGCCAGGAGCGGAGCGACGAAGCAATGACATGGTACTCGGTTCCCGCACGCGTACGTCAGTCTTTCGGGCGCCTGGTATGAGACGGCGCCGGCTTGCCTGCGCAGGGCATGACGAATGCGCATCGTGGCTTGCGGCCCGCCGAGGATCCAGGCGGAGGCCGAGGGCGATCATCACCAGCCAATGGAACCGGCTCCACGGCAGCCGGCGAGCCACGCCGGAATGCCGGTGGTGAAGGTGGTGCGCTCCCACTCCCCAGTTGGGATGGGGAGACTCGTCTTGGTCGCATCTGCTGCCATACTGTCGGCCGCGACGCACGGAGGCACAGCATGGACCGGTTCCTGGCCGAGATTGAGCAAACGATCACGCGATGGCACGGCATCGACGCGCCCAATGACCCGGCCAGGCGCATGGCCGCCGACCTGGTTGCGACGATCCGCGCCTTCGAAGCGCAGCGCGGCACGCTCGCCTTCGAGGACGAGCCCGCGAGTTTCGAAGCCGCCCTGCTCGAGACGCGGGAGGCATAGGCGATGTCCGGGCTCGCCGACCTTACGCTGGTGGAGGCGTCCGACGCGGTGCGCCTCGGCCAGGCAAGTTCGATGGAACTGCTGGACGCGATCTGGGCCAACCTCGATGCGGCCAATCCGCGGCTTAACGCGACGATCTGGCTGGATCGCGAAGGCGCCGAGGCGGCAGCGCGGCAGGCCGACCGGGCGGTGCGCGAGAAGGCCCGGCTCGGCCGGCTGCACGGCGTTCCGCTGGCGCACAAGGACATGTACTACCAGGCGGGGAAGCTGAGCACCTGCGGCTCGGCGATCCGGCAGGACTACCGCCCGACGATCACCGCCACGGTGATCGACCGGCTGGCCGCGGCCGGCGCCTATACGTTCGGCGGGCTGAACATGGCGGAATTCGCGCAGAACCCGACCGGCCACAACAAGAATTTCGGCGACTGCCACAACCCGTGGAACCTGCCGTACATCACGGGCGGGTCGTCGTCGGGGTCGGGCGCCTCGGTGGCGGGGCGGTTCAACTACGCGGCGCTCGGGTCGGACACCGGCGGCTCGATCCGGCTGCCGGCGGCGGCGTGCGGGGTGACCGGCATCAAGCCGACGCAGACCCGGGTGCCGCGCTACGGTGTCATGCCGCTGTCGTTCAGTTGCGACAATGTCGGGCCGCTGTGCCGCACCGCGCGGGACTGCGCGCGGATCATGACGCTGATCGCCGGGCGCGATCCACGCGACCCAACCAGTTCGGCGCTGCCGGTGCCGGACTACGAGGCGGCGCTGGACGGGGATTTGCGCGGGCTGCGGGTGGGCGTGGCCACGACGTATTTCCTCGACGACGCGGACGCGCCGGTGGTGCAGGCGATGGAGCAGGCGGTGGAGGTCCTGGCGGCGCGTGGCGCAGTGGTGCAGCGGATCGGTTTGCCGCTGATGGACGCGGTCTCCGCCTGCGTGGGCATCATCTCGCGGGTCGAGGCGGCGACTATCCATGCGCAATGGATGCGCACGCGCGCGGCGGATTATGGCGTGCATATCAGCGGCCGGATGTATCCGGGCTATGCCATCCCGGCGCCGTACTACATCGAGGCACTCAGCCGGCGCGGGCCGATCCTGCGGGCGTTCGCCGCCGAGGTGTTCGCCAAGGTCGATGTGCTGGTGACGCCGACCATCCGCACCTGCCTGCCGACACTGGAGGAGACCGACATCGATCACGGGCCGCCGGGCACGGAAGAAAAATTCCTTGCGGTGTCGGCGAATACGCGGCCGTTCAATTATCTGGGCCTGCCGGCGGTGAGCGTGCCCTGCGGCTTCGACCCGAACGGCTGCCCGATCGGTCTGCAGATCGCCGGCCGGCCGTTCGCCGAGGCGCGCGTGCTGCGCGTCGCGGACGCGTACCAGCGCGACACCGCATGGCACGCGCGCCGGCCGCCGGTGCTGGCCGGCGCCGCGAGCGAGGCCGTGGCATGAGCAAGCCCAAGGTTGCGTTTGTCGGCACCGGCGGCACGATCGCCTCGTTGGGCGCGGGGCCGCTCGACCTGCAGAACTACGGCGCGACCGGCAAGGTGATGCACGCGGACGAGATCCTGGCGCGCGTGCCGGAAACCGCGCTGGTGGCCGAGGTGATCGCGGTGCCGTACCGCAACGTTCCCAGCACCGCGATCGACTTCACGGATTGGCGGGCGCTGGCGGTGCTGTGCGACCGGCTGGCGGCGGAGCATGCGGATCTCGCCGGCATCGTCATCGGCCACGGCACGGCGACGCTGGAAGAGACGGCGTATGTGCTGAACCTGACGCTGAAGGTGAGCGTGCCGGTGGTGCTGGTGGGCGCGCAGCGGCCGCCCAGCGCGCTGTCCTCGGATGCCGGGATGAACCTGGTGAACGCCGTGCGCGTCGCCGCCTCGCCCGAGTCGCGCGGCATGGGCGTGCTGGCGGTGCTGAACGACGAGATCCATGCCGCGCGGGAGGTGACGAAGACGGCCACGCTGCGGCTGCAGACCTTCCGCACACCGGATTTCGGGGTGCTGGGCCATGCCGACGGCGATGCGGTGGCGTTCTACCGCCGGCCGCTGCGGCGGCACGCGCCGGATACCGAATTCGACATAAGGGGGCTGCCGGCGTTGCCGCGGGTGGACATCGCGTACGCCTATGCCGGCGGCGACGGCACTGCGGTGCGGGCGTTCGTGGCGGCCGGCGCGCAGGGCATCGTGTCGGCCGGGTTCGCGCCCGGGTTCTCGCCGCCGGGGGATTTCGCCGCGCTGAAGGCGGCGGTGGCGCAAGGCGTCGTGGCCGTGCAGTGCACCCGCGCGGGGTCGGGGCGGACCTATCGCGGCACGCGGCTGCGCGACGCGGGAATCCTGATCGCCGACAACCTGAACCCGCAGAAGGCACGCATCCTGCTGGCGCTGGCACTGACGGTGACGCGCGAGCCGGCGGAGATCGAGCGGATATTCCGGACCTATTGACGGGGGCGGAGCCGCGAGCGCCCGGCCTTGACCTTCGGTGCAGCTTGGCGTTCAAGGCGGCTGAGTGGGCCTGTAGCTCAGTTGGTAGAGCACGAGACTTTTAATCTTGGGGTCGTGGGTTCGATCCCCACCGGGCCCACCAAGAACTCCATGAAATAGTTAATTTTTCGAAGCTCCAGTGTCCGCGCCGGGAATTTCCGCGGACAGTGTCCGCACTGGGTCCGCAGCCGGGGGAGGAACGCCGTGGAGCAATTTCTATCGAAGCACGCGGGTGCTGTCATCGGGACACTGTCCGGGTTTAACCGGCTGGCGTTCCGCGGCACGCCAATGCCCTGAGTCACTCGTAATGCGGGGAGCAGCCGGAGCGGTCGATCGGACTGCCGTGTCAGGCTCTGCCAACGGGGATTCGCGGTCGGCACGAATCAGGACGGCGGGGCCAGCCATGCTCTGGCCCCGGTCGTTCAGGCATAGCAGACATGGTGCGCCCGGATCGCGGGCGGCCCGGTCGGTGGACCCGTGGCGGTACGGGCAAGGACCTGTCGGCGGAACGCAGGCGGCCGTGCAGGCTCGGCTGCCGAACGCTCGATGTTGTTGGGTGCCGGCGAGGGAGCGGCAGCCGCCTGCGGCGACAGCAGCAAGGCCATTGCCGCG
>DATLQW010000108.1:0-11390 GCA_035535035.1 Acetobacteraceae bacterium
AACCCCTCCTGATCAACCCCTGGCGCCTGACAGATATGGACTGAAATGCGGGTCACCCTGCCGCGGATGGGGCGCGCCGGGTTCCATTGCTTGCTCACTATCAATCCGGGATCGACTTATCCGGTGAATAAGATGGGCTAGAGGCCAGCATAGGCCCCAACATGGCGGTTGGCGGAAGCGCCGACCTGTCTGCCGATCGTCACCGGAGCCTTCATTTCGGTGCGCAGCTTGGTCAATGCGCGAACTTCGATCTGACGAATCCGCTCACGAGAGATGCCGTAATGTGCCGCCAGCGCCTCAAGGGTTGCAGGCTCATCCTTCAGCCATCGTTCAGCCAGGATGTGCCTCTGACGGTTGTCCAGGACATGCAGGGCCTCGGCCAGCCGCGCCTTGCGCCCGGTGAATTCCTCCCGATTGGCCAGCACCGTCTCCTGACTTTCCGCCTCGTCCGCCATGTTGTCCTGCCATTCTTCAGTCCCCTCGTCATGCGTCGGCGTATTGAGACTATGGTCCGGCACCGCCATCCGCAGGTTCATGCTGACCACATCCTGCTCCGGCACATCCAGGACCTCGGCGATCCTGGTCACCTGCTCCGGCAGCAGATCGCCACTGCCGATGGCATTCATCTCGCCCTTCAGCCGGCGCAAATTGAAAAACAGTTTCTTCTGCGCCGACGTCGTTCCCATCTTCACCAACGACGAGGAGTGCAGCACGTATTCCTGAATCGCCGCACGGATCCACCACATGGCATAGGTTGCGAGACGGAACCCGCGGTCCGGGTCGAACCGCTTGACCGCCTGCATCATCCCGACGTTGCCCTCGCCGATCAGCTCGCCATATGGCAGGCCATAGCCGCGATAGCCCGCGGCGATGCGCGCAACGAGCCGCAGGTGCGAGGTCACCAGCTTGTCCGCCGCATCGGCGTTGCTGTGGTCGCGCCAGAGATGGGCGAGTCGAGATTCCTCTTCGGCCGTCAGCATCGGCATTTGATGGGCCGCGCGCAGGTAGCGCGAGAGACCCGCATCAGCAAGCGTGTTGTGAACAGCAGAGGCCATGATCGGCTGCCTTATCCTGAGTGGCCGCCGGCCGCATCCGGGATGATACGGCTGGTCGCACCACAGATTGAACCAATGGCTTCACCGGAGCGTCCGCCGGAACCGGTTCGGCGCGAAAAGCGAAAGGAGCATAGTGGCCCGAGCCCGACTCGTTCCATTGATCGAAAGGAAAGGCCGCCGATCAACAGAGACCAGACGCCCTATACCAAGGGTTAGACGCCTCCGCGTCCCGGGCCGGCGTGGGTCCCCGCGCGGGAGAGTCGACGTGCCTGCTACCAACGTATAGGAAACCTCGCGCGTTTGGGTTACGCGCTCTGCCTCTCGGGCAATATTTTTCCTGGCAGACCGGCGCTACCACTTTGGTCGCCCGCCCTGGCGGCCACGGCATCCGGATGCTGTCATGGATGCGGGGGTTCCATCGCAGGTTGTCGGTCCTCTGGACGTCGCAAGCCAGCCTCAGCGGCGGACTTTCGCAAATACCGATCTGCCATGACCGGTGCCCACCACCAATCATCAGGAGCGAGCCAATGAACCGCCCACCGCTTCCGCCTTTCGATGTGGAAACCGCGGCGCTGAAGGTCCAGGCGGCAGAAGACGTATGGAACACTCGCGATCCCGTCCGCGTGGCACTCGCGTACAGCCTCGACAGCCGTTGGCGGAACCGGGCGGAATTCGTCGAGGGGCGTCTTGCCATTGAAGCATTCCTGGACCGCAAATGGAGCAGCGAGCTCGAATACCGCCTGATCAAGGAGCTCTGGGCCTTCCGCGACAACCGCATCGCCGTGCGCTTCGCCTATGAGTGGTGCGACGACTCGAACCACTGGGTCCGCAGCTATGGCAATGAGAACTGGGAGTTCGACGAGCATGGCCTGAACCGGATTCGTATCGCCAGCATCAACGACCTTCCGATCAAGGAAACCGACCGCAAGTTCTATTGGCCGCTGGGTCCCCGTCCCCGGTGCCATCCCTCGCTGAGCGCGCTCGGCCTTTAGCAATCCGGCGCGGCGACGGCGGGACTCAGCCGATGATGCGATCGATCCCCTGGCTCCCGATCAGCCGGAGCGGCTTCCTGCACCGCGGTTGCTTGCTGGGCACGTTCGCGCCGCCGCCGGCGGCCGCACCAGGCAACCGACCGAGCTCGGCCGTGACGCGGGCAGCTACAGCGCCCGCCACCGGCACACGCGGATCGTCGCGCCGGCATCGGGCACGCTGCTGGTCCGCCGCGGCAATACCAATCGCGTCGCCCAATTGGCGCAGCCCAACTGGAAGGCCGGCGGCTTCATGGGCAACGCCCGATTCAGGGACGCTGCCTGCCGCCAGGCGCCAGCTTCAGTTTGTCGGCCATGCGTGCCAGATCAGGCAGCGAACCGGCGCGCATCTTCCGCATCACCTGGCCGCGGTGGACCTTCACGGTAATTTCACTGACGCCGATATCGCCGGCGACCTGCTTGTTCAGCCGGCCGGTGACGACGAGCCCCATCACCTCGCGCTCGCGTGGCGTCAGGGTTTCGAAGCGGGCCCGCAGGTCGGCCAGCGACTTCTCGCCCTCCAGCCACGCGCGGTCCTGCGCCAGGCCGACCTGGATCGCATCCAGCAGGTCCTGATCGCGGAACGGCTTGGTCAGGAATTCGATCGCCCCGCCCTTCATCGCCTGCACCGACATGGGAATGTCTCCGTGGCCGGTGATAAAGATGATCGGCATATGGATGCCCGCCGCGGTGAGTTCGCGCTGGAAATCCAATCCGCTGCGCCCCGGCAGCCTGACATCCAGCACCAGGGAGGTCGGCCCCTTCGGCCGACCGGTCTTCAGGAACTCCGGCACCGAGGCCAGCAGCCGCGCGGACAGGCCAACCGAGCGGAGCAGACTGCCAAGCGCCTCCCGCACCGCCGGGTCGTCATCGATGACGACGATCGTGGCCTCGGCTTCGGTTATCGCATCTTTTGCTGCAATCATGCCACCATACCGACCCGAGATGCGGGCATCCGCGGGAGCGAGCCAGCCTGTTCGATCGACTCCATACGATCCGGCATCCGGTCAGGACAACCAGAACGGTGTTGCACGATACGCGCGGGCGGCGCCGGCGGTCCACCTGGCGATCGCCGGCCCACGATCCGGGGCCTACCATCGGCGAAGCGATCTGAACCAAGGTATAATGCTGCCGGCGTTCCCGTATATCTCCCATTTGGAATATCACTGGACCGACTGTGGCGTCCGTGCCTGGCGTCGCCGAACGCAGCACGGCCGGATGTTCGACCGGGAGGGCGTGGGTGCCGACGAAGCCGCTGATTGCCATCATAGACG
This sequence comes from Acetobacteraceae bacterium, assembly GCA_035535035.1. Taxonomy (GTDB): domain Bacteria; phylum Pseudomonadota; class Alphaproteobacteria; order Acetobacterales; family Acetobacteraceae; genus JASHVB01. The sequence continues at coordinate 3,358 of DATLQW010000108.1, forward strand.
ATGACGAGTCCGTGCGCACAGCATTGCGAAGTCTCATGAGGTCGGTCGGGCTGGCGGCGCGGGCTTTCGCCTCGGCCGCCGACTTTCTGGGATCGGTTGACGGGGCGCGCGCGGCCTGCCTGATTCTCGATGTCAACATGCCGGTGATGACCGGGTTGGAGCTGCATCGGCAACTTGTGGCCTCGGGCCGAGCGATTCCGACCATTCTGATCACCGGGAACCCGGACGATGCTGCCCGTACGCAGGCTCTGCGCAACGGCGTGGTACGCTATCTTTGCAAGCCGTTCCCGGAGGATGACCTGCTGGCCTGCGTCAACGAAGCCTTGAACCGTTCCGGACCGGCCGCGGCAAAGCTGCCATGAACGCCTCTGGTTTCCCGGGCCGCGACGGCACCATCGGTCCCGACCTCGGCTGGCGGGATGGCGATCGCATGGTCTGCCGTGGCTGGCGCGAAAGCGATGCGGGCCCGCCGGTGCCGGTGCTGCGCGTGTTGTCCGAAGCCGAGCACCCTGCTCCCGCGACGCTGGAACGCCTCGCGCATGAGTTCGCGCTGAAGGACATCTTGCAGCGGTCGTGGGCGGTGCTGCCGCTTGAACTGGCTCGCGACCATGGCCGGCCCGTACTGGTGCTGGAGGATCCGGGCGGCGAGCCGCTGGAGCGTTTGCTGCGGGGTCCGCTGCCGCTGGAACGCTGCCTTCGCCTCGCCATCGGCATCGCCGGCGCGCTGGCGGGGATGCGTCAGTGCGGCCTGATCCACAAAGACATCAGGCCGCTCAACATCCTGGTGGGTCCGGACGGCGAATCGGTGCGGCTGACCGGCTTCGGCATTGCGTCGCGCATGCCGCGCGAACAACCGGCCGCCGCGCCCGCCGAGGCGATCGACGGCACGCTGGCCTATATGGCGCCGGAGCAAACCGGGCGGATGAATCGCTCGGTCGATGCGCGCAGCGACCTGTATGCCTTCGGGGTCACGCTGTATCGCATGCTGACTGGGGTGCTGCCGTTCACCTCCGACGATCCGATGGAACTGGTGCACTGCCACATGGCGCGTCGCCCGCCGTCGCCCGTCGATCTGGAGCCCGGCCTCCCGCCCGCGGTTGCCGACATCGTCCTGAAATTGCTCGCCAAGACGCCGGAGGAGCGTTACCAGACCGCGCTGGGTGTCGCCGCCGATCTGCGACGCTGTCTTGACGCATGGCAGTCCGCCGGCTGGATCGAACGGTTCCGGCCCGGCGGGCGCGACATTCCGGATACGCTGCGGATCCCCGAACGGCTGTACGGGCGGGACCTGGAGGTGCGGTCGCTGCTGGACGCGTTCCATCGCGTGCTGGCGCGCGGCACGCCCGAGCTGGCGCTGGTGTCGGGCTATTCCGGGATCGGCAAGTCCTCGGTGGTGAACGAGCTGCACAGGGCGATCGTGCCGTCTCGCGGGCTGTTCGCCGCCGGCAAGTTCGAACAGCACAAGCGCGACATCCCCTACGGCACGCTGGCAGGCGCGCTTCAGGCGCTGGTCCGCCAGCTTCTGGTCAAACGCGAAAACGAGCTTGCCCGATGGCGCGATGCGATCGGCGCGTCGCTCGGCGCGAACGCCCGGCTGGTGATGGAGCTGGTCCCGGAACTGGAACGGGTGATCGGGCCGCAGCCGCCGGTCACGCCCCTGCCGCCGGCCGAGGCCGAGACCCGCTTCCGTGCCATCCTCAACCGGTTCCTTGGCGTATTTGCCAAGCCGGAACATCCTCTTGTGCTGTTCCTGGACGATCTGCAGTGGCTGGATGCCGCGACGCTCGGATTCCTGGCCGATGCAATCTCGCCGCCGGCCAGCCTGTGCCTGCTGGCGATCGGCGCGTATCGCAGCAACGAGGTCGGTCCCGGCCACCCGTTGACGCAAATGCTGGACCGCGTCCGCGCGACGGGCTCCGCGGTGCAGGAGGTTCTGCTGGGGCCGCTGTCCGAAAACGACATGCGCCGGATGGTCAGCGAAACCGCCGGATGCGAGGAGGCAACCGCCGAGCCGCTGGCGCGGCTGATGCACGGGAAGACGGACGGCAATCCGTTTTTCGCCATCCATTTCCTGACCTTGCTGTGGAAAGAGGGGCTGTTTGCCTTCGATGCGGTGCAGGGTGCGTGGCAGTGGGACATCGACGCCATCCGCGCCGAGGGATTCACCGATAACGTTGTCGAGCTGATGGCCGGCAAGTTGACCCGCCTGCCAGCGGCGACGCAGGACGCGTTGAAGCGCCTCGCCTGCCTTGGCAGCGCCGGGACGACGGCCACGCTGTCCATGGTCTGCGGCAAACCGGCGGAGGCGATCCACGCCGCCCTCTGGCCGGCGGTGCAAGACGGTCTGCTGCTCCGGTCGGACAGCCTCTACCGGTTCATCCACGACCGCGTGCAGGAGGCGGCGCACGCCTTGATCCCGCGCGGCGAGCGGGCCGCGGAATATCTGCGCATCGGCCGATTGCTCGCCGCGCACGCGCCGGCGGCGGAAATTGAAGCCGGCGTGTTCGACATCGTGCACCAACTCAACCGCGGCGCGGCACTGCTCACGGCACCGGAGGAACGCCGGCGTGTCGCCGAGCTGAACCTGATGGCCGGCAACCGCGCCAGGCGATCGGCGGCCTATGCCTCGGCGCTGGCCTATTTCAAGGCGGGTATCGCGGTGCTGGACAAGCATTGCTGGGAGCAATGCTACGCGCTCTGCTTCGCCCTGGACTACCAGCAGGCGGAATGCGAGTTCCTGACCGGCAACACCGCCGCCGCGGAATGGGGGGCTGTCGCTGCTGTCGCGCCGCGCCGCCAACCTGGCGGACCGGGCCTCGGTCACCTGCCTCATGATCAACCTGCTGATCGCCGTCGATCGGCGCGACAGCAGCGTGCAGGTCGGGCTGGACTTCCTGCGCTCGCTCGGCATCGGCTGGCCGGCGCATCCCGGCAGCGCCGAGGTGCTCCAGGAATTCGATTTGATGTGGCAGCAGATCGGCGCGCGCGCGATCGGCGAGCTGATCGAGCTGCCGCGGATGACCGATCCGGCGTCGCAGGCGACGTTGGACATCCTGACCACCCTGTTGCCGCCGGCGCTGTTCACCGATGAGAACCTGTTCGGCCTGGTGGTCGCGCGCATGGCGAATCTCAGCCTGCAATACGGCAACAGCGACGGCTCCTGTCTGGCGTATGTCTGGCTGGGTCTGCTGCTGGGCCAGCGCTTCGGCAATTATCCGGCCGCGTTGCAGTTCGGCCAGCTCGGTTTCGACCTGGTGGAGCAATGCGGGCTGACGCGGTTCAAGGCGCGGGTGTACCTGGATTTTTCCCACGTCGCCAATCCCTGGATGCAGCACATGCGCGGTGGTCCGGGCCTGGCGCGCCGGGCGCTTGCGGCGGCCGAGGAGATCGGCGACCTGACCTTCGCCGCCTATAGCGGTTGCAACCTCATCTCCGCCATGCTCGCGGCCGGTGAGCCGTTGGACACGGTCCAGCGCGAGGCCGAGGACCGCCTGCAATCCACCGTCCGGGCTCGGTTCGACCTCGTCGCCGACATGATCACCGGGCAGCTCCGGCTGATCCTGGCGCTGCGCGGGCACACGCAGAACGTCGCGTCGTTCAACGGTGCGGAGTTCGATGAAGCCGAATTCGAGCGGCACCTCGCGCAGGATCCGGGCATGGCCGTGGCCAACGGCTGGTATTGGGTGCGCAAGCTGCAGGGACGTTTCCTGGCGAGCGATCCGCAAGGCGCGGTCGAGGCGGCGGCCAGAATGGAACAATACCTGTGGACCGTGCCCTCACACCTGGAAATGACGGAATACCATTTTCATGCGGCATTGGCGCGCGCCGCTTGCTGCGATGCGGCGCGGCCCGAGGCACGGGACCGCCTGCTGGCCGCGCTGCGCGCGCATCACAGGCAGATCGAACACTGGGCCACACATTGTCCCGAGAACTTCGTCTGCCGCGCGGCATTGGTCGCCGCCGAGATCGCCCGCGTCGAGGGCAGGGAACTCGAAGCGGAACGGATTTACGAGCATGCCATCCAGGCGGCGCGCAATCACGGGTTCATCTATCTCGAGGCGCTCGCGCATGAGCTGGCCGGGCAGTTCTATTTCGGCCGCGGCCTCGAAACCAGCGGCGACGCGCATCTCCGCCACGCTTGCGCTTGCTATGACCTGTGGGGCGCCGCGGGGAAGGTGACGCAGATCGAACGGCGCTACCCTCGCCTGGCTCTGGCGGATCGGCCTCGCCCCCGGTCGGCGGCGGACCCTCGGCTGCAGCAACTGGACGTCGCCAGCGTGATCAAGGCGTCGCAGGCCGTATCGGGCGAGATCGTGCTGCCGCGGCTGATCGAGACCGTGATGTCGGTTGCCCTGGAGAACGCGGGCGCCGATCGCGGCCTGCTGATCCTGCCGCGGGGCGACCGCTGGTGCATCGAGGCCGCGGCCCGGGCGGGCAACCGGAAGATCGAGGTCATCCTGCATTCCGCCGAGATGGACGAGGCCACGTGCCCGGAAATGCTGCTGCGCTACGTCATCCGGACGCACGCGAGCGTCGCGGTGAATGACGCCGCGGCGCCGCACCTGTTCGCCGCGGATCCTTACCTGAGCCACCGCCAGCCGCGCTCGATGCTCGCCGTTCCGATCGTCCGCCATGGTGCGCTGGCGGGCGTGCTGTACCTGGAAAACAGCCTGGCATCGCATGTCTTCACCCCCGGCCGCACCGCGCTGCTGGAGGTGCTGGCCGGACAGGCGGCGATTTCGCTGGAGAACACGCGGCTCTACAGCGATGTCCGGGAACGCGAGGAAAAGATCCGCCGCCTGGTCGATTCCAACATCATCGGCGTCATCATCGGGAAGCTCGACGGGCCGATCGCCGAGGCCAACGACGCGTTCCTTGACATGATCGGCTACAGCCGCGCCGATCTGCGCGCCGGAGGACTGCGCTGGACCGACCTGACGCCGCCCGAATGGCGACCGGCCGAGCGCGAAGCGATGGCGCAGATCCTGACGACCGGGAGCTGCAAGCCGCACGAAAGGGAGTATTTTCGCAAGGACGGCAGCCGCGTGCCCGTGCTGTTCGGCGCCGCGCTGTTCGAGACGCCGGGCGACGGCGTCGCTTTCGTGGTGGATCTGACGGAACGCAAGCGCGCCGAGGAGGAGCGCCAGGCCAATCTCTGGTTCCTGACGAGCATGGACCGGGTGAACCGGGCAATCCAGAGCACGAACGATCTCGAACAGATGATGAGCATCGTGCTCGAGACAGTGCTGGCGATCTTCGACACCGATCGCGCGTGGCTGATCTATCCCTGCGATCCGGCAGCGCCGACGTGGCGCGTGGTGATGGAGCATACGCGGCCCGGCTTCCCCGGCGCCTTCGCCCTGGACGCCGATCTGCCGGTGGATGCGGACGTTTCGGCATTGTTCCGGGATGCCACGGCGGCGAGTGGGGCCGTGCGCTCCGGCTTTGGGGCGGACGATCGCGGGCTGCCGCAATTCGCCCGACGCTTCGGCGTGCAGTCCATGATCACGATGGCGATCCATCCCAGGCGGGACCGGCCCTATCTGTTCGGGCTGCACCAGTGCACCGGCCAACGCGTCTGGACACGCCAGGAGGAGCGGCTGTTCCAGGAGATCGGACGCCGGCTCACCGACGCGCTGACCAGCCTTCTGGTGTTCCGCGACATGCAGAACAGCGAGGCTCGGCTGGCGCAGGCGCAGCGGATCGCGCATGTCGGCCATTGGGAGTGCGATCCGGCAACCCTCGGCGTGCAATGGTCGGACGAGATATACCACATCTTCGGCATGACGCCGCAGGAGCAGCCAATCCGGTTCGGCGAAACCAGCAGGATGAGCCTGGAGGACCACACGGCGGTGATGCAGGCGCTGCACGAGGCGCTGCATCATGGCGCCCGCTATGACAAGGAGTTCCGCGCCATCCGGCCCGATGGCGAGGTGCGCATCGTGCACAGCCTGGGCCAGGTGGTACGGGACGGGTCAGGCCAGCCGCGCCGCATGTTCGGCACCATGCAGGACATCACCGAGCATCGGCGCGCGGAGTCGCTGGCCCGGCAGGTGTTCGAAAGCCTGCCGGACGCCGTCTGCGTCGTCGGACGGGACTACCGGTTGCGCCGGGTCAATCGGACCTACGAACAGAGCCGCGGGATGCCGGCAGAGAAGCTGCTCGGCAGGCATGTCAAGGATATCCCCGGCCTGGAGACGATGTTCGAGCAATCGATCAAGCCACGCCTGGACCGGTGCTTCGCCGGGGAGGAAGGCCGCTACACGGACTGGTCCGACAATGCCCTGGGCCGGCGTTACCGGGTGATCACGTATTCCCCGTTGCGGCTGGAGACGAGGCAGGTCGAGGCAGCCCTGCTGATCAGCCGCGACCTGACAGAGCATGCGCTCGCCGAGGAGGCTCTGCGCGAGGCGCAGATGGAACTCGCGCATGCCAACCGCGTCACCACGATGGGGCAGTTGACCGCGTCGATCGCGCACGAAATCAATCAGCCGATCACCGCCGCCGTAACCAACGCCCACGCCGCGCTGCGCTGGCTGGGCGCCCGACAGCCGAATCTGGCGGAGGTGCGCCAGGCGCTGGGTCGCATCGTCAACGAGGGCAGCCGTGCCGGCGAGATCATCGGCCGCATCCGCGGACTGATCCGGAAGCTGCCGCCCAAGAACGACTGGCTGGACGTCACCGAGGCGATCCTGGACGTCATCACCCTGACGCGTGGCGAACTGCTGCGCAACAACGTCACGTTGCAAACGGACCTTGCGCCAGGGCTGCCGGCCATTCGCGGCGACCGGGTGCAATTGCAGCAGGTCCTGCTGAACCTGATCGTCAATGCGATCGGGGCGATGCGCGATGTCGCCGAGGATGCGCGGGGCTTGTGGATCACCGCGGCGCACGAGGCGGAAGGCGTAATGGTTGCGGTGCGGGATTCCGGGATGGGTGTCCCGCCGGGCGATGTCTCCCGGCTGTTCGAGGCATTCTTCACGACCAAGTCCGGCGGCATGGGGATGGGGTTGTCGATCTGCCGCTCGATCATCGAGGCGCATGGCGGCCGCATATGGGTGACCGGGATCCCGCAGGGCGCGGTGTTCCAGTTCGTGCTGCCGATCCACGATGAGCCGGCAGGGTAAGGTTGCACGACCCCGCCCCCCATCGTCATGGCAGGCGCCGGCCCGCCATGGCGCTGTCCGGCGGGCGGAGCGCAGGCTGATCGGTTTCTGGCCGGTCGATCTCTGGCCGGCCCATCGGCCGCGCGATCTTCTCACGCTGCCGCGCTGCCGTCTGCCTGGGTTCGGCCGCTTTACGCAATAGCCGGACCACAGCTTCCGTCAGCCGGGAGGGCGTCAGCTCATCGACGCCGGACGGCGCGTTCACACATGGGTTGCAGCGGAAATCGCGGTCCGTGCGAATGGGGAAAGTCGGGCCGGCCTCCCCGGATGTGGTCTCCGCAACAGCGTAGCGAAGCCCGCGCAACGCCGGCGCCTGACCGGCAGCGCCGGTCAACAAGACTTTGTCGCGGGGCTAGCCCTTCAGGCCAAGCCCGGCGAACCTCCTGTTGAACTTCGCCACCTGACCGCCAGTGTCCATGATCCGATGCTGACCGGTCCAGGCCGGGTGCGACTTCGGATCGATGTCCAGACGCAGCGTGTCGCCGGCCTTGCCGTAGCAGGAGCGCGTCTTGAACTGCGTACCATCCGTCATGATGACGTTGATCTCGTGGTATTCGGGGTGGATGCCCGGCTTCATAAGCATGGTCCCTTGCCTTGCGCTGCCGATCCCGACCGGCGGCGCAAGGCCTAGCGTATAGCCGTGCCTGCCGCCGAACGCCAGAGGCAGCGGCCGGGTGGCCAGGGAGGTTGCATTTGAACCGTTTGGGTGGTGCGGAGCGCGCCGGGCGATCTATGCGGCGGCCAGTGCCGAAGCGGCGGCAGCGGCCTTGGATGCGTTCGCGGACGGCGAATGGGGGCGGAAGTTCCCGACCGTGGTCGCCGCGTGGCGGCGGGCCTGGGCGCAGGTGATCCCGTTCTTTGCGTTCC
>DATLQW010000109.1:0-3549 GCA_035535035.1 Acetobacteraceae bacterium
ATTGATAGGGGTCTGCCAGCCAGCCACAATCGACCACCGCGGTCGGTGGCAGCGCGCCAGGTGCCGTCCGGTTGTGAGCTTCAATGCGGAGACGCGACGAACTGGGCGCCGTTTATGCGCGGATTTTCGCCGCCGCTAACAGGTGCCGCAGCCGGTCGTTCTGCGTCGCCAGCGCATTGCGCTCCGCCGCGGCCTCGTTGCGTTCCGCCACCGCGGCGTCGCGCTCGGCCCTCGTCGTCAGCACCAGCGCACGCAGCGCCGCAATGTTGGCGGGCAGGTTCGGGGATGTGGCGGGAGCGGCGTCGGTCACGCCGCGAATCCTACGCCGCCGCGGTCGGTTGGGGAATCCGTCGCAGCGGCTGTATGCGTGTCCAATCGAGACCGTCGAACAGCGCCGCAAACTCCACCGCCGACAGCTTCATCACCCCGTCCATCAGCGGCGGCCAGCGGAACGCCTCCTGCTGCAGTTGCTTCCACACCAGCACCAGCCCGCTGCCATCCCAGAGCAGGACCTTCACCCGGTCACCGCGTTTGGCACGGAACACGATCACCGCGCCGGAGAACGGCTCCTGGCCCAGCACCTCCGCAGCCAGCGCCGCCAGGCCGTGCGCGCCCTTGCGGAAATCCACCGGCCGGGTTGCCAGCAACACCCGCACGCCGGGGGGAACCGAGATCACGTCGCCGAGGCGCGCACCGCGCGCAGCACCGCCGTCAGCAACGCGCCGTCCGTGCCCGGGGCCACCCGCACCACCGCCCCGGCAAGCGTAACCTCAACGGCGGGGGCACAGGGTGACACCGGCGGCGCGGTCATCGCCTGGTTCCGTCAGGCGGATGCGATCAGTGGAGCAGGTGGCGGCTCGCCGACATTGCCACCGCCAGCATCTGCCTGCGGGCGCGAGTGCAGGACAATGCCGCCTCGTGCCTCTCGTGCTCGGCGATGCAAGTCGGCTCGCGAAGCTGACGGATTGCGACAGCGATCTCGCTGGGTGCGACTGCCGGCGCACCACTGCGACCGGTGTCGTGGCGCGGCCTTCGCGCAGATACGGCCAGCCCCGCTGGCAGCGTCGGCGTACGGCATGTCTGGGCGAGGTTCCGAAGCGTGGTAGCAGAGGAAGCGAACCCGTGAGGCGCTACTGCGGCTTTCTTCCAAGCTATTCCTCAAGGCCAGCGATTCTCGTCGGGGAAGCGTAGGAGTCCTGATACACGAACGGCGGCTGCCGGAGATTTTGGACGATGGCGCGCAGTGATATCTCCTGAGCGTTCACCGTCCGGCAGACGAGTTCGGCGTCATCGCCCCACGCGCAGACTGAGCATTCTGCCCGGAAATCCATGAGCGTAAGCAGCGCATTACGAAACCGCAGCGGCAGCGGAACGGCCGGTCTCGGATGTTCTAGCAGCACGGCGCCATCGCCGCAGGCAGCGATTATCCCGCTGAGCTTCGTCAGTCTGCCGCGAAACTTGCCGTTATGTCCCATCGGCACAATGACATGGCGGCGATGCGATGGTCCCTCCACGATCGGCAGGCCACATGTCCCATAGACCGCGCTCCACAGCGCACCGGAAGAAATGCGACCGTGGCGTGACGCGAACGGCAGTGCATGACTCGTATCCACGAGCATGGAAACTGGGCCGCTGCGCAGATCCAGCCAAAGAACGTTCGCTAGTCCTTCCTGAAACTGGTGTTCCCGTTCTTTGACGGCGGCAATTCGGCTTATCATGTTGGCGATCACGGTATCGCCTCGCTTTTGTGGGTCGGGTTCGCCAAACGGCGCAATCGGGGGCGAGAATCGCACCGATATGCCTGGGGGCGGTGCTGCCGCCTTTACTTCGTTCGCCCAGGCATCGAGCTTTTCCTGCGCCGCATTATCCATCTGCCGGGTGTGTACCTCGACGATGATGGTCTGTCCGTCGATGTCGACCTTCAAGTCGGGATTTGCTGGCTGACCAATGGCCTGGGGACAGAGGCCGGCCATGGCCAGAGCGCCGTAGGCCCGAATTTCGCCAAGTGCAGCCGCAGCGTCTGCGAAGTTCCCGGCATCGAGGAGTCTTGTGCGCAGGCGGCTCATCCAGGCCGGAGCATTCTGATTCACGAGCCGCATGGAACGGATAGTCTCGCGTGCGAGTCCTGACGGCTCCTCTGGGTCGCTAATCAGTTCGCACAGCGGATGTCGCCGCAAGCCGTTTGACACCGCCGACAGCGGTGACATCGCGTCGTCGGGAATGATCGCAAAAAGTGCGCTGATGTCGGGGTGCCACTGCGTCGTCTGACTCACGGTCGAATCTCCTGCTGGCACATATCGAGGTGTCGGCCGGCAAGTGCAATGGCCCACTGTGAGGCCTGCAATCGCTGTTGGGCAAATCCTCCAGTGACAGCTTCAGCTGCTTCGAGCAGGCCGGAGTTGTTGTTGACCGGCCGGTAGACCCGCATGCTCACCGGCCAGACCTGCAGCGTGTCCTCGGCGCCTGGGTGCAGCAGCGAGGCAGCGTCCTCCTCGGTCTCGCCGAGCCAGCGCGTGCGCACGGCGTGGAACGGCACCGGGCAGTTGTAGCGATAGAGCAAGGCTCGCACCTGATCATCGCTCGCGGTCGGCGGTGTCGTGCGCTTGGCCATCGGCTCAACGTCCCTTTGGTTCGATCAACCCCCAGAATCCGTATTTCCGTCCATGCGCCTTCTGCAGCCGCGCGACAAAATTCGCGTGGCTCTCGATCGATCCCGGCACCGGCAGGTGCGGCGCGAGACGCGCGCAGGACAGCAGATCACGCGCGGCGTATTGGTACTGTTTCGACGAGCCGCGTTCGAGCACGCTTTCGACCAGGCGCCGGTAGAGCAGGCTGGCCGCTTCGGGAAATTTCTCCTCCAGGGCTTCCGCGGCCGGGCGCAGCACCTCGTAGAGGCGGCCGTCGAGCGCGGCCAGCCGCTCGCGCACCAGGCGGTCGGCGCGGTCGGGCGCCCGCCATTCGATGAAAAACGCCAGCCCCCGCGCAGCCTGCTTGTGCGCGGCGGCGACGTCGAGCGCCTTCTGCTCCGCCTCGAAATCCTCGAAATCCGGTAGGCGCTTCAGATAGGCCCGCAGATGTTCGGCGCTCAGGAAACGCTCGAAATGCCGCCAGCGGACCGCTTGCGCCTCGTCCTTGCGCCCCAGGGCGTCAAGCGCCGCGATCCGCAGATCGGTGTCGGCGCCATCATCGTCCTCGTCCTCAACGCGCCGCCGCGGCTTATCGAGCCAGTCCAGCGCCTCGGCCGGCCGGTTCGCCGCGATCAGGCGCTCGGCGACCTCCAGAGCGTGCGTGCTCTCCAACCCGCCGGCGCGAATGGCGGCGATGAAGGCGTCGGCGTCCTTCTCGAGATCGGCGAGCAGCGCCAGGCGAAAGGCGAGATGACGACGCTGGGCATCCGCGCGCCAATCATGCGGGCCGGAGGATCGCGGGGCGGTTTTCAGTGCCGCCTCGGTCTTGCTTCGGATCTCCGCGCGTCCGGCCGCGCCCAGCGCCTCCGACATATGCCGGATCAGCGCGTCGGTCGCGCCGAAGCCATCGCGTTCGCAGTAG
>DATLQW010000110.1:0-21810 GCA_035535035.1 Acetobacteraceae bacterium
GATCGATCCGGCGCCGGGCGGGGTCAGGAAATACGTCGCATGACCCGCCCAATGCCCGAATGTAGTGTTACTCGGCGAAAATCCGCCGCACACATTGCTGATATTGCAGAAGTTTTTTTAGTGAGTGTCAAAGATGGGCTAAGATGGGCTAACGGCCTGGATTGCCACGACAAGCGGCAGAATCGTAGGAAAACCGGGTCAGGCTTGGTCGCCCGGCCCGATGAGTTGGGTCTCGCGCACGACCCGCTCGTGGCCGTCCTGGACGTGCTTTACCCGGTACTGGCAGACATTCGCCTCAACCGGCAGCTTGCGGGAAATCGTATAGACTCCGGCGGGAACGTCGCCGGCGTACTTGCTGACCATCAGCCGCACCCGATCGCCGACGGAGAATTTGTGCGTCGCCATGGACTCTCCTGCCGTGAACCGATCCGCCGTCGTGCGGTGGCCGGTGCCGCGCGATGCGGCACCGGTTCCGCCTTGGTCAGGAAACCTGCAGGTTGACCGCGGCGGTCTTCCCCTGCTGACCACGCTCGATGTCGTAGCTGACCTTCTGGCCCTCGTTCAGGCCGCGAAGACCGGCCCGCTCGACCGCTGAGATATGCACGAAGACATCCTTCGAGCCATCGTCGGGCTGGATGAAGCCATAGCCCTTCTGGGCGTTGAACCACTTGACCGTTCCTGAAGACATCACGTCACTCCGAGTATTTCGGCGGTCCGCACCGTGCGGGCCGTAGTACTTTTCCATTGGTAAGTGCCGGATGCGACGGGGTCGCGGACTTGGGCAAACATGACCCTGGGCGAAAAGTGCCGAAGGCCCAATATGGGCGTCCTGGCCAAAAATACCAGCGAATTGTGGCTGCCGCCCTGGCCGCCTCAGTCCACCGAAAAGCTTGTGCCGCAACCACATGCGGACCTGGCGTTCGGGTTGCGCACGGCGAAGTGGCTGCCCATCAGCTCGTCGGTGAAGTCCAGCTCCCCGCCGGCCAGCAGGTCCAGACTGACCGGATCGACCAGGACCCGGGCGCCGGCACGCTCGATCACCAGATCGTCAGGCTGTCGCGCCGCGTCGAGCTCGAAGCGGTACTGGAACCCCGAACATCCGCCGGCGAGCACGGCAACCCGGAGCGCGGGCACCGTGTCCGGGGGGCGGCCCTCGGCGGCGATGATCTCGGCGATGCGGGCGGCGGCCCGCTCGGATACGGCAAACTGTTGCATGCGGGTAAAGTAGGCACTTCCGCGGCGGAATTGAAGCCCGGTGCCGCGGGGTGTAAGCCCGCCCTGCATGACCCTCGGTCCCTACGCGGTGCAGCCGGCGACCAGCCGCGGCCGGCTCCATCCGGAGCCGGAGGCGCCGACGCGCTCGCCGTACCAGCGCGACCGCGACCGCATCATCCACAGTTCGGCCTTCCGGAAACTGCAATACAAAACACAGGTGTTTGTCAACCACGAGGGCGATTTCTACCGCACCCGCCTGACCCATTCGATCGAGGTGGCACAGATCGCCCGCTCCGTCGCGCGCGAACTCGGGCTGGACGAGGACCTGACGGAGGCACTGGCGCTGGCGCACGACCTGGGGCATCCGCCGTTCGGCCATGCGGGGGAGGAGGCGCTGAACCTGGCGATGAAGCCGTTCGGCGGCTTCGACCACAACGCTCAGTCGCTGCGGGTGGTGACGCTGCTGGAGAGCCGCTACGCTGGCTGGGACGGGCTGAACCTGACCTGGGAGACGCTGGAGGGGCTGGCCAAGCACAACGGCCCGCTGCGCAACCCGCCGGCCTACATCGCCGAGTACAACGAGCGCCACAAGCTGGAGCTGAACACGCACGCCTCCGCCGAGGCGCAGGTGGCGGCGATCGCCGACGACGTCGCCTACCACAGCCACGACCTGGACGACGGGCTGCGCGCCCGGCTGTTCGGTCCGGAAGAGATCGCCCATCTGCCGGTGGTGCGCGAGGCGCTGGCCGAGGCCCGCCTGTCCAGCCTGGACATGCCGCCGCCGCGGCTGCGCCACGAGACGATTCGCCGGGTGATCAACGCCATGATCACCGACCTGATCGAGGAGACCCGCCGCCGCCTGGCGAAGCTGAACCCACAGGACGCCGGTGCGGTGCGCCGCGCGAAGCAGCGCGTGGTGTCGTTCGGTCCGGCGATGGCCGAGGCGCACATGGTCATCAAGGATTTCCTGTTCGCCCGCATGTATCGCCACTGGCGGGTGAACCGCATGACGACGAAGGCGCGCCGGCTGACCGAGGAGCTGTTTCGGCTGCTGCACGCCGATCCGTCACTGCTGCCGGACGACTGGCGTGCCCGCGCCGGCGAGGGCGGCACGCATCGCGCCGCGACCGTGGTCGGCGACTACGTGGCGGGGATGACGGACCGCTACGCGATGGACGAGCACCGCAGGCTGACCGACATCACGGTGAGCGGATGAGTTCCCCGTTCGTCATGGCCAGGCTTGACCCGGTCATCTATCCTGGACGGCCATATACGAATTTCCAGGTCAAAATAGGCCATAGCAATGGGACCTCGGTGGCGTGGATCACCGGGCAGGCTGCACGAGAGTCAAGGGACTGGGCCGATGACTGACAAGTATCGAGTGCTATCAAGCAACGTCTATTACGCGCTTGAGAGGATGGTCAAAGAGGAGGTCCTCAAAGCTGCGCCGAATACTCCGAACGAGGTAATGGCGCGCATCGACGTGGGCCCATCGCGAAATCTTGTCCTGGGCGAAGTCTCGTCCAATTTCGCCCTGGTGGCGGCGCGTTCGGCTGGTCAGCTGCCCAGTACCTTCGCTCTTAATGTCAGCGGAGCGATCAATGCTCTTGGCATACCTGCTACCGCGCAACCCGCTGCGAATAACTTTGTGAATTTCATCGTGCAGCCCATCTGGTGGGTAGAGGAGTTGCGCTCCATCTTGCGCGCCGGCGAAGCCTACGGGGACAGCAGCATTGGCACCGGTACTCGCGTCAACGTCGAATACGTGTCCGCCAATCCCACCGGCCCGCTGCATATCGGCCATTGCCGCGGTGCGGTGGTGGGCGACGCACTCGCCAACCTGCTGGCGAAGACCGGGCACGCAGTGACCAAGGAATATTACATCAACGATGCCGGCGCGCAGGTCGCCGCGCTCGCCTGGGCGGCGTATTGGCGCTATTTGCAGGCGATCGGCACGCCGCTTTCAGAAGAGGACTTCTCCAACGAAGTCCCCGGCGGCCTGCAATACCGCGGCGACTATCTGGTGCCCGTCGGCGAGCAACTGGCGCAGCGTTACGGCACCTCGCTGGCCCTGCCGGATCGCGGCATCGCCGCGCCGGAAGCCTGGCTCGACATCGTGCGCGACTTCACCGTCGCCGCCATGCTGCGGGAAATCCGCGACGACCTGCTTGCGCTTGGCGTTGCCCAGGAAATCTTCAGCTCCGAACGCGCGCTGGTGGCCAGCGGCGCGGCCGACGCGGTGATCGACCGGCTGGCATTGCAAGGCCTGATCTACGAAGGCGTGCTGGAGCCGCCCAAGGGCAAGACGCCGGATGATTGGGAACCGCGCCCGCAAACGCTGTTCCGCGCCACCCGGTTCGCCGATGACGTCGATCGCCCGCTGCGCAAATCCGACGGCAGCAACACGTATTTCGCCAACGACATCGCCTATCACGCCGACAAGGCGGATCGCGGCTTCGACCTGCTGATCGACGTCCTCGGCGCCGATCACGGTGGATATGTCAAGCGCATGAACGCCGCGGTGCAGGCCATCTCCGCGGGCAAAACGAAGTTCGAAGCCGTGCTGTGTCAGATCGTGCACGTGATGCGCGGGGGAGGGCCGGTGCGCATGTCCAAGCGCGCCGGCACCTACGTCACCCTGCGCGACCTGCTGGAGGAGGTCGGCAAGGACGCCGTCCGCTTCATCATGCTGACCCGCAAGGCCGACGCGCAGATGGAGTTCGACCTCGACCAGGCTCTGGCGCAGACCCGCGACAACCCGGTGTTCTACGTGCAATACGCGCATGCCCGCTGCCGCTCGGTGCTGCGCGCCGCGGTGAACATGTTCGCGCCGGCCGAGGTGACGGACGCGGGGCTCGCCGAGGTGCCGCTTGACAGCCTGGCGGCGCCCGAGGAACTGGCGCTGATCCGCCGCCTGGCAACTTGGCCACGCACCGTGGAGGCTGCGGCAGTGGCACGCGAGCCGCACCGGATTGCGTTTTTTCTCTATGACTTGGCGGCCGACTTTCATATGCTGTGGAACCGAGGCAAGGATGCGGCTACGCTGCGCTTCCTGCAACCGGACCGGCCGGCCGAGACGCTGGCCCGGCTGGCGCTGGTGGCGGCGACGGCGGTGGCGATCCGGTCCGGTCTCGCCGTGATGGGCGTCCGGCCCGTCGAGGAAATGCGTTAAGGCGCCGCAGCGCGGCGCCAACTGGAAAGGGTGCGCCGTGTCCGATGACATCAGCATTCCCAGCCCAACCTATCGCGTGCCACGCCACTCGCGCGGCATGGACCCGGCGACGCGCAGGCTGGCGTTGATTGCCGCCGGCATCGGCGGCACCCTGCTGGTGGTGGTTGCCGGCTGGTCCATGCTCAGCCATCGCATCCAGGGCGTCCCGGTGGTGCAGGCCGAGTCCGGTCCGATGCGGGTGAAGCCGGCAAATCCGGGCGGTTTGCAGGTCGCCGGAGTCAACAACGACATTTTCTCCGGCGGCAGCGATATCGACGTGAAGAAGCTCGCACCGCCGCCGCAGACGCCGGACCCGCAGGCGCTACGCGCTCCCCAGGCATCCGCGCCTTCGCCCGGGGTCATGATCCGGGAGCCCGTCGCGGCGCCTCCGCCCCGAGAGGCGGCGGTTGTCGCCGCCGAACCGCCACGGGAGCCCGCCGCGGCGAGTGCGGCACGGCCGCCGGTCGCCACCATCGCGCCACCGGTTAGGCCAGCGGACAAGCTGGCTTCCGCCGCCGCGGCAGCGCGCGCGGCCGGCGGCAGGGACGTATCGGTGCAGCTTGCGGCACTGTCCTCCGAGTCCGCGGCCAAAGCCGAATGGGAGCGGCTGGTCCGGCGCTGGCCGAAGCTGTTGGGCGGCCATCGTCCGGCCTTCAGCAGGATCGAGCATGGCGGCCAGACGTTTTGGCGCCTGCGCACCGGCGGGTTCGGCGACATGGCACGGGCGACCATGTTCTGCGAGCAACTCCGCGCCGGAGGCGGTGGCTGCTCGGTGGCGGATTTCTGAGCCAGGCGCGCGCGTCCGCGGCAACCCGGACCCCGGCCGGCGCAACGCCCCGGGCCACCATCGTCGGCATCGCCGGCCCGGCGTTGCTGCCCGACGAAGCGGCGCTATTCCGCCGCCACCCTCCGGCCGGCGTGATCCTGTTCGCCCGCAACATCATCGATCCGCCACAACTCGCCGCGCTGGCCGCATCGCTGCGGCGCGTCCTGCCGCGTGACGCCGTGCTGATGGTGGACCAGGAGGGCGGCCGGGTCGCCCGGCTGCGCCCGCCGCACTGGCGCGAGCACAAGCCGGCGGCGGCGCTCGGCCGGCGCTTCGCCGGCAATCACGCGACGGGGCTGCGCGCCGCGTTCCTCACCGGCGCGCTGATCGGCCTCGACTGTGCCGCCGCCGGCTTCGACGTGGTCGCCGCGCCGGTGCTCGACCTGGCGATGCCGGGCGCCAGCAACGTGGTGGGTGATCGTGCCTTCGCGGCGGATCCGCTGGCGGTGGCGCGACTCGGGCGCGCCCTGGCCGCGGGGTTGCTGGCGGCGGGAGTCCAGCCGGTGGGCAAGCATGCACCGGGGCATGGCCGCGCATTGGTGGATTCGCATCTGACGCTGCCGCGCGTGCATGCCACCGACCTGCGCGCCGACCTGCTGCCGTTCAGCCGGAACACCGATCTGCCCTGGCTGATGACGGCGCACATTGTCTATGCCGCCTGGGACCCCATCGTGCCGGCCACGCTGTCGCCGGCGGTCATCCGGGGTATCATCCGCGGACGGCTCGGCTTCGGAGGCATGGTGGTGAGTGACGATCTGGCGATGCGGGCGTTGTCCGGCACGCCCGCCCAACGGGCGACGGCGGCACTCGCCGCCGGCTGCGACGTCGCCCTGTACTGCGCCGGCGACCTCGCATTGACGGCGGAATTGCTGGCCACCTGCCCGCCGCTGACGGGGGCATCCGCCGCGCGGATGGCTACCGCGCGGACGCTGGCCGCCCGGCACCGCCGGCCGCTGGATGCAGCGGCGCTGGCCACCGAACGGGATCGGCTGCTGGCGTGACCGACATCCTGTTGCAGATTGTCCCGGCGGTGATCGCCGCCGTCCTGGCGATCACCCTGCACGAGGCGGCGCACGGCTATGCCGCCCTGGCGCTGGGCGACGACACCGCGCAGCTGGCCGGAAGGCTGTCGCTCAACCCGCTGCGCCACGTGGACCGGGTCGGCACCGTCCTGCTGCCCGGATTCCTGCTGATCTTCCAGTTGCTGACCTTCCATCGCGTGCTGTTCATGTTCGGCTGGGCCAAGCCGGTGCCGGTCGCCGCCTGGAAGTTCCGCAATCCGCGCCGCGGCATGGCGGTAGTGGCGACCGCCGGTCCGGCGATGAATTTTTTGCTGGCCTATATCGGCGCGCTGCTGATGCCGCTGCCGTCCGGCCCGCTCCCGCCGGGGGTCGATCCGGTGGACGTGGCCATCGCGCAGCATCCGATCATCGCGCCGTTCCTGTTCTACTTCATGCTGACCAACCTGGTGCTCGGCTTGTTCAACCTGTTGCCCATCCCGCCGCTAGACGGCGGCCGCATCGCCGTCGGCCTGCTGCCGCTGCCACTGGCGCGCCGCTGGGCGCAGCTCGAGCGCGCCGGCATCGTCGTGGTGGTGCTGCTGGTGTTCCTGCTGCCGCCGCTGCTGCGCCAGTTCGGCATCGACTTCGACCCGTTCCGCGACGCGCTGGATACCGTGGTGCCGTGGGCGCTCCACCTGCTGTTCTACCTCGCGGGGCACGGCGACGGCGCGGGAGGCATGGTGCAGCATGTGTAATTCAATGGGACAAATGTCTCCGCCTCCCTCAAGGGGAGGGGGAGAATTGACGCGCGCCGATGTCTGACGCGCCCGACTCGCTGGTCCTCCACCTCGAAGGGTTCGACGGCCCGCTCGATCTCCTGCTGGAGCTCGCCCGCGCGCAAAAGGTGGACCTGGCGAAGATCTCCATCCTGTCGCTGGTGGAGCAATACCTCGTGGTGATCGAGGGCGCGCGCCGTGTGCGGCTGGAACTCGCCGCCGACTGGCTGGTGATGGCCGCTTGGCTCACCTGGCTGAAATCGCGCCTGCTGCTGCCCGCCGACGCGCTCGGCGCCGACGAGGCGGAGGACGCCGCCGAGGTGCTCGCCCTGCGGCTGCGCGACCTGTCCGCCATCCGCGCCGCCGCCGCGTGGCTCGGCGTCCGGCCGCAACTCGGTCAGGACGTGTTCGCCCGCGGCGCGCCGGAGGACCACATCGAAATCGACCGCTCGCGGCTGGCGCTCGACCTTGGATCGCTGGTGCGCGCCTATCTCGGCGCGGTGCGCCGCGGCACCAAATCCCGCCTCTACCGGCCACGGCCGCTGACGCTCTGGACCGTGCAGGACGCGCTGCACCGACTGGGCACCTTGCTCGGCAGCCTCCCCGACTGGGTCAGCCTGGAGCGCTTCCTGCCGGACCACCTCGGCGGTCCCACCCAGCGCCGTGCCGCCCTGGCGAGCACGCTGCTGGCCAGCCTGGAAATGGCCCGATTCGGCACCCTGCGCCTGCGCCAGGAGCATGAATTCGGCCCCATCCTGGTGCGCCGCGGCCATGTCGGAGTAGAGGAAGGCGCATGACCCAGGACCAGACTCCCGCTCCCGCGGCAGCGGGAGAGGGTTGCGGTGAGGCCGCCGCCACCGCCCCCCAACCCGACCCGCTGCCAACCGACGCCGCACCCGCCGAAGCCGCTGCCGCGGACGCCACCCCGGCACCGGCCGCAACGCCAGCCGAACCGGACCAGGACTCCCTCCGCCTGGCCGAGGCGCTGATTTTCGCCTCCGCCGGTCCAGTTAGCCCGCGCGCCCTCACCCAGCTTCTGCCGGACACCGCCGACGCCGACACGGTGATCGCCGCCTTGCGCGCGCGCTACGCCGGACGCGGCGTGGAACTGGTGGAGACCGCCGGCGGGGTGCAGTTCCGCACCGCCCCGGAGCTCGCCCCGCGGCTGCGCAAGGTCATCGAAGTGCCGCGCAGGCTGCCGCGCGTGGCGATGGAGACGCTGGCCATCATCGCCTATCACCAGCCCTGCACCCGTGCGGAGATCGAGGAGATCCGCGGCACCAGCCTGTCGCAGCAGACCCTGGATGCGTTGCTGGAGGCCAACCTGGTCGCCCCCAAGGGTCGCCGCGAGGTTCCCGGCCGGCCCACCCTGTGGGGTACCACGCCGCAATTCCTGGCCCAATTCGGCCTGAACGACATCCGCGACCTGCCGCAGCGCGCCGACCTGCTGCTGGAGCCGCCGCAGCCCTCGGGCGTGTCCGATGCACCGCCGCTGACGCCGGAACTGCCGGAGTCGCGGCCCGAGGCAGACCACTTTCGCGGCGAGGGCAGGGAGCGGGGCCCAAACCCTGATGCGAACCCGGAGGGCGCTCCGCTTTCGCGGGAGTGATGGATGGACTACATGCCGCGCGCCACTTCGCCCCGCCGCTTTGGTCGCAACCCTCTCCCGCCCGCCGGGATGAGGGAGCATGGTAGCTGAATGTTCGATTTCGCCTGGTCCGAGATAGGCCTGATCGCCGCCGTCGCCCTGGTCCTGATCGGGCCGAAGGACATGCCGGTGGCCATCCGCACCATCACCGACATGATCAAGAAGGCCCGGCGCATGGCGTCGGAGTTCCAGACCCACGTTGACGAGATGATGCGCGAGGCGAACCTGCACGAGGTGCGCGACCAGATCGCCTCGATCCGCAATTTCGACGTCCGCGGCGAGATCGAGCGCCACATCGATCCCGACCACGCGCTGCGCGACACCTTCGCGGGCAACCCGCTGGAGCCGGTGCCGGCATCCGACGCCAGTGCCGAACCGGCCCTGCGCGACGCAAGCGCCGTCGCGGAACCGGAACCCTTCGAGCTGGCCGCTCCGGAGCCGGCCGCGGCTCCGGCCGCGCCGGCGTTCGTCCCGCCGGGCTTCGTCCCCGGACTGCCGCAAACCGGCGACGCCGCGGAGGCCCCGGCTTTCATTCCCCCGCAGCTCGTGCTGCAACGCCGCTCGCGCCCGCCGGCCTGGCCGGTCGCTGACCTCTGACTGCTGGCACATGGCCGATATCGAACAGATCGAACGAGACGACCCGATCAACGACAAGCCGATGCCGCTGCTCGAGCACCTCGTCGAGTTGCGCAAGCGGCTGATGTGGTCGATCGCGGCGTTCTTCGTCGCCTTCATCGTCTGCTACTATTTCTCCAACCGCATCTACTTCTTCCTGGCCGAGCCGCTGGCGAGCGTGCTGCGCGCGCAGGGGCAGCCCAATCCGCATTTGATCTACACGCAGCTCTACGAGGCGTTTTTCACCCGCATCAAGGTGGCGTTCTTCGGCGGCGCGTTCATCGGCTTCCCGGTGATTGCCGGTCAGATCTACATGTTCGTCGCACCGGGCCTGTATCGCAGCGAGAAGCGCGCGCTGCTGCCGTTCCTGGTCGCCACGCCGGTGCTGTTCCTGCTCGGCGCCGCGCTCGCCTATTACTTCGTGTTCCCGTTCGCCTGGCGGTTCTTCGCCAGCTTCCAGTCGCCGACCGGCGGCGGCGGTGTGCCGATCGAGCTGCTGCCGCGCGTGTCGGAGTATCTCGACCTGGTGATGAAGCTGATCTTCGCCTTCGGCATCACCTTCGAACTGCCGGTGCTGCTGACGCTGCTGGCCAAGGTGGGGATTGTCTCGTCGAAGGGGCTGAAGCGCTATCGCCGCTATGCCTGGGTGGGGATGTTCGTGATTGCCGCGATCCTCGCCCCGCCGGACATCATCACGCAGACCGGTCTCGCTTTGCCGCTGATCGCGCTGTACGAGATTTCCATCATCTCGGCCAAGATGGTCGAGCCGAAGCCGGTGGAAGAGTAGCCGAGTTGACCTGCTGGCTTCCGGGGCGCCGGCGGCTTGACGGCAGCCAAGGTGATGTTATCCTCACATGATAACTACCGGAGGATGCCATGTCCGAGGAGCGTGCGCTCGAGTTCCTGCTCGCCTTCGATGGCCGTATCCACCACCTTGAACAAGGCTACCGGCTCAAGTTCGAAATCAGACGGATAGCGGCGATACCGGAGCAGCCGCACGGGTTGCGCTACTCTTTCACGCTCCACGGGCCGGCACGCTCCACGGGCCGGACGGCGAGCGACTGGTGGATTTCGACAACGCCCATGGGGTTCGGCCAAAGGGTTCGCGCTGCCGCAAATCGCAGGTAGAGCATGACCACTGGCACCGAACGGAGGACGATGAGGGACGGCCCTATCGGTTCACGAGCGTCGATCGATTGCTCGCGGACTTCGAGGCGGAAGTGCTGCACGTGCTCGATGCGCGCGGCCTGAGCCGCATGGTTGTGGGCGAGGGTGACATCGCGGAAAGGAAGTCACGATGAAAGTGCAGCCCATGAAGGATCTGATCGCGCAGATGCGGGCGGTCGCGCGCGGTGAGGCCACGGCTCCGGCCGACGCAGCCGAGCCAACCGTGGAGTCCGCCGAGGCGCTGCTGCGCCTTCTCACGCCGGACAACCGCAACCTGTTGCGCACCATCCGCGACACCAAACCGCAATCCATCGCCGAGCTGGCGCGTCTGACCAATCGGGCGGAACCCAACTTGGTAAGAACCCTGGGCAAGCTCGAGGCATTCGGCCTCCTCGAAATGCGGACGATCAACCGGCGGCGTGTGCCCACGGCAAAGGTTGGTATGCTTCACGTCGAGATCGACCCTTACGCCATGCGAGACCGCATCGAGGCCAGCCCGTCCGCCGGCTGACTTCCCCATGATCCTTGTTATGATGTTTGGCGACGCAAGCAGATGGTGACCCATGCATGATATTCGCGCCATTCGCGCCGATCCCGCTGCATTTGATGCCGCAATGGCGCGGCGTGGGTTGGCACCCGTGTCCTCGGAGATGCTGGCCACGGACGCAGAACGCCGCGCCGTACTCACAAAGCTTCAGGGACTGCAAGCAGAGCATAACAAAGCGTCAAAAGCTTTCGGTGATCTGCGTCGTCAGGGCATTCCCGCCGGTTCGAGCACGCTCAAGGCGGCTCAACTGAAACAGGAAATGGAAGCACTGGAACGCCGCGCCACCGAACTGGACGAGGCGATCAAACGCATCCTGGAAGCGCTGCCCAACATCCTCGACCCCGACGTGCCGGACGGCCCGGACGAAACCGCCAATGTCGTGCTGAAACAGGTCGGCGAACCGCGCGACCTCGGCTTCCAGCCGAAGCAGCATTTCGAGTTGGGCGAGGCGCTCGGCCTGATGGACTTCGCCACCGCCGCGAAATTGGCCGGCGCCCGCTTCGTCGTGCTGCGCGGGCCTCTGGCGCGGCTGGAACGCGCGCTGGGCCAGTTCATGCTCGACCTGCATACGCGCGAGCATGGTTATACCGAAATGGCGGTGCCGTCGCTGGTGAACGACGCCACCGCCTACGGCACCGCCAACCTGCCGAAATTCGCCGACGACCTGTTCCGCACCACCGACGGCCGCTGGCTGATCCCCACCGCCGAGGTGCCGCTGACCAACACCGTCGCCGGCGAGATCGTGGCGGAAAAAGACCTGCCGATCCGCATCACCGCGCTGACCGACTGCTACCGCGCCGAGGCCGGTGCCGCCGGGCGCGACACCCGCGGCATGCTGCGCCAGCACCAGTTCCGTAAGGTGGAAATGGTGTCGATCGTCCACCCCGAGCACAGCGTCGCCGAACAGGAACGCATGGTCGGCTGCGCGGAGAAAGTGCTGAGCCTGCTGGAGATCCCGTTTCGCCGCATGGCGCTGTCCGCCGGCGATACCGGGTTTCCCTCGGTGCGCACCTTCGACCTGGAAGTCTGGCTCCCCGGCCAGCAGGCCTGGCGCGAGATCAGCTCCTGCTCCAACTGCCGCGACTTCCAGGCGCGGCGGATGAACGCGCGGTTCCGCGCGGCGGACGGCAAGACCATCGCCTATCTGCACACGCTGAACGGTTCCGGCGTCGCTGTGGGACGCGCGCTGATCGCGGTGATGGAGAACCACCAGCAGGCGGACGGCTCGATCCTGATCCCCGAAATGCTGTGGCCATACATGGCAGGGGTGGAGCGGATCGGGCCGGGGTAGCGTTCGGCCGGTCAGGGCCTGCTACTCCACCATAGAAAGCAAATCGCATTATGGCAGCGTAGGTCGAGAGGCAGACCGGACATGAGACTGGTCATTTGGCTTGGTGTTCCCGTTGGGCTGCTTCTCGTGGCCGCGAGCGTGACGGTCATCCTGGAGATGGCCCACGGCACAGGTTACTGCGCCACGTGGCTGTCGATCCTTGCGCCCGATTGCCCATAGCGGATCGATTCGACACACGGTGCGATCGTCCAGTCTCGCGGCACGTCGAGCGGGTTGACCGCGCCAGGACGCGCGCCACGGGGCTGAATGCCGGATGCAACCTTGCCCGCGATCCTAAACGAGGCCGGTGTCACCCGAGACCATTTCCTGCGAACCTGGCGCGCCCGCGCCGAACTGGACCACCCTGGGATTTTGCCGCAGCCTCCCGCCAGCCCAGCGGCGAGGAGAAGTCCAACCATGACCCATCGCCCGACCATTTACGGCACCCGCCACGCGGTTTCCGCCGGCCACTATCTCGCCGCTGCCGCCGCCTTTTCGATAATGGAATCCGGCGGCAACGCGATCGACGCCGGCTGCGCCGCCGGCATCGCGCTCGGCGTGCTGCAGCCTGACCTGGTGAACGTCGCCGGCGTGGCGCCGATCATCATCCGACTGGCCGACGGCACGGTGGAGAGCATCGCCGGCCTGGGCTGGTGGCCCAAAGCGATCCCGGCCGACCTGTTCATGCGCGAGCACGGGGGCAAAATCCCCGATGGCGTGCTGCGCACCGTGGTGCCTGCCGCGCCCGACGCCTGGATCACCGCGCTGCGCCGCCACGGCACCATGCGCTTCGCCGATGTCGCCGCCCCGGCGATCCGTTTCGCGGCCGAGGGTTTTGCGGTGTATCCGCTGCTGGCGGCCTCGATCGCCTCGCACGAACACGAATACCGCCGCTGGGAGTCCAACACGGCGATCTTCCTGCCGCACAACCGGGTGCCGCGCGCTGGGGAAAAATTCGTGCAGGCCGACACCGCGCGCACGCTGCAATACATGGCCGACCAGGACCGCGCCGCCGGCCCGGACCGCATCGCCGGCCTGAACGCCGCGCACGACGCGTTCTATCGCGGCGACATCGCCCGCGCGGTGGTGAAATTCCAGCAGCAGGAAGGCGGCTACCTGTCGATGGACGACCTGGCGTCGTACCGCTCGCCGATCGAGCCTGTGGTGCGCCGAAGCTGGCGCGGCCACCATCTGGTTACCTGCGGCCCGTGGTGCCAGGGGCCCGCCTTGCAGGAGGCGCTGGCGCTGGTGGAGCAGGTGGGGATCGACGGGCTGGAGCATAATTCGGCGGATTATCTGCACCGCGTCGTCGAGTGCGTGAACCTCGCCATGGCCGACCGCGAACATTTTTTTGGCGATCCGAATTTTGTCCGCGTGCCGATCGACCATCTGCTCGATCCGGCGACGATCGCTCGCCGTGCCACCGCGGTGCGCGACGACCGCGCGTTCGGCCAGATGCCGGCGCCGCTCGATCTGCCCAACGCGCGCTTCGTCGCGACCGACGCCGAGTTGCCGAAGGTCGAGGCAGACACGTCGTATTGCTGCGTCGTCGATCGCTGGGGCAACGCGTTCAGCGCGACGCCCTCGGACGGCTCAGGCAACGTGCCGGTGGTGCCGGGGCTTGGCATCACGCCGTCCGGTCGCGGCTCGCAAAGCCGGCCCGATCCGCGCCATCCCGCCGGAATCGGCCCCGGCAAGCGGCCCCGCCTCACCCCCAACCCCGCCCTATTGCTCACCGAAGCCGGCGGCGTCATGCCGTTCGGCACCCCGGGTGGCGACGTGCAGATCCAGGCGATGCTGCAGGTGCTGCTGAACGTCATGCATTTCGGCATGGACCCGCAAACCGCGATCGAGGCGCCGCGCGTGGCATCCTATTCGTTCCCGTCCTCCTTCGCCCCGTTCGAATACTTCCCCGGAAGGCTGGCGGTCGAGGGCCGCATCGACCGGGCAACGCGCGACGAACTCGCCGCCCGTGGCCACGAGATTCGCGACTGGCCGGACTGGACCTGGCTGGCCGGCTCGGTGGAGGCGATCCTGACCGATCCGGCAACCGGCATGATGGGGGCCGGTGCCGACCCGCGCCGGCCGGCCTACGCCATGGCGATTTGAGTCGAGGAAGCGGCGAGGCGCCGCAGGATGCCGTTCGCCGACATGCCTCCGCATCGATGGCATCCGCACCGACGGCATCCAAACCGACGGCATCCAAACCGACGGCGTCGGCGGCTGAGCGGCGAGCGCGCGCTCTTCCTGGCGCCGACAGGGCTACCGACCCGGAAGGCCATGCGCGCTGCCGCGCCTCCGGCATGGCATGGATCAACTTGTAGAGCATGCATCCTTGCCGCAACAGCGAGTGTGCCCTTCGCTTGGCGGTGTCGGACTTAAGCATCCGGTGCCGACGGTTCCTTCATGGCCGCGGCTCGGTGATCGGGTGGATGACGTTCCACGCCCCAACCGCCTACTTCCACCACAGCGACACCGCCAGCGCCACGGCAAGCAGCCCGGCAATCCCCTGCCAGAACCGCACCGGCGAGCGCTCATACAGCGTCAGTGGCCGCCGCGCCGGCAGGGGCGCATAGGTCGGCCCTGCCTCCAAATCCTGAGCGAACTCGGCCATGTCGGCGAACCGCTCGGCCGGATCGGCGGCGATGGCGCGGCCCAGCGCGGACCCCAGCCAGGCCGGCAGATCGGGCCGAATCGCCGAAAGGTCCCTCGGCCGCTCCAGGGCCGGCGGGCTGGTGGCGTCGGGATTGCCATAGGGATACGCGCCGGTGAAGGCGCGAAACAGGGTCACGCCCAGGGCATAGATGTCGGTGGCCGTATTGCCGGCCTCGCCGCGGAACATCTCGGGCGCCATGTAGGCGGTGGTACCGGGAATGGCGTCGGGCGGAAAATCCTCCAGTCCGGGCAGCCGCACTACGCCCAGATCGAGCAATTTGGGGGACAGGCCGGGCTCCAGCAGGATGTTGTCGGGCTTGATGTCGCGGTGGATGATGTCGGCGCGGTGCAGCGCGGCCACCGCGTGGGCGAGCCGGATCGCGATGCTGCGGCCATCCTCCAGGCCCAGGCGCGGCGCACGGGAGAGGCGGGTTTCCAGCAGCTCCCCGACATAGAGCGGCATGACGGTATAGAGACAGGTCTGCCGCCCGGGCGGCAATTCGATCACGTGGGCGACCCAGGGGCTGGTGACTCGCGTGCCGACCCAGGCCTCGCGGACGAAGGCGGCGTGGAAGGTGGCGACCGCGGCAACCTGCGGCTTGGGGAATTTCAGCACCACCGTGCCGCCGTCCACCTCATCCACCGCACCGAACAGGCGGCTGTAGCGGCCATCGGACACCAGGACGTTCAGCACGAACCCGTCCACCGTGTCGCCGACCTGCGGCACCGGGATTAACGGCAGGCGCATGATGGCGCCGCCCACGTCGGCCGAGCGCGCCGTCGGCAGCGCCACCACGTCCAGCACCAGGGCGGTGCAGTTGTCGGTGCTGCCGGCCTCCAGCGCCGCCTCGACCAGGGCACGGCTGGTGTCCTCGGGGGCCGAGCGGATGCGCAGGATGTCGCCGATGGCCTCGTCCACCAGGGCGCCGTGCACGCCGTCGGTGCACAGCAGGAAGCGGTCGTGCAGCGCCACCGGATGGCTGGCGTAGTCCAGGCGCAGCTCCTGCTCGATGCCGAGCGCGCGGGTGAGCACGGGCGATTTTCCCCGGTCGTCGCGCACGTGGTCGGTGGTGAGGCGGAGCAGGCGGTCATTGCTCAGGCGGTAGGCGCGGGTGTCGCCGACATGCAGCAGGTGGGCGAGCCGGCCGCGCAGCACCAGCGCGGTAAAGGTGCAGCCCATGCCGACCAGGTTCGGGTCTTGCCGGCCCTGGGCGTTGATCCATCCGTTGAGCGCATCGAGGATGCGGGCGCCGGCGCGATGCACCTCCATGGTTTCGGGCACGTCCCAGAACCCGTCGAGGAAGCCGCGCACCGCGGTTTCCGCCGCCTCGCGGCCGCCTTTGGCGCTGCCGATGCCGTCGGCGATGGCCGCCGCCACGTCCCGCCGGTCGGCGGCAACCTGGGAGCCGAGCACCGCGCCGGCGAAATCCTCGTTGCGCGGACGCGGGCCGGTTGCCGAGCTGTAGCCGATGCCGGCGCGGGGGGTGGCAAGGTCCTCGCTCATCCGGCTTGCCCCGAAACCGCTGGTTGATCCGATGCGTGGCTGGGACGGTCGGTGCGCCGGGGGTTCAAGGCGGCGGCCGGCAATGGTCGTGCAAGAAGTAGCCGCCGGTGCTGGACGCCACGACAACCGTCAGATTACCGGAATGGCGGTCAAGCGTGTAGTTGCCGCCATCCTTGGCGTCGTGCCAGGTAATTTCGGCATCGCTGACCTGGGCCGGATTGGCATCTACGGTGGCCCGGTCATAGTCGATGCTGATCTGCCATGTCGCGCCGCTGGCCGGATTGGTACATGTGAGCGAGGGCGCGCGCGGCTGGGGCTGCCCGTCGATGGGCGCCGCCGCAACGCATGTCGCCAGGGCGGTGATTGCTGCCGCCAGATGCCGGGTCAGGATCATGATCACATTCGCCGGAGCGCCCCATAGCCAGTTTCCATGACCTTGCAAAGCATGCCGCCCGAATTCGGGGGGCGGTCCGATTGGCGGCATGCAACCTCCGCGCCGGCATTACGGCACTGCCTACATAATGTTCGGCCGCCCTGCGAGCGAGGCCCGGCCAAGCCGTTGTTTCGACCTTAAATCCCGGCGGGCCGGTCGGACGGGGCCGAATTTCCAGGCGCACAGCGCAACGACGCCACCATTGCTTAATCGGTATGCAGCGCGCCATTTTCGTAATCTTTGCCCGGGCCACGGAGCTGCACAATCGGCAGTCGCTGTGCTTGCACGAAGGTTATACAACTATATCGAGCATTTATGCCAGAAATTTTCAACTTACGCGCGAAGTTCTGGGTGCCCATGCCGGCGGGTGACGCAGGAACCGGTGAGTGTCGCCGCATCGGGCACGAGGCGGCGATGCCATGTGGCATAACGTTTGCTTGAAGCCTCACTGCCTTGGCGTCACTCGCTTTCAGGCGTGCAGCGGACGAGTCGGATGCTGCCGTTTTGGCCGAAGACGCCGTCGGACATCGGCAACAACGGAGGAACCCGTGCTCCTACCCTCACCCAAATGGCTTGATACCGGCGACAATGCCTGGCAGTTGGCGGCTGCAACGTTCGTCGCACTGCAAAGCATTCCCGGCCTTACGGTCCTCTACGGCGGCGTCGTCAAGAAGAAGTGGGCGATCAACTCGGCATTCATGTCGATCTACGCGTTCGCCTCGGTCCTCGTCGTCTGGGTCCTGTTCGACTACAACATGGCGTTCGGACCGCAATGGTTCCCATTCCTCGGGAAGCCTTTACCCGCGCTGTCGGCCGCGTTCAGCATCGGCCAGGCGACGATCCCCGCCGCCGCGTCAGGCATGCCGGCCATCCAGTTCCCGATGGCAACGCTGGTTTACTTCCAGTTCGTGTTCGCAGCCATCACGGTGATCATCCTTGCGGGCTCGGTGCTCGGACGCATGAGCTTCAAGGCATGGGTGATCTTCTGCCCCGTGTGGATGACGCTGTCCTACACCGTAGGGGCGTTCAGTCTGTGGGGCGGCGGATGGCTCGCCAGCATGGGAGTGGTCGATTTCTCGGGCGGCTACGTCATCCATCTTGCCGCCGCCACTTCGGGCTTCGTTGCCGCGGCCATGGTCGGCCCGCGGCTGCAACAGGACCGCGACCATTTCCCGCCCAACAGCCTGCTGATCACGTTGGTCGGCGGCGGCATCCTTTGGCTTGGCTGGAACGGGTTCAACGGCGGTGACCCATACTTCGCCAATGCCGATGCCGGGGCCGCGGTGCTGAACACCAACACCGCCACCGCGTTCGCGGTGCTGGTCTGGACCCTGCTCGACAAGATGGCCTACGGCAAGCCGTCGGTCATCGGCGCGGTCAACGGCATGATCGCCGGCCTGGTCGCGATCACCCCGGCAGCCGGCTACGTGAACGGCTGGGGCGCCATCATTATCGGTATCGTCGCCGGCATCCTGCCCTGGATGAGCATGAACTGGTTCCAGAAGACCAAGCTGATGATGAAGGTGGACGATACGCTGAGCGTGTTCTCGACGCACGGCGTGGCGGCCATCTGCGGTGGCCTGCTCACCGGCGTCCTGGCCTGCCCCGACATGCTGGAATACATCGGCACGGACAAGGACGCCCCGGGCGTGAACGTCACTGGCCTGATCTACGGCAATCCGCACCAGCTTGTGCTGCAGATCTATGGTGCTCTGTTCATCATCGTCTTCAACATCATCGTAACCTTCATCATCCTCAAGGTGATCTCGTTCATCACCCCGCTGCGCATGGACGAGGCAACGCTGAAGGTGGGCGACGACGCCGTGCACGGCGAGACCGCCTATGCCATCGGCGTGGAAGGCGAATAGCCGGCCGGACTGTTTTCCAAGGGGCTGCCGGGCGATCGGCAGTCCCCGCGGCGGGGCGGGCACGTTGCCCGCCCCGCACGATTCTCGCGGCCGGACGGAGGGCCCGGCGCGCGGGCCGGACCCCGGTCAGGCACGATCCGTCAGCCGCGCGAGAGGGTTTCGGCGCGGCGGGGCATGCGGATGCGGCGGCGGGTGCGATTTCGGCTGGCCGAACGGAGTCGCCGCGTGCGGCGCATTATCGCCGTCTGGCGACGGCGCGATCCGAAACCCTGGGTCGTCGCGCTGGTGGGTATGGCCCTGGGGCTCGGTCTCTTCCTGATGGCGCTGGCCTGGGTCGGGGCGCTCCGCCTTCTGGCCTATGTCGCGAAATTGCTCCGTGACCGGCGGCACCAGCCGGGCGTTTGTCCTTGCACGGCTGCACGGATGCGACTCCTCCGGGCGATGCCGGGCGGAATCGAGCAGGGTCCAGGTTGCAGCTACGGACAGTCACCATCGGGCACGCCATTGGGGCGTTTTGGACATGGGTCCCTGAGAAAGTCCGAACGACTCTCTGCGA
This sequence comes from Acetobacteraceae bacterium, assembly GCA_035535035.1. GTDB lineage: Bacteria > Pseudomonadota > Alphaproteobacteria > Acetobacterales > Acetobacteraceae > JASHVB01. Next base: position 19,353 of record DATLQW010000110.1, read on the forward strand.
CCACAAGGTGCCGTTCGAGCTCGCCGCCCGCATTATCGGCGGCCGCTTCGTGCCGACCCGCGTGGAACCGTATCCACACGCGGAAAGTCGGCAGCCGGCCGGCCGACATCCGACAGTCAGGTGCGGCGATCGACACGCGCGAAATGCCGGCGGTGCACGGCCGGGCGGACGCCGTGCGCGGCAAGTTCCATCGTCCGGCAAAACGACAATTGACACCGCGGATCGATGCCGACGCCATCGAGTGTTTTCGGCGCCTGGCCGCGAACGCGGGCTATCGGCAGATGATGCACCATGCGTTGCGCGCCGCGATGTCGCGAGACTTCCGGCGTCGAGATTCTTCGAATCCAGGCGCGGGCCGGCATGCGAAGCGTCCCCCTGCCGGCTAACCTGCCGCGGCGCCACGCCCGCCGCCCTTCCGCCGCGCCACCTTGCCGCGATAGCCTGAATCTTCTGCCTCGCGAGGACCCCAGCATGGCGCCGCACCCGAACACGCTCGCCGACCGATCCGGCACTCCGATCGAACAACCCGTTTCCCTCGCCGCCGGCAATGCGCTGTTCGGCAGCGACGTGGTGGCGGAGACGCTGCGCGCGCTGGAGATTCCGTTCATCGCGCTCAATCCCGGCTCGAGCTACCGCGGCCTGCACGACAGCCTGGTGAATTACCTGGGCAACCGCGCGCCGCAGATGCTGCTGTGCCTGCACGAGGAACACGCCGTGGCGATCGCGCACGGCTACGCCAAGGTCACCGGCAAGCCGCTGGCCGCGGCGGTGCACGCCAATGTCGGGCTGATGCACGCCAGCATGGCGATGTTCAATGCCTGGTGCGACCGCGTGCCGGTGATCGTGCTGGGCGCGACCGGTCCGGTCGATGCGCCGAAGCGGCGCCCGTGGATCGACTGGATCCATACCGCGCGCGACCAGGGCGCGTTGGTGCGGTCCTACACCAAATGGGACGACCAGCCGGCATCCGCGGAAGCCGCGCGCGAGTCGCTGCTGCGCGCCGCCTGGCTGGCGACCACCGCGCCGCGCGGGCCGGTCTATGTCAATCTCGATGTCGGCATGCAGGAAGCGGCGCTGGTGGAACCGCTGCCGCCGATCGAGACCGCGCGTTTCGTCCCGCCGGTGGCGCCGGTGCTGCCCGACCTGGCCCTGGTGGCGCAGGCGGCAATGCTGCTGCGCAACGCACAACGGCCGGTGATCCTGTTCGGGCGCGGCTCCCGCCGCGACGATCATTGGGCGAACCGCGTGGCGCTGGCGGAAGCGCTGGGCGCGCGCGTGCTGACCGACCTGAAGCTGGCGGCGGTGTTTCCCACCGACCATCCGCTGCATGCCGGTGCGCCGGCGACGTTTCCCGGCCCCGAAGCGACGCAGGCGCTGGTCGCGGCGGACGTCGTGTTGAGCCTCGACTGGGTGGACCTCGCCGGCACGCTGCGCAGCGCGGGCAGCACGGCGAAGGTCGTCAACGTATCGCTGGATCATCAAGTGCATAACGGCTGGAGCATGGATCACCAGGGGTTGCCGCCGGCCGATCTGTTCCTCGCGGCGGACACCGATGCGACGGTGGCGGCCTTGGTCGCGCAACTGCCGGCGGCGACGCGACGCGCCGGGGGGAATCCCTGGCCGGAGATGGCATTCGAACCCGGCCCGATCAGTGTGCCGCACATGGCGCAGACGCTGCGCCATGTGATCGGCGCGCGGCCCGCATCGCTGCTGCACGTGTCGCTGTCGTGGAACGCGGCGGCGTGGCCGTTCCGCGAACCGCTCGACTATATCGGCGGCGACGGCGGCGCGGGCATCGGCGGCGGTCCGGGCATTGCCGTCGGCGCGGCGCTGGCACTGCGCGGATCGGGGCGGCTGCCGGTCGCGGTGTGCGGCGACGGCGACTTCCTGATGGGCGTGACCGCGCTGTGGACCGCGGTGCACTACAACATTCCGCTGCTGATCGCGGTGGCGAACAACCGCTCGTTCTTCAATGACGAGCTGCATCAGGAGCGGGTGGCGCGGATGCGCAACCGGCCGGTGGAAAATCGCTGGATCGGCCAGCGCATCGGTGATCCGGAGATCGATCTCGCGCGCATGGCGGCGGCGCAGGGGGCGGTAGGATTCGGGCCGGTGAGCGAGATGGGGGATCTGACGACGGTCTTCGCGCAGGCGATCGCCGCGGTGGAGGGCGGCGCGGTGGCCGTGGTGGATGTGCGCGTGGCGCCCGGCTATGCGCCGGCGGCAACGGCGGCATTGCTGCGGGGGTGACCTGAGACCCTCGCCCTCGGCGACCGCAGGTCTTCGGGAAAAATGGGGGGCGGTCTGAATGTCGGGTCTTAGAGGCCGTCTCGAAACTGTTCCCGGAGGGCTTGAATCCGGCCATGTGCATGGAATCTAGGGGGTCCGCTGCCTGTTGGAGCCGCCGATGTGGACCCCCGATACCCGGGAACTGCATGACCGGGACGATCTGCGCTAC
>DATLQW010000111.1:0-8129 GCA_035535035.1 Acetobacteraceae bacterium
CGCCTGGGGCACCGGCGAGCAGGCGGTGCTCGACTACCTCGCCCGCTACGTCTTTCGCGTCGCTCTCACCAACGCCCGGATCGTTGGTCTCGACGACCAAACGGTCACCATCCAATACAAGGAACGCAAGACCGGCCGCCGGCGAACCGGCCGCCTGAGCGGCGCCGCGTTCATGCGCCGCAGCCGCCCCGTCGTCATCCCGGCGAAAGCGGGAACCCGGCACCAGCATGGGTACCCGCGTTCGCGGGGATGACGCAGAACGACGGCCGGTTCGCCACCTGATTCGGCTATTCGTGGGCGTCGCGCGACGACAGGGGTAATCGTCCTCACCGCGACTGGAGCGACTATTCCCAACAAGCCCTACGCGAATATCTCCCCCAGCCGCCGGATCGTCCCGAGCACCTTGTCCTGCGCCAGCCCCGGCCACTGGCAGCGCATGATGAAATGGTCCACGCCGAGCCGTTCGCGATAGCGCGCGACCTCCTCCTTCACCGACACCTTGTCGCCGATGATGAAGCGGTTGCGCGCGAACTCCTCGAACGGCTGGCTGGTCGAGGCACCCAGCCCCCACGATGCATAAGCGTTATATTTGTACTCCAACGCCGCGCGGCACTCCTCGAACGCGGTGGCGTGGCTGGCGCCGACATAGCATTCGCGCGCGATCGGATATTCCACCGGCGTCCGCCCGGCTTCCGCCAGCGCCTCGCGGTACAACCGCATCTGTTGCTCCACCTTGTCGAATCCAGTGGCGTTCACGATCAGCCACGCATCGCCGATGCGCGCCGCGCGCCGGATCGCCGCGTCCACCTGCGCCGCGATATAGACCGGAGGCCCGCCCGCCCGCACCGGCTTCAGGCTGATGCCGTGGTCTTTCACCGAATAGAAGCGTCCCTCGAAGGTGACGCGATCCTCGGTCCACAGCCGGCGCATCAGCCGGATCGCCTCGGCGAAGCGCGGCGCGCGTTCGCTGAGCGGAATGCCGAAACTGTCGAATTCCGGCGCGCGATAGCCCAGCCCGACGCCCAGGATGTAGTTGCCGCCGGTCAGCACATCCAGCGTCGCGGCTTCCTCCGCCACGTGCACCGGATTGAGCAACGGGAGAATCAGGATGTTGGGGCCGATCGCCATCATGCCTTTGGCCTCCGCCGCCAGGAAGGCCATCATCGGCGTGATCTGCAGCATCTGCAGCGGCGCGGTGAGGTAGTGGTGCGGGAACCACAGCGACACGAACCCGGCGTCGCGCGCGGTGCGCACCTGTTCCACCAACTCGGGGATGCGGGCCGGAACCGAATTGCCCTCGGGGAACTGCGTGTTGACGAACAAGCCGACCTTCACCGGACCCTCCACCGCCGCATTTGGCGCAAGCGTAGGCCAGGTTCGACATGAACGGAAATCCCCGGTACACCGCTCCCGCGCAGCGGGAGAGGTGTACCGACATGAAAATCGGCATGTTCATCAACACGCAATTCCCCGAGGGCGAGTCCGTCGCCGCGCGGATTCCCGAGCTGGTGGAGCAAGTGCGGGTCGCGCGCGACGCCGGCTTCGCGTCCCTGCTGTTTCCGCACCACTACCTCACCGCGCCGTTGCAGATGCTGCAGATCACGCCGCTGATGGCCTATCTGCTGCGCGAGGCGCACGGCATGACCATCGGCGGCAATATTCTCCTCCTGCCCCTGCTCAACCCCGTGCACGTCGCCGAGGAAGCCGCGACGCTCGACGTGTTGAGCAGGGGAAACTTCGTGCTGGGGGTCGGGCTCGGCTACCGGGCGGGAGAATTCGACGCGTTCGGCGTGTCGCTGAAGGAGCGCGCGCCGCGGTTCTCCGAAAGCATCCAATTGATTCGCCGGTTGTGGACTGAGGATCGCGTCACCTTCGAGGGCCGCTTCTACCAGGTGAAGGACCACGGCATCAGCCTGAAGCCGGTGCGCCCGGGCGGGCCGCCGATATGGGTCGCCGGGCTGGTGGAGGCCGCGGTGAAGCGCGCCGCGCGCATCGGCGACACCTGGCTGATCGCCAACGCCACGACGCTCGGCGCGACCGAGCCGCTGATGCGGATCTATCGCGACACGCTGCGGCAACTCGGCAAGCAGGCGACGGAGTTCCCGATCGCGCGCGAATGCTATGTCGGGGCGTCGCAGAAGACGGCGATGGAGGAATGCCGCGCGGCGCTGGAATACAAGTACAGTTCGTACGCGGCGTGGGGCATGGAAAGCCCCACCGCCGGCATGAGTTTCGAGGAAATGGCGCGCGACCGCTTCATCATCGGCGACAAGGTCGCGGTGAAGGAGGACATCGCGCGCTGGCAGGAACGGCTGGGCGTCAACCACTTCATCATGCGCGTGCAATGGCCCGGGCTGGCGCAGGAGCAGGTGCTCGGGTCCATCCGGCGGCTGGGGGAGATGTTCGGGTAGCTGTGCGGCTCTTCCGTTACGCGGGAGAGGTCGCGGCGCCAAGCAACGCGGGTGAGGGTGAGGGTGAGGCGTGCGGCACCCAACACCGTCACGCTATACTTTCTCGCTTTGTGGGACGGGAATCGGGGCGCCAAGCATCAGCTTCGCCGCATCCTGCGCTGTCATGCCGGGACGGACGCCCAGTTGTTCCGCGCGCGCATTCGCCACGCTGATGATGCCGTCGTGGTAGATGCTGCGGGCGTCGCCCAGTTCGGCGCCGAGATGCGAGACGCCAGCGCAGGCGATGCCCATGTTCTGCAGGATGTGCAATCCCGCGATCGCCATCTGGCCGCGACCGAACCCGCCGTCGCTGCCGATGACGCCGCGGGGGAGGACACGATGGTTGTACATGTGCACCGTCATCGTCGTATCCACCGGCGTGCCGACGCAGAACACGTCGCGGCCCCGGTCGCCGCGCGGCAGGCCCATGCTCCAGCAACCGTAGATGCCGCCGTCGTCGCCCGCCGCCAACAGGAAATCGGTGTCGCCCTGCGGGTTGGCGAGATGCCGCGGCATGCCACGCGGCGCGCGCAGCATCAGCGTCGCGGCCGCCTCCGTCGATAGCCCCGGCTGCACGCCGAGCGCCGCTGCGGTGGTGTTGACGCGGCTGATCACGCCCGCGTCCCACACCGAGCGCCCGACGCACATCTCGGCACTGTAAACGCTGATCGCGGCGGCCGGCACATGGACGCTGTCCGCCACCGCCAAGCCGCCCACGCCGGACTCGTTGCGGCCGATGCCGGCGTCCATCGCGATCAGGCCGCGCAGGCCACGATTGAGCAATCCGACGGTCGGTGGTGCGGCGAGGTAGGCGGCGTGCACCAGCACGTCGCGTGGGGCATCGATCGGCACCGCCGATTGGGCGACCAGCGAGGGCGAGTCGATGACCACGATGTTCCCGTCCACGGTCGTTCGGCCGTAGAATGCTCGATTGCCGAATTCGAGCGGCGGAATGCCGGCAGGGGCAGGTGGCACGATTTCCCTCTCTCAGGACATGGGAGAGGGCAGGGTGAGGGTGAAACGGGCGCCCTGCAACTCCCTCGCCTTTCCCTGTCCCGTGCAGCAGGAGAGGGAAGCCTCACCCGAAGCTTGATCCGGTGGCCCGCACACGCCACGTTGCGGGCATGAGCGACCGTGTCCCGCCCGAACTCGAAATGCGCGCCGACGGCAGCTTCCGCCTGCCCTCTCGGCCACCGCTCCTGACCAGGATCTTCATCTGGGCGGCGGTGATCGCGGTCATCGCTGGGGGCCTCGCCGTTGCCGCCTTCGCGCTGTGGCTTGCACTGATCCTGGTGCCGGTGGCGCTGCTCGCCGCGGTGGTCGCCTGGCTGGCGTTCCGCTTCCAGCTTTGGCGTGCCGGCGGCTCGATCACCCGCCAGCGGGACGCGGGGCGGCGCTAGATTCGGTCGGCGGGTGGGGCTTCGCCCGCCGGCCTGCGGCCTGCACGGAGAACCCCGCGCGGACCCACTCAGCGACGCCGCGCAAGCCGCTTGGCACGCTCCGCCAGCCGCCTGGCTCCTGCGGTCGCACGCCAGCACGTGCTGGCCTCGATCGCCTCGATCCGCCGACGCTCGGCTTGCAGGGCCTGATCCGTGCGCTCCACCCGCTGGATCGCCGCCGACAGCTCCGCATCCAGCCGCGTTGCTTCCGCAGCCCAGCGGGCCGCGTCATTTGCCCGATTCGTTGCGTCGGCAGCGGTCGCGTCGTAATGGGCGCGCAATTCGGCGATGCGCGCGCGTAGCGCTGCCCGTTCGGGATCCTCGCCGCATGCGAGTTGGACCGGGCAGCCGCGCGTCACCGTGCCGGCCCGCGCGGGGGCGGCCGGCAGCGCGGCATAGCCGGCGTCCAGGGCGGCGCAGATCCGCGCGAACTCCGCCGACCCGTCAAGGTCACGCTCCTCCTCCCACGTCTTCAGCCGATCCACGATATCGTAGAGCGCGCGCAGTACCGCCGCGGCAACCGGATAGCCGCCCGGGGCCTGGTCCTTGGTACGCGCCAGCCAGTGGCCGATCCGTGCATGGGCGAAGGCGGCGAGGTCCTGCCCCGCGTGCTCCACCCGCTGCCGGTCCGGACGGGAGGTGTAACGGTTGCACTTGTCGATCCATTCCGCGGCGTCGCGGTGCGACAGATGGTGGATGACGACCCCGCTTTCGGGCGGCAGGTGCAAGGTTCGATCGGAGCGCAACCGGATGCCGCCATGCACCGTGCCGGTGAACATGAGCGCGCCGCGACGGAACAGGCGCGGGTGGTGCTCGGGCCAGTAATAGGCCGCCTCATCATGCACCCCGAGGACGTAATGCCGCAGGGGTAGATAGTAGATGTCGGCCCGCGGCATGGCGAGTTCGGAGCGAATGCCGAGGCCGGCGCCCGGGCCGAGGCACTCGTCGTCGTCCAGGCACAAAATCCAGTCGGCCGCGCATTGGTCCACGGCAAACGCCCTGGTATCCTCGACCGCCGGTGTCCACGGCACCGTGACGACGCGATCGGCATGGCGTGCAGCGATTTCCGGCGTTGCGTCGGTGGAGGATTTGTCAACGACGATCACCTCGTCGGCAAAGCCGAGCGCGCGCAGACAGGTGCCGATGAGCGCGGCACGATTGTAGGAAACGACGACGGCGCTAAGCGTTCCCGGCACGACCGCAACATGCTCGCGCATGTCTGAACGAATGGTAAATGCCGTTCTGCCTGAATCGGCGGTTGCGCTGTTGCCAGGGCCTGTACCGGTTGGCAGAGTACCGCATGGCCCAAGAGCCGCAAGCGACCGACTGGCCCGATCTCCCGCTGGCGGCGTGGGCGGACACCTGCGCGACGCTACATCTTTGGACGCAGGTGGTCGGGAAAATCCGCCTCGCCCATGCGCCGATGACCAATCACTGGTGGCAGGTGCCGCTGTACGTGACCAGCCGTGGTTTGACCACATCACCGATGCCGCATGGGGCGCGCAGCTTCCAGATCGACTTCGATTTCATCGATCATTGCCTGGAGATCCGCACAAGCGACGGCGCGACCGAAACGATCCCGCTGCTTCCGCGCAGCGTTGCCGGGTTCCATGCCGAGATCATGGGCCGGTTGCGCGGGCTTGGGCTGGAAACCCGGATCTGGACGATGCCGGTGGAGATACCGGACGCCATCCCATTCGAGCATGACCGGGACCACGCTTCCTACGACCGCGAATACGCTCATCGGTTCTGGCGCATCCTGGTGCAGACGGATCGCGTCTGCACCCGGTTCCGGTCGGGCTTCCAGGGCAAGGTGAGTCCGGTGCATTTTTTCTGGGGCAGTTTCGATCTGGCGGTCACCCGCTTTTCCGGCCGGCCGGCACCGCCGCTGAACAGCGCGTCGCCCCAACTCGGCGCTTGGGTGATGCGGGAGGCTTACTCGCACGAGGTGAGCAGTTGCGGGTTTTGGCCGGGGAACGGGGGGTTCGGGGAGGCGGCATTTTATAGCTATGCCTATCCTGAACCGCCCGGGTTTGCCGGCGCGGCAGTCGGTCCGGGCGCGGCATCCTACAACCAGGAACTTGGACAGTTCATCCTGCCCTACGAGGCCGTCCGCCGCGCCGCATCGCCGGACGCGTGCCTGATGGAGTTCCTGCGCGGCACCTACGCCGCGGCGGCCGACCTGGGACGGTGGGATCGCCCCGCGCTGGAACGCGCCGGATCCGATTTCGCCTGATCGCTGCCCGACTCATCCCACCGCCGGCCCGACATAGCGCGACTCCGGCCGGAACATCCGCCCGGTCCGCTGCTGTTCCAGCGCGTGCGCGATCCAGCTTGCGCAGCGGCCCACCGCGAATACCGGGGTGAATGCATTGCGCGGGATGCCGACGGCGTCCAGCAGCAGGGCCGCCATGATCTCCACGTTGGCCGGCAGCTTGCGGCCCGGCTTCACCCGTTCCACCGCCGCGGCCACGCAGGCTTCCACCTGCGCGGCGAATTCCAGGCGCCCGGCCGCCGGACCCATGTCCCGCAATGCCGCCCGCATCGCCGCCGCGCGCGGATCGTTGCCGCGATACACCCGGTGGCCGAAGCCCATCAGCCGTTCGCCGGCGCGCAGCTTGCGCTCGATCCAGGCATCCATGTCGCCGGTCGCCGCCAGCGCATCGACCAAGTCGAGGGTGGGTCCCGGAGCACCGCCGTGCAACGGGCCGCTGAAAGCGCACCAGGCGCCCAGCACGGCGGACGCCACGCTGGCACGGGTGGAGGCGACGACGCGCGCGGTGAAGCTGGACGGGCTCATGCCGCTGTCCGCCATCGCGGTGAAATACGTGTCGAGCGCCCGGGCCGCCGCCGCCTCGGGTTGCCTGCCGTGCAGCATCCGCAGCAGGTCGGCGGCGACCGGCAGCGAGGGATCCGGCGGCACCGGTGCCTGGCCGGCGGCGGCGCGCAGCAGCGCCGGGACCCCCACCGCCAGCGTCGCGGCGATGCCGGCAGGCGTGCTGTCGTCGGGCAGCATGGCGAGCCCGAGCCGCACCCCTGCCTCCAGTGGATGCGACGATGCAACCGGCAGCCAGGTGCCGAGCCGCGCGAACGCTGCATGCCGTGCCGCGCCAAGCGCCGCCTGCATGCCGGCGCGGGTCAGCCGGTCGCCGGCGAAGCCCTCCCATAGCAGCGCCACCGTGCCTTCGTAGCCATGCCCGGCAAGCAACTCCGGCAGCGCCACGCCGCGAATCCACAGCCTGCCGTTGGGCGGATCGACGAGGCTCAGCACGGTGTCGGCAACGACGACGCCTTCCAGGCCGCTGCGCATGGTGTTTTCTCCGGATGCCGAGGCGGCAGCATGGCTTGCGGCCGGCGGCCCGTCACGCGCTGTGCCGTGAGACGGGCGCGAGAGAGGCGAAGGGGGCGGGCGAACGGGGGCGACCTGCCGCCGGTTTGAGTGGCGCACGCGGCGCAGGGGACCTTGCCGGCCCGCGGCACCCGTCGGTGGCCCGGTCGCCGCGCGGGTCGCCGTCGCGGAGCGGGGCGACGGATCGCGTTGCGCGGCAGCGGCTGCGTGGCGACAATTACCCAACGGCACGAACCGGACACGCTGCTGCCGTGGAACTGGAAGCCGGGCAAGGCGGCCGAAACGCGCGGCAGCGCGCAGCGCTCGCAGTGGATCATCCTTCGCAGCCCTGCCGATCGCGTTCGCCGCCAGATGGCTGAGCGTGGCCCGTTTGATGGTTCCGGTGCTTTCCAGTTAGGATGGCCGAACCAAAGGGACCAAGGCGGCACACGCATGCCAAATGACTTCAGTTACACAGCGGTGTTCGAACCGGCAGAGGAAGGCGGCTTCGTGGTCGCGTTCCCGGCCATTCCCGGCCTCGCGACACAGGGGGAGACGCTCGACGAAGCCACCGCCATGGCGGAGGACTGCCTGCGCGCCTATCTGGAATCACTGGCCATCGACGGTGAGCCGCCACCCTATGAGGCGCCTGAGTTGCCACCTATGCGGCGCATCACGGTTGCCGTCGCGGCATGAGCGAACTGCCCGCGGTTACGGCGGGCCATCTGCTCCGGGCGCTGCAACGCGGTGGATTTTTTATTCACCACTTAGCCCATCTTTGACAGTCCGGGTCCCATTTTCCGTAACGACTTCGGAAATATCCAGTAAAAGACTAGGCCAAGACCTGGAATCCGTCATGTAGTGACATAATCGTCGGGCAATCCATTGACCGAATCCCGCCGCCCGGACCAC
>DATLQW010000112.1:0-14999 GCA_035535035.1 Acetobacteraceae bacterium
GGGGTTCCGCGCCGGCGCCAGGCCGTGCGGGCTGCAATGGTGGGAAAACCCCGCCATCTTGCCGGGGATAATCGGTGAGACCACGCCGGCTCCGGCAGCCGCGGCAATGGCCTTGCTGCTGTCGCCGCAGGCGGCTGCCGCTGCATCGCCGGCACCGAAGAACATCGAGCGTTCGGAAGCCGAGCCTGCACGGCCGCCTGTGTTCCGCTGGCAGGTCTTCGCACGTACCGCCACGGGTCCGCCGACCGGGCCGCCCGCGATCCGGGCGCACCATGTCTGCTATGCCTGAACGACCGGGGCCAGAGCATGGCTGGCCCCGCCGTCCTGATTCGTGCCGACCGCAAATTCCCGTTGCCAGAGCCTGACACGGCATTCCGATCGACCGCTCCGGCTGGTCCCCGCATGATGAGCGACTCGGGGCACTACTGCCCGGGAGGCCCGGCGCCGGAAACCGCATCCGTCATTTCCGCGCCGCGTTTCTCACCCCTGCGAAAGCGCGCCCATCCGGCGCCCTCGCGTCCAATAAATGCGACCGATCTTCGCTTGCTTCGCCCCCGGCGCACAGCCCGGCCTGGCACATGACGCGGATGTGTCGCCAAGCGCCTCCGCCCTGCCGCAATGGTTGCGCAGCGTGCGCGGCATGATCCTCCGGCGGCCGCATCCAGGCTTCCTCCCGCCCGTCTCGCGCCGCCGCCTGCTGGCGCTCGCCGCGACGGCGCCGCTCGCCGCATGCGCGTCCGCCCCCGACGTGAACGCCTACCTCGCCAGCGACGACGGCGGCCTGAAACGCGCGATCCTGGGCAGCCGAGGTCCGCTCAGCCGCAGCGAGCGCGGCGCCGTTCTCTCGTCGTTGCCGCCCGACCTCGGCGCCGACGCGCTGCAACGCCAGTTCGCGCTGCAGCGGGCGCTATCGGAAGCGCCGCTGGTGTTCGGCAACACGGCAACCATCCTGCGCGATGGCGCCCACGCCTTTCCCGCCATGTTCGCCGCGATGCGTGCCGCCCGCGACCACATCAACCTGGAGTTCTTCATCTTCCAGGATGTGGTCTGGGACGGCCTGGCGCTGTCCGAACTGCTGGCCGACAAGCTGCGGCACGGCGTCACCGTCAACATCATCTACGACGCCTTCGGGTCCGGTGCCACGCCGCCGGCGCTGTTCGACAAGCTGCATGCCGCCGGTGCGCGCATCCTCATCTTCAATCCGCTCAACCCGCTGAGCACCAGGGTCGGCTGGTCGCCGAACGACCGCGACCATCGCAAGATCATGGTAGTGGACGGCCGCATCGGTTTCACCGGCGGCGTCAATCTCGACAAGGTCTATGAGAACCCGCGCTCGGCCGGCATCCCGCCGGACGGGGACACCAGCCATGCCTATTGGCGCGACACCGCCGTGCGCATCGAGGGCCCGGCGGTGGCCGAGCTGCAAAAGGTGTTCTTCGGCACCTGGAAGCAGCAGAAGGGGCCGCCGGTCGCCCCGGTACGCTACTTCCCTCCGCTGCCGCGCGTCGGCGTGCAGACCATCCGCATCGTCGCCAGCGCGCCCGGCGATCAACGGCCGCTCTACTACATCTCGTTAATGACGACGATCCTGAGCGCCGCGAAGCGCGTCTGGGTGTCCAGCGGCTATTTCGTCCCGCCACACCAGGAGCGCGAGGATCTCGCCAGGACCGCGCGCGCCGGTATCGATCTGCGCATCGTCGTGCCCAGCCACGCCGACGTTCCCGCCACCGTCTATGCCGCCCGCGCCGCCTATGGTGATCTGCTCGGCGCGGGCGCGCATATCTACGAAGTGCGCAACGCGGTGCTGCATTCGAAGCTCGCCACCATCGATGGCGTGTGGAGCACGGTCGGCTCGTCTAATCTCGACCGCCGCAGCGTGGTGTTCAACAACGAGGTGGACGCCATCATCCTCGGCCGCGACACCGCCGCGCAGGTGGAGGCGATCCTGCGCCAGGACATGGCCTTGGCGCACGAGATCACGTTGGCCGAATGGCGCCGGCGGTCGCTGGCGGAGCGCTGGGACGAGCTGAAGGCGCGGCTCTGGCAATACTGGATGTGAGAACAACCGTCCGAAAGGCTGACCCGTCGGGCGGCCAGCCCCCGCCTGGCCGTCGAGATGCTGTCGGTGTCAACCGAACGGGTGGACCGACTCGTGAAGCTGAACGAGTACAAAACCATCGAGACCTTGGACTATATCGTCATCGCCGACCACACCCGTGCCGAAGTCGGATTATGGCTCAGGGACGCGTAACGTGCCCGGCGGAACGAGACCTTCCCGGAACCGGATTCGGTCATCGACATGCCGGAGTTGGGCCTCGCCCTCGGCCTTGCCGCGCTCTACCAGCGGGTGCAGGTGACGCCGCGGTCGCGCCCCCGGCTGAATTGGGAAGAAGGGGCCGAGGGCAGCGTGCCCTCGGCGACGTAGGACGGAACAGCGGCGCGGAGTCCGCCGCCGCCACGGCGGAACGCGCTCCGCTTCCACCTTGCGTCACGACGTCATTACGTGACCACCCGCAGCGCCGGACGCCGCCGCACCGCCAGCCGCCGGTACAGCCCGACATAATCCTCCGCCATCCGTTCGGCGGTGAACCGTTGCTCGAACCGCGCCCGGATCACCGCGCGCGACAGCTCCGGCAGGCGGGTGACCGCCTCGCACGCCTCGGCCATGTTGCTGACCACGAAGCCGGTGACGCCGTCCTCGACGATCTCCGGCACCGACCCGGCCTTGAACGCGATCACCGGCGTGCCGCAGGCCATCGCCTCGATCATCACCAGGCCGAACGGCTCCGGCCAATCGATCGGCAGCAGCAACGCGTGCGCGCCGCTGAGGAAATCGGCCTTGTCCGCATCGCCGATCTCGCCGATATGCTCGACCATCCGGCCATCGATCAGCGGCCGAATGAGCGTCTCGTGGTACTCGGCATCCACCCGGTCCACCTTGGCTGCCATCTTCAGCGGAATGCCGGTGCGCCGGGCGATCTCGATCGCGCGATCGGGGCATTTCTCCGGGCAGATGCGGCCGAGGAACGCCAGGTAGCCCGGCCGCACCGGCCGCGGCACCAGCAGATCCGCCGGCAGCCCATGATGCACGGTCGCGATGAAATTCCCGTCCGGCAGCGGTCGCCGCTGCGCGTCGGAGATCGACACCAGCGGCACGTCGTCGAAATGCCGGTACAGCGGCTTCAGCTCCGGCAGGTCGAGCCGGCCGTGCAGCGTGGTGAGGAACGGCGTCGCAAGCCGGCTGAACAGCGAGAACGGCCAGTAGTCCAGGTGGCTGTGCAGCACGTCGAATTCATCGGCCCGCGCAGCCACCTGCTCCAGCATCAGCAGATGCGGCGCCATGGCGTCGCGCAACCCCGCATCGAAACGCAGCGCCCGCGGATACATCGCCTCCAGTTTCCCGCGCGTCACGGAATCCCCACTGGCGAACAGCGTCACCTCGTGGCCCATGGCCACCAACGCGTCGGTCAGAAATGCCACGACGCGCTCCGTCCCGCCATACAGCCTTGGCGGCACGGACTCAGTGAGCGGCGCGATCTGGGCAATGCGCATGAAAAAAACTCCCCCGGTGCTTTGGTTCGCCGGCATGGAAGCCGGGCGATCGGGCTTTTTTGCGGCGAGCCGCGGCCGGGATGCGGCAGCCGCGCCGGATCACGGCGAAGTGACCCGCGCCGCGCGCGCCAGGCAGTACCGTTATGCGTTTGGGTGCTGCCGGCCGCTGCGACAGTCCAGCGCCGGTCGCGCGCCCGGCCGAACTGCCAGGGGGGAACCCGCGGTGTCACGCCTTGTCATTGTCTCTAATCGGGTTCCATTGCCCTCCGAGCGGGGTGGCCCGCGCGCCGGCGGCCTCGCCGTCGCGCTGGCCGATGCCCTGCATCCCGGCTCGCTGTGGTTCGGCTGGAGTGGCCGGCGCAGCGCCGGGGCCGCCGCCGCCGAGCCGCATCTGCAGCAGGCGGATGGCATCGCCTATGTCACCCTCGACCTGACCGAACACGAATATCGCGCCTTCTACCTGCATTTCGCCAACGGTGCGCTGTGGCCGCTGCTGCATTTCCGGCTCGGCCTGCTGAGCTTCCATCGCGAGGACTACGAAGCCTATGTCGCCGTGAACCACCGCTTCGCCGAGGCCCTGAAGCCTTTGTTGCGGCAGGACGACATGATCTGGGTGCACGACTACCACCTGTTTCCCTTCGCCGAGGTGCTGCGCGCCCGCGGCGTCAACAACCGCATCGGCTGCTTCCTGCACACGCCCTTCGTGCCCCCGGCGCTGCTGCAGGCGCTGCCGCGCGCCGACGAGTTGCTGCGCGCGCTGTGCGCCTTCGACGTGGTCGGCTTCCACACCCGCACCTACCGCCAGGCGTTCCTGGAATGCGTCAGCGAAATTCTCGGCGTGCGATCCGACAACGACGGGCGCTTCGTCTATCGCGGCCGGCCGGTTCATGCTGTGGTCGATCCGATCGGCATCGACGCGCAGGGCTTCGCCGATTGCGCGGCACAGGCCGCGCAGAGCATCGAGGCGCGGCAGTTGCGCGAGAGCCTGCCGGACGGCCGCGCCCTGGCGATCGGCGCCGACCGGCTGGACTATTCCAAGGGCCTGCCCAACCGTTTCGAAGCCGTCGCCCGGCTGCTGACGCAATACCCGCAGCACCGCCGCCAGGTCAGCATGCTGCAGGTCGCCGCCCGGTCACGCGAGGATCTCGGCGACTACCAGCGGCTGCGCCGTGACCTCGACCGCATCGTCGGCGACATCAACGGCCGCTTCTCCGAATTCGACTGGGTGCCGCTGCGCTACATGACCCGCGCGGTGAAGCGCACCAGCCTGGCCGGCTTCTTCCGCATCGCGCGCCTCGGCCTGGTGACGCCGCTGCGCGACGGCATGAACCTGGTGGCCAAGGAATACGTTGCGGCGCAGGACCCGGCCGATCCCGGCGTGCTGATCCTGTCGCGCTTCGCCGGCGCCGCGGACGAACTCGGCGACGCGCTGATCGTCAACCCGTTCGACCCCGACGAGATCGCCGAGGCCATGCATGCCGGCCTGGTGATGCCGCTCGGCGAGCGCCAGGAACGCTGGGGGCACCTGCGCGAGCGCGTCTGGCACAACACGGCGGCGCGTTTTTGCACGGTGTTTCTGGCATATTTGGCGCAGCCGGAGGCTTGGCCGGAACCTCGCCGGCTGCGCGCGGCATCGTAGCCCGGAGCAAGCATCGCCCGAGTACCCCGCCGGCGCCTGGACGCCGACGGCGTCGCATGGCTGGAACGCGCGCTGAAATCATGATAGGACAACAATGCAGCCAAGCGGCGCCGTCCCGCGGCGGGTGCTGGACGGCGCCGCTCGATTTTCGTTGTTGCTCCGGCACCGGGAGATCGCACGTGTTGAACATCCGCGGCGACCAGATGGAGGTGTTCCGGCGCATCGCGCTGGATCGCTTCGTCAAGCGGATGAACGCTTTCCTTTCTGCCAACTTCCCGGAGTCGAAAGCGACGGGCGATACCGCCTGGATCGAGCGGGAGTTGGTCGCGGCACGGCGCTTCGGCCTGTCACGGCAGAACGATCTGCGCGATTTTCTCAGCCTCGGCATGGTGTACGGCGAGGGCTTCATCGACCGCCCCGAGCATCGCTGGATGGCGGCTTGCCTGTCCGACCCGACGGTCCCCGATCCGCATCAGCGCATGCAACGGCTGTACGCCGCGGCGATCCTGCGGCTGGAGCAGGCGGCGGCCAGTGAGGCGGCGCGCGCCGCGTTCGATCGTGCCTGCCCGCCCTATGGGGACCAGGCATGAGCGGGCAGGGCGGCAGCGCCGCCGCCGCATTACGCAATGCTCGGCAGGACACCAGTTGCGGCGACGATGCCGCCGATGCCACCGCGCAACCTTGCCCGCTCCCGATCCACTGGATTGAGATCGAACTGATCGGCGAGGACGGCAAGGGCGTGCCGGACCAGGCCTATCTGATCGTCACCCCGGACGGCGCGGAACATCGCGGCCGCACCGATGCGCGTGGCTGGGGCAGGCTCGACGGGATACCGGGCGGAACCTGTAGAATCAGCTTTACCGAACTCGATAAAGACGCATGGGAGAGTGCCTGAACCATGCCCACTCAGCATACGGTCGTCGAGGGTGACGGGCTCACCAGCCTGGCGGACGGTGCCGGGTTCTACGTCCTGACCATCTGGAACGATGCAGCCAATGACGATCTGCGCAAGAAGCGCTCCAACATGGATATCCTGTTGCCCGGCGACGTCGTGACGATCCCCGACAAGCGCATCGTCCCGGTCAATCGCCCAACCGACAGGCACCACCGCTTCAAGCGGCGCGGCATACCCGCGGAGTTTCGCATGCAGGTCTTCGAGGGCGAACTGCCGCGTGCCAACGAAGACTATCTGCTCACCATCGGCGACCAGAGTTTCCATGGCAAGACCGACGATCGCGGCGTGCTGTTCCGCCACATCCCAGCCAACACGAAGGAGGCACGCCTCCTGATCGGCACCGACCGACAGGAGCTGATCCTGAAATTCGGCAGCCTCGATCCACAGGATGAGGTGATCGGCGTGCAGAAGCGGCTCAACAATATCGGCTTCGACTGCGGGGAGCCGACTGGCGAGATGAACGACGCGACGCGCAAGGCATTGCTTGCCTTCCAGCGTCGCTTCTCGCTTGAGCAGACCGGACGAGCCGACGCGGCCACGCAGAGCAAGCTGCGGTCCTTCAACGACGCGATCAGCCAGTTCCCGAAACGACCGCTGGAAGACGAGGAGGACGCCGACGATGCCTGATGCCGCGCGTTGGTTGGTGACGACGGCTAATGGCTCCGTCTTCGCGGTACGACCGCCGGTTGTTCCGATTGTACAACCGGTGCCGCAGGTGCCCGCGCCGCAGCCGCAACCGTTGGTGCCGAAGCAGCCAACGCCGGAGCAGAAGGTCGTGCATGCCTTTCTCAATCCCGGCGGCGGCATCAACCCGACGCAGGTGTCGAATACGTTCAGCGTGGACCCGCCTTACGTCATCATTGGCTGCGGCTTCGCCGCGACGGTGAATCACACGACGCTGCTGCAGACGCAATGGGGACTGGATCGGGTCGGCACGAAGCGGATCATTCATGTCGGCTACCCCGATCCATGGCGCAACTATCATCCGCACAACATGAACCAGGAGATCGAGCTGCTGACCCTGCCAGGCTACCAGACCCAGCCGGGCAGCGCGGATTCGATCGTCACCGACGAGGCGACAGAGCGCTGGCTGCATTCGCCGCGCTTCGCCGCGATCAATACAGAGGAGTTCATCCAGGTTGCGAGAGAGTCGAGACGGTCGGGCCCCCGACCCAAGGTCATCCGTCAATACGTCACCGACATCAGCGAGTCAGGCGAGAACTACAAGATCAGCTTTTTCGATGGCAGCCGGCCGCTCACGGCCGCCTATGTCGATATCTGTTCCGGGCCGGGCCAGAGTCGCGCCGCGGGGCGGAGCGAAAAGGCGAGTCAAGAGTTGCTCGATGAGATCCGCGCCCTGAAGAAACCCGATACGAATTGGGTGCCACGCTACATCACTGCCAACAACATTACCCTGGAGAACGCGAAGATAGCCAAAGGCGGCCTGATCCTGGTGAAGGGCTCAGGCCCCGCGGCGGTGCAGGCGATCGAGCGCGCTCTGGAGACAGCGGAGAAGGCCGACCAGATTCTCTGGGTCTCGAAAGACATCAATGGCGGGTTTCCGGGAACCATGCGCCTCGACGGCATTGTGAGGTTCAAGGACGATGGCACCGAACTTCCCGTCCGGACCGACTTCCCCGACAGGAACCGGTCGCTTCGGCCCGCTGCCCCTACCGTCTGGCTGGCCGATGGCTACGAAGTGGCGAGCATCGAGATCATTACGAACAGACTGGCCGCCCAGAATCCGGCCTGGCATGCGCCGTGGAAGAAGCTGCAGCGGGACTCGATCATCGATGGCGAGGACAACCTCCGGCCCAGGCTGCTGGTCACATTCCAGCACGCCTCGGGGACCGGCCGCGGGAGCAGTTGTCTGGGTTCCGTGCAGGCGCAGGATGTCACGGCGACGCTGTGCTATGGCATCTTCCATCAGGTGATCGCCGCCAACGGTGTCCAGGCGGGCGATTCGAAGGAGGCCGGTTCGCCTTATGCCTTCGCGAAACGCCTGGAAGCGGGTGCAAAGATACTGAAGGCGGTTCTGGCGGGCGGGACAAAGCTGCCGGTCGGGCGGCGGGACAGCCGCGGAAAGGTGCGCTGGCTGGCAAGTTCCGGCCACGGCAACTGGAAAACCTTGGCCAAAGACGCCCACCACACCAAAACGCTCGACGACTACCAGTCCCGATTGCCGGCGCAGGCGATCATCAACCTGCAGGGCGTGACCGTCTCCGCGGTGACGACTGCCTACGCCAATCGCTGGTTTCGGCGCGGCGAGCCGGCTGGTCGCCAGCGATACAACACCGACATCAACACGATCGAACTGGGAGAATTGCGATACGCGTGCATACAGAAGGGCGTGTCGCCGGATTATGCCGAAGGCATCATGAAGATGCGCATGCGACGCACCCGGCCGTTCCGCTCGCTCGATACCGTGGCATCGGCTTACACTTATTGGAAGGATGACCAGAACGGCACAACCGTCGTTTCGGACAATGACCTGGCGAACGTTGCAGCCGATGCCGGGGTTCGGAAGTTCCTGACAGACGCGGGATTCGATATCGTTTACCCGCGCGGGACCTATCTCGACCGGCGTTTCTGACGTTCAGGCGGTGGTAAACCTGTCGGCCGTGTCATCATTCGCGTCCGCCACCGAGTGGTGCAGCCAGGCAAGCGGTCCGTAGCGCTGCTCCAGCCATTCGCCCTCCGGCGGCATCCAGGTATCGACCGCGTAACCCTGTTCCTCGATGATTTGCTCGCTCGGATCGACCTCGTTGCCGACAAAATTGCCGTAGCGCAGCCGGGGCAGCATCGTTGAACCTGCCAGTGCCTCGAACCCCGCCATCGTGATCCCATTCCAGGCGAGCGAGAGCCACCGAAGATCGCCCAGCATCGGGGATGCGGCGAGCCGTGCGATGTCCTCGTCGTCCAACTGGTTCTGGTCGAGCTCAAGCGACCGGATGCGCCGCAGATGCGGCGAGGCAAACAGTTCGCGGACCTTTGGCTTGGCATCCGTCAGGGTCAGATGCCGCACCGGTGCAACCGCGTAAAGCGCGGGCGCATGCGCCAGGAAAGCGGACGCCGTCATCGTCGCTGCTTCGATGAAGCCGCGATGAAACACCCAGTCATCCGCCAGTCGGGTCACCGGCGCCGCCCAGCGTGCCTGGTTCGGGATCAGCAGCAGATCCTCGTCGATGCCCTTCAGGACACGCGCCGTGCCGCTTGCCGCCGCCTTAGCGATCTGCACACGAATGAACGCCCCGCGTGGCGGGTCCTGCCGATCCATCAGCGCGGCATAGGCGAGCCGGGGGGCGTCGTCGTCGGGCTGGTCAAGCACCGCGCGCAGCGCCGCTTGCTCCGTCATGTCCCACCTCTGCCATCACAGCACACCCGATCAGCCTATCACGATGCCGGCGTTGCCGGCGAGCGGCAGGAACGCCGTGGGCACCTCCGCGACCGCGTCCGGCATAACAATGCGGCGCGCTTTTGCACCGTGTTTCTGGCATGCTTGGCGCAGCCGGAGGCCCGGTTGGGGCCGTGCCGGCTGCAAGCACAGCCAAAACCCGGCAGGGGAGATCCCGCATGTCCACCGAACACCAGCAGCCCCGCGGCGAGCTTTCACTTCGCACCGTGGCAATGCCGGCCGACACCAATCCAGCCGGGGACATCTTCGGTGGCTGGATCATGTCGCTGATGGACCTGGCGGCGGGGGTTGCCGCCGGAACCCTGGCGCGCGGCCGTGTCGCCACCGCGGCGGTGTCCAATCTCAGCTTCATCCAGCCGGTGAAAGTCGGCGACGTGGTCTGCGTCTATACCGACATCGTGCGCACCGGCCGCAGCTCGATCACACTGGCGGTGGAAACCTGGGTGCTCCGCCGTGGCCAGGGCGATCGCACCCGCGTCACCGCCGCGGAGTTCGTGCTGGTGGCGGTGGACGAGACGGGACGGCCGCGGGCGTTGCCGGCGGCGGCGTAGGATCCGCCGTGGCGAGCGACGGCAGATGATATCGTAATGATATCGGCCCGCGCGATCATTGGCTGGTCCAGTGGCTGTCTGCAACCCACACGCAAAACTCCGGTGTGTCATCCGTGATCGTCGCGAAGATCGCGCCGGCCGAAAGCGACGGCGGCGGGCCCACTGTCACGCCGCATTTTTGAATCGTCCCCTGTCCCCTTTTGCCGGTTCCATCCTGGAAGATCACATAGACGTTGCCACCGTCATCAAAGGCAACGCCGCCGACCTTGTTTTTGGCCGGCACGGTGATCGCGATCCGCTGGAACGCTAATGCCCTGAGTCGCTCATAATGAGGGATACAGCCTCTTCAGCTTAATCCGGGCATCAGCATGGGCAAGATAATCCTTCCGCACCCTCAAGTGTAAATTCCCGGGGGTCTGGTGTCTCACCTTCATTGGCACGGAGGGCTTCGCGGTCATTCGTTCAGCTAAGGTCGCACACGATCGCAGACCGTCGCGCACGGTCGCATGGCGCCCTCACGACGTCTTCCGGCGACCGACCGTGCCACCGCATCAGTTCACCCGGCGGGGCGAGTGCCCCTCCCCGGCCTTGCGGTCACGCGCGCGCAGCCCCCAGGATCGTCCGCCCCAGATTCAGTCGGACGCACCGCCATGAGCTTCGACACCGCTTGGCTGCACACGCTGGCCGGCCGGCCTGAATTGCTGACCCCGCAGGAGATGGCGCAGGCCGACGCCGCCTCGCCCGGCCTGGGCGTGCCCGGCAAGGTGCTGATGGCGAATGCCGGGCGGGCCGTGGCACGGGCCATCCGTGTCCGCTTCCGGCCGTGCCGCACGCTGGTGCTGTGCGGCCCGGGCAATAACGGCGGCGACGGCTACATCGCCGCGCGGCTGCTGGCGCAGCAGGGCTGGCCGGTGACGGTGGCGGCCCTGGCGCCGCCGCGCGCCGGATCCGATGCCGCCTGGGCCGCCGCGCAATGGCACGGCCCCACGGTGCCCTTCACCCCGGCCGAGGCAGCCCGTGCCAGCCTGACGATCGACGCGGTGTTCGGCGCCGGCCTGGCGCGCGACGTCGATGGGTTGGTGGCGGACACGCTACGCGCATCGCATCGCGTCGTTGCGGTCGATGTGCCGAGCGGGCTGGACGGCGGCACCGGCGCGGTCCGCGGCTTCGCCCCACAGGCGGTGCTGACCGTCACGTTCTTCCGGCTGAAACCGGGCCACCTGCTGCTGCCCGGACGCGAACGCTGCGGCGCCATCGTGCTGTCCGATATCGGCCTGCCGGCAGCGGCGCTCGATCAGGTGCGGGGGAAAACCTTCGCCAACCTGCCGGAACTCTGGCCGCTCCCGCGCCTGGGGCCGGCGGTGCACAAATACGCGCGTGGTCATGTCACCGTGCTGGGCAGCGGCGCGATGACCGGCGCGGCACGGCTGGCCGCCGACGCGGCGCGGCGTGCCGGGGCCGGCATGGCGACCATCGCCGCGCGCGGCGGCGGTGGCGTGTATCGCGCCGGCTCGCCCGGCCTGGTGGTCAACGAGGCACCGCTGGCCGATCTGCTGCAGGATGCACGCCGCCAGGTCTGGGTTTGCGGCCCGGGGCTTGGCGAGGACGCCGCACGGACCGCACTGCCGGCGCTGATCGCGGCGCGGCGAACCGTGGTAGCGGACGCCGACGCTTTCTCGGCCTTTGCCGGCGACCCCGACGCGTTCCGTGGCGCCGTCGTGCTGACGCCGCACGCGGGAGAATTCGCCCGTGTGTTCGGCGCGCCCGGCGACCGGCTGCGGGCCGCGTGCGCCGCCGCGGTTCGCACGGGTGCGGTCGTGCTGCTGAAGGGCGCCGACACGATCATCGCGGCACCGGACGGACGGGCGGCGATCAACGCCTCGGCGCCGCCCTGGCTCGCCACCGCCGGCGCCGGCGACGTGCTCGCCGGGATCATCGCCGGCTTGCTCGCCCAGGG
The DNA here is from genome assembly GCA_035535035.1 of Acetobacteraceae bacterium. GTDB lineage: Bacteria > Pseudomonadota > Alphaproteobacteria > Acetobacterales > Acetobacteraceae > JASHVB01. The sequence goes on from DATLQW010000112.1 coordinate 12,070, forward strand.
CATGCCGGCCTGGGACGCTGCCGCGGCCGGCGCCTGGCTGCATGGCCACGCCGCGGTGCTGGCCGGCCCCGGCATGGTGGCGGAAGACCTGTTGCCCGCACTGGCCGGCGCGTTTGCGGCGACGATCCCCCGGTCCATTTTTGCCTCGCATGGCCTATCATCCGGCCGCCGCATGGGAGTGCCGTCCGCATGAGTGACGTCGTCACGACGGGCCTGCTGGATCGCGCGATCCGCCGGATCACGACGGTCTGGCGCGACATGGCGGCCAGCGTGGCCGGCGAGCCGGACGAGTCGCTCGAGGCCCAGATGCGCGCGGCCCTCGGCGGGCGCGGTGGCGAGGTCAGCGCGCGCAACCGCTCGGCGAAGCTGGCGCAGACCTACCAGGGGCTGGACGAGGCGGGACGCAAGCACTTCCTGCGCACGCTCGCCGGTTTCGATTCCGACGCGGATGCCGTTGCCCACGCCTATGCCGACGTGCAGAAGGCCGCCGACCCGGCCGACCGCGCCATCGCAACCGCCGCGCTGCGTCAGGCGCTGGAGCCGCCGCGGTTGAAGCTGCTGACCCAGTTCACCTCGATTCCGGACGGCCGCAAGTTCCTGGTGGACATGCGCGCCCTCGTGCTGAAGATCCGCAAGGATGACCGCCTGCTGGCCGCCCTGGAAGCCGACCTGCGCGGGCTGCTCTCAGCCTGGTTCGACATCGGCTTCCTCGAACTGGCGCGCATCGACTGGAACAGCCCGGCGGCGCTGCTGGAGAAACTGGTCGATTACGAGGCGGTGCACGCCATCCGCTCCTGGCGCGACCTGAAGAACCGGCTGGATTCCGACCGCCGCTGCTATGCGTTTTTCCATCCGCGCATGCCCGGCGAGCCGCTGATCTTCGTCGAGGTCGCCCTGGTGAAAGGCCTGTCCGGCAGCGTGCAAAATCTGCTCGACGAGAAGGCGCCGGTGCAGGAGCCGCGCGAGGCGGATACCGCGATCTTCTACTCGATCAGCAATTGTCAGCTCGGGCTGGCGGGGATCAGCTTCGGCAATTTCCTGATCAAGCGCGTGGTGGAGGTGCTGTCGGCGGAGTTCCGCAACCTCCGGACGTTCGCGACGCTGTCGCCGCTACCCGGGTTCCGCCGCTGGCTCGACGAGAAGCTGGCGGCCGACGGGCCGGACCTGCTGTCGGCGGACGAAGCGGCGAGTCTTGGCTCGGCGATGCCGGCGGAGACCGGTGCCGCGGCGCTGGCAGCGATCCTGGCGAGGCGCGGCTGGTGGCGCGAGGCCGGGTTGCGCAAGACCGCCGAACCGGTGCTGGTGCGGCTGGGCGCGCGCTATCTGCTGGCGGAAAGCGCGCCGGGCAACAAGCGGCGGGCGCGCGATCCGGTGGGGCATTTCCACCTGTCCAACGGCGCGCGCGTCGAGCGGATCAACATGCTGGGCGACACGTCGGAGAAGGGCGCCAAGGAGAGCGCCACGCTGATGGTGAACTACCTCTACGATCCGGCGAAGATCGAGGAGTGGCACGAAGACTATGCCGGCGAGGGCAGACGCAACGCCTCCACCACGGTTCGCAAGCTGGCGCGCGGCTGGGGGTGATCGGGGGAGTGATGGCGCGGGCAATGCTGACCTATCCGCTGGTTACCATCGTGGAGTTCGACGCGCGCCTCGATGCGCAGCGGGACGACTCTTTGTGGGAACTGGTCGCTGGCCGCATCGCGGCCATGACCAACCCGACCGGGGATCATGAACAGTTCGCCGGACCTGCGCGGCGGCGATTGCCCGCCGGGCCGCTACCCAACCTAACACCGCACCGCGGTAGCGCGATTGATTGCGCACTCATGCGCCGGCCGATTTTCGTCACCGCATCTTGACAATAACGTCAACGGCCAGGATCGCATCAGCCTGTTGCACATAACCTCGTGTTGGCAATGGGACGGGCGCCAAGCGACCCGAACGCGGAACCACTGCGTTGCAGAGTGGGGCCGTTGCTGCATTCATTGGCTCTCCAGTCCAGAACCCTGGTGCCTGCCGCTTCCGACGGCTAACACCGGAGTTTGGTTGTCACGATGCGTCACTGATCGCCTGTATGACCCGTGCTCGAGAGCGAAACATGTCCCATCGGTTAGAACTACGTCTTCTCCGCCTGCTCGGTATCGTGTTTGCCCTAGGGCAGGCAATGGCACCGGCCTCAAGCGCTCAGGCTACGGAGCTGTCGCAGACAATGATCGACGCAAGGTTGAAATAGCGATGTACAGCCGTTGGTTCATTCGAGCCCGGCGTTGTTTAGCCGACAGCCTGCGGTATGTCCGCCATATTGGCGCGATAGCTCTCGCTGCACGGTGGCTCGTTCCGTACCTCCTCCTGCTGCTCTTGCCGAGCGCTGCGAGTGCTGCGAGCTTCGACTGTCATCGGGCGCACACGCCGCTTGAACAGCTCCTGTGCAGCAATGCCGCCCTCTCTCGCGTGGACGACGAGGTGGGAGAGGTTCTGCGACGGCGGTTGGCGGAGCTTCCAACCGATCAGCGTGCGGCATTGTTTGCGCTGCACCGGAATTGGCTCCGGTTCCGGCTGCCGGAGTGCGGACAGCCCAACGATGCTTCTTTCGCTGAGCTCAGTGCGGCCGCCACGACGCAGTGTCTCCTCTCTCTCTCTCTCTCTCTCTCTCTCTCTCTCTCTCTACAGAGACCACGTCAAGGCACTGCAGGCCACGTGCAAGATAGACGAGACTCACACGCTTGACGATCTCACCGTCGACGACCGCGCAGGAACGACGATACCGCATGGGTTTGTGATCGTAGGCGGCCTAGCCCATCTTATTCACCGCATAGCAGGGATTCGCTGACGGGCATGGTACAAGTGTCTGGAATCGCCTAGAGATTGGGTGCTGACACCAACCCAGGCACCCGGACAGAATCTGCCATGCCCGCCGACGATGACGATAC